>NZ_CM002285.1:5394246-5565939 GCF_000497445.1 Streptomyces roseochromogenus subsp. oscitans DS 12.976 | reverse complement strand
ACGCCGACAGGCCCCCTGGGGAATATCGCCGACGTTGACAAGCCCTCCGAATACTGCGCGATGTGCTCACGCGGCAGGCTTCTGGCGGCCAGGCCGCCAGTCGGCGACCGCAGCTGCATGCCATCCGAGCCGCGGTGCGTCGCCGTAGTCGTCGACGGCTGAATGCCACACTGCACGGTTGTCCCACACCGCGATGTCGCCCGGTTGCCATCGGTACCGCACCACGAACCGAGGCTGAGTTGCATGATCGAGGAGCAGACGCCTGACCAGTTCCTGCTCTTGATCGTTCAGGCCTTCGATCCGCACAGCGGAAGTGCTGTAGAACAGCCCACGTTCCCCGGTCTCCGGGTGGTCGATGACCAGCGGGTGTTCCACTTCGAGACGTTCGCCGCCGTTAGCCCGGGTCGTCGGTGAGTACTGGGAAGGGTCGCCCAAGTAGACCGCGGTGAGGTCCCCGAACAGCCTCTGCATCGGGGCGGACAGGGCCCGGTAGGCCGCCTGCATGTCGGCCCACATGGTATCCCCGCCCGCAGGTGGGGTGATCTTGAGCTGAAGCAGTTCAGCGACGAATGGGTTGGTCTTCCAGGGTCCGCCGATGTGCCAGTCTTTCGCCGGCCCGTGCTCGGTGGCCACCGGGTTGATGTACGGGCTCTCGGGTAGCTGCGGCATCGTCGGATGAATGAAGAGTTCGCCAAAGGTCTGCCCGAGGCGTTCGAACTCCTCGACATTCAGGTGCTGTTCCTTGAAGAACAGGACCTTCCGCTCAACAAGAGTGGCCCGCAAGGCTGCTCTTGCTTCGCCGTCCATGTTCTTCTTCAAGTCAACACCTGAGACGACACTCCCGATCGTCGGGTTGAGGTGAGTCACAGTGAAGGAGCCTGCGCCTGTTGGTGCCATGGATGCTCTTCTCCTCGAATAGGACCGCAGAACCGAATGTCAGTCGGCCGGCGGGAAGTAGGATTCCGTGGGAACGACCCCACAAGCGAGGTCGTGGGGTTCAAACCCGACGGATTCAAAGAGTCGGCGGGCGTGGTAGTCGGGATCCACTACAGCAACGATGCGTCGTACGCCTACGCTGTTCAGGGCCCACTGAGAGGCAGTAGTGACGAGTTGTCGACCAACTCCGCTACGGCGATTAGACGTCGAGGTCTCCAACCCTTGCAATCTTGCAATCTGCTCACCTACGGCAACACCACAGCAGCCCACCACGCGATTATGGTGAAGCGCAGTAAACCAGGCTGCCTGCCCCTTCTCGGATTGGGTTCTATAAAGGTTGAGACGTGTTCTGAGGAAGTCTTCATCAGACGTGCTGGTGACAGGGTTCGCCTGCAGATGGAAGTTGAGCAGGGAATCCCAGTCCGCGGCTGAAGACACCGGTTTGATCACAACGTCAGTCGATCGTTGCTGGGGATGCAAAGCGGTTGCCTGCATGCTCAGGCTGTCGTACGGTTCGAAGCCCACCTGCTCGAAGGCAGCGTAAACATCGTCGGAAGGCACTCCGCCTTGCCAGGCGATGCGCCCAAACTTGGCGGCCGTAGGCCCGACCTTCAACTCAAGATGCCGAACCCATTCGATGACGTCGTCACGAGTCGGCTGATTCGGGAAGAGCAATGCGTTCCCGATGCGCAGCCGTGGGAGGTAAGGGGTGTGAATGGAGATCCACTCGGCGGTTACTGCGACTTGTGCGGCGTCCCCCAGGATCAGAAGGTCGCTGCCAAGGGCGAGCGAAGTGAGCCATACCGATCCGTGATGCTGCTGATCACTCATCACCGTGTCTCCGCTCCTCGCAATTCGGTTCTCGCGGTCACGCTTCTCCGTACCACGCCATTGCATCTCAGCCCCCAAAGCAATACCTGCCGAGCCGGCGGTCACAACACTGACCATGACCCAAGCGCCGAACACCTCTTTCAGGCGCGCTTGTCGCCCAGTCAAGTACCTGCTTTTCTTTCGAGCGTGCAATGCGCCAAAGAGGGTTGCCCGTTACAAGCTGCGGGTACACCCCGAAGGGGTGACGCGGACCACGGCTCCGTCAGCGGGTACGACGTACACCGTGGTGGCGTGATCGTGCAGATTGGTCAGTGACTCATCTGGCAGCCCGATATCTCGGCATGCCTGGCGGGCAGCAGACAGGCTCGACCGGCATCCGCAGTCAGCGCATACGCGAGCGTGCTTTCGCATTGCACCCCCGTTCCTCGTGTGCGTCCGACAGCGTAGGCGGGGTACGCATGTTCTGGTATCACGCAGGTGATACGCCCAGGTGAGGCATTTTATTTGGCTGGCAGCCCTGATCAGTCGGGGTCACGGGTCGTTGTGGCGACCGCTTCCAGGAGCCGCGGAATGTCTTCGAGACTGTCGAGGACCACGTCGGCTCCGGCCGATGCAAGCTCGTTGGCGGTGGTCTTGCCGGAGGCGATGCCAATCACGAGAGCACCGCCTTCAAGTCCAGTACGGACGTCTTCGAGAGAGTCGCCGATGATGACGGTGTTAGAGCGGGTGAACGGTGCACCGTACTTGGCGCTGGCGCGTTCTTGTGCGACAGCGACGAGGGCTGGTCGGTGGTCGTCGTCCGAGGAGTATCCGCCGATCTCTGTGTCGAGGAACCCGTCGAGGTGGAACGCTTCGAGCTTGAGCATCGCGTTGCGCTTGAGGTTCCCAGTGACGACCGTCGGCACGAGGTCCGTGCGTGTGTGGACCGCCTTCAGGGCCGAGACGGCGCCGGGCATAAGCACACCCTGCTCGTGGAGGTCCGCCGCATGGGCAGCGAGGAGGTGTGGCAGGAGTTCCACCATGCGGGGCACCAGGTCGTGGACGTCCGGCTCCGGGACGCCGTTGTTCACCAGCAGTGATCGGATCGCGAGGGGCATGGTGACGCCGGTTCCGCGCGCCGGCAGGTACTTGGCCGGGCGGCCGACGAGTTCGGCGAATGCCTCACGGTACACCTGACGGTCGATGTCTCCGACGTAGAGCAGCGTACGGTCGATGTCCCACAGGATGAGGGTCTGCTCGGCCTCGGTCACGTTCAGTTCCTCGCTCCCGTCACGGCGGCGGCACGGTCCAGAGCCCTCGAGCGTACGCGTCATTCACGACCACTGAGAGATCGCTGAGCATCGCCTCGATGCTCAGCGCCGTGGGGACTGCGAAAGCACCTTTCCTCCCGCGGCCCGCAGCGGCGTCCCCGCTGAGCACGGGCTATGAGCTCAACTGCCCCACGATGAACTGACATCACTCCAGTGATATCACCTGGGGAATGTGTGCACGGGGCGTGTTCCCGTCACTCTGGGACTCCCGCAGCGCGCGGTGTCGACGAACCATGACGAACCGTCTGGAAGCTGATCATTCCGGCTTACACCTGCCCTCCGTGCTGCGGGATACACAGTTGTCCCTCACCTCGTCTACCGGAGTCCAAGGTGTCCTCGGCCTTACGCATATGGCCCGTACTGCCCCTGCCACTGGTCCGGTCATGGGAGAAGGCGTGGCGGCCCCTCTCGTGCTGCGGAAAGGTCTCCTCTTCGGGGGTGCCCCTTGGTCATTAGCTTTTCCGCTGTTGTGCTCCTGGGCGTGATCGTCTTCCTCCTCGTGAAGAAGGCCGGCCTGAACGTGGCCCACGCCCTCGTGTGTGTGCTGTTCGGCTTCTTCCTGGCCGGGAGCTCCGCAGCGCCGAGTATCAGGGACGGCGTGCAGGGCGCGTTTCAGCTGATCGCAAAGATCCACTTCTAGACCGGCCGCCGGTGCGCAGACGAGGTTCTGGCTCACCTCGCTTTGCCCTTGAGCCCAGACGGTCTTTCCACTCCCGGACGTAACCCGAGGACTGTTGATGACGCCGATACCAACTTTGTCCCAGAGCCCGACTGAGGGTACGGCCACCATCGCTTCGCCCCTGCTCTACCTGCGCACCATGCGGGCCACGTCGCACGATGAGCGTCACCTGCTTCTGCCGGAACTCGCCCTGTGTGTGGGGCATCACGGCCTCTTCTCGTATGAGCCTGTCCGCCTGGGACGGGGGCAGCCGTGAAGCGTCGAGACTCAGCTCTGGACAGACATCCGGCTCGTGACGATGCCCGATTGCGGGTGGTAGTTGAGGACTCGGCGATGGGCCGCTGGGAAGGCGCCCGGGAGCTCCTGGCTTCGACGGGGACGGACTGGGACCGGCGTGTCTTCCGTCTTCAGGTTCTCGCCCGAATTGGGGTGCGGCTCACGTTCGCGGACACTTGGGCGCAGGCCGAGCCGCGGTCTCCGCATGCTCTTGCGCTTTTGGCACACGTGCTGGCTCTGCGCTCGATGGCAGACGGTCGGGGGCGAGGCCGCAGTGAGGCGATGGAGCATGCCTGGGGGGCCTGTGTCGACGCTGCTGAAGCAATGCCCAGCGACCCATCCCCGCACATTGTCATGCTCGCGTTAATTCGTTTCCACTCGCCTCATCGTGATCGCGAGTGGCGTGCGACGGTGCGGCACGTGTGGGGGCAGGTATTGCAGCGCGACCCATGGAATCGGGAGGCGCACCACGAACTCCTCACCTATATGTTCCCCTCCTGGCACGGCACGGGCGGTGAAATGTTCCACTGGGCGCAGGAACGGTGCGCTCACGCTCCTCGTGGCCTGTCGATACACGTCCTGCCCCTGGTCGCCCTCGCCGAGATGCACCGGCAGCGGATGGAAGTGGAGGGGCATCGGTACGGACTGACCGTTCACCCCTGGACGGACAATCCGTCGACCGGGCAGGCCTGGGACAACTGGTGGGCTTACCGGGCCCCGAGCCGACCACACGCCGCCTTCCACGACGACGCCAACTACCTGGCGCATGCCCTGTCGTTCGCGAACCGGCACCGGGAAGCAGGGGAAGTCTTCGACGCCATCGGTCCGTACGCCACCGACGTGCCTTGGAGCTACTGCGGCGCCGCCCAGACGCTGTTCACCCGCCACCGCGCCTGGGCCGTCAAAGCCTCCGCACCGTAGTCCCGCCACGAACCCGAAACGTCAACCCCCGTGGCTGGGCAGCCGTTTCTCTGGATCAAGACGAAGGAAGCAGATACATGCCCCTGGATATACCGAGCGTTACGCCTTCGGAAGAAGAGCGGCTCGCCGAACTCGGCATCACCCAGACCCTGGACCGCTCCATGTCCGGGCGCCAGAACTTCGCCGTCTCCTTCACCATCATCAGCATCCTGTCCGGCTGCCTGACCATGTACGGGTTCGGCATGAACACGGGTGGGCCGGCGTTGATCATGTGGGGCTGGCTCATCGTTGGCCTGATGACCCTATTCGTCGGGCTGGCCATGGCGGAGGTCTGCTCGAGCTACCCGACAAGCGCCGGCTTGTACTTCTGGGCCCACAAGCTGGCTCCCCGTGGATCAGCTCCCGCCTGGGCCTGGTTCACCGGCTGGTTCAACACGCTCGGCCAGATCGCCGTCACCGCGGGCATTGACTTCGGCGCCGCGTCGTTCCTGAACGCCTACTTGAACTTGCAGTTCGGCTACGCCGCCACCCCCGGGCACACCATTGCGCTCTTCGGCATCATCCTGGTGCTGCACGCCGTCGTGAACACCTTCCGCGTGCGCATCGTGGGCTTCTTCAACACGGTCTCTGTTTGGTGGCACCTGATCGGCGTGGTGGTGATCGTCGGTGCCCTCCTGCTCGTCCCCGACCACCACCAGTCCCCCAGGTACGTGTTCACCGAGTTCGTCAACAACACCGGCTGGGGTTCGGCCGTCTACGTCGGCTTGGTCGGCTTGCTGATGGCCCAGTACACCTTCACCGGATATGACGCGTCCGCCCACATGACCGAGGAGACGAAGAACGCCTCGGTGGAAGGGCCGAAGGGGATTGTCCGCTCCATACTCGTCTCCTGGGCGGCCGGTTTCGTCCTGCTGTTCGGCCTCACTTTCGCTATCCAGTCCTACACCGGCGCCCTTGCGTCGAAGACCGGGGTGCCACCGGCGCAGATCTTCATGGACGCCCTCGGCGAGAGCACCGGCAAGGTGATGCTCCTCATCGTGATCGGTGCCCAACTGTTCTGCGGCATGGCTTCGGTGACAGCCAACTCGCGGATGATCTACGCGTTCTCCCGCGACGGCGCTCTCCCCTTCTCCAGGGTGTGGCACAAGTTGCATCCGGGGACTCGCACGCCGACCAACGCAGTCTGGCTCGCCGCCGGCGGTGCATTCGTCCTCGGCCTGCCGTACCTCTTCAACAGCACCGCGTACGCGGCCGTCACGTCCATCGCGACGATCGGCCTCTATATCGCTTACATCATTCCGACGCTGCTGCGGCTGCGCCAGGGCGATGCCTTCCAGCGCGGCCCGTGGCACCTTGGCCGCTGGTCCAAGCCCGTCGGGGTGCTGGCGGTTGCCTGGGTTGTGGTGATCACCCTGCTGTTCATGCTGCCCCAGGCCGCCCCGGTGACCATCGAGACATTCAACTATGCACCCATCGCAGTCGGCGTGGTGCTCGCTTTCTCGGGAACCTGGTGGGTTGGCTCAGCCCGGAAGTGGTTCCTCAACCCGGCCCACCCAAGGAACAGCACATCGCCGCTCCCCGTCTCACAGGGAGCGTCGCGGTAGCTGGCACGTGAGCTCACTCACACGCGGTCCGCCGAGCGGCGTACCGACGCCGCCCGGCCGTGACCAGCGTGGTCGCTCCTGTGCGCCGCGCATGGACGATCACTCAGGTCACCAGCTACCTGTACTCGACCTCGTTCGCGGCACCGCACCTGTTCGGCAACGACCGCCGCGCATTCGAGACGCGCCTCACCGAGGCCCTCGCCCCGCTCACGGACGACGGGCACCTCACGGAGGACAACGCCTTCACCGTGCTCACCGCACGTCGCCCTTCACCTTCCGAGGACTGGTCATGGACTTGAACGATTCCGACCGCAGCGCGGCGCTGGTGGTTGATGTGCTGGAGGACCGGTACGGACTCGTTGTCGATGTGGTCGAGCCGGTGCACATGGGCACGGACACGACCAACCGGCGGGTCCTGACCGAGGATGGGCTGCGGCTGTACGTCAAGGAGTACCGGCCCATCGCGGATGTGGCTGCGGCACGGAGCGCCTGGGACATGTCGGAATACTGCCGCGCCGCCAGGATCCCCGTCCCACGCGTATGGCCGGACGTAGACGGTGACCTCGTCACGATCGCTGAGGGCTGTGCCTGGGCGGTAACCGACGAGGTGCCCGGGCGAGTGACCAGTGCAGCGATGACAGTTGCCCTGGCTGAACACATCGGCACTGTGATGGGGCGCATGCACCGGGCGCTCGCCGCCTACCCGATGCCGCAGAAGGTGCAACAGTCCCGCTGGCGGACGGGCAGCGTTGAAGACGCCGCGACGAGGTGCGGCAGCGTGCTGGTCACGGCTCTCGGCCAGGAACACGATCACTTTGACCAACTTCGGCTGGACCTGGACCAGCGTCGAGAGGATCTGCACCAGCATGTGCACCAGTTGAGGGAGCAGCTGCCGGACGAGTTGGTGGAACAGGCCCTGCACGCGGACCTCTCCCGAACCAACATGATCGTCCTCGCCGATGCCGTCACCGGCGTCATCGACTTCCGCGGCGCACGCGCCATGCCGGCCTGGGAATTGGGCAGGGCCGCTTTCGACCCACGCACCGTCGCCAACAGTCCGGACTGGATCGCATGCGCGCTGGCGATGGTCGGCGCGTATCACGCCGAGAACCCGAGCCTCCCCGTCGGGGAGGCGCAGGCCTGTGTACGGATCGCCCTGCTCTACATGTTGTTCAGCTTCTACGGTGCCACGACCGCCGAATACGGACTTCCGCCGGCCGCCGAGGCTGATCTGAAGCAGCACTGGCGGGAGCGGCAAACGACGATCCGCCTGCTGCTGAACCACCTCGACGAACTCGAAGACGCTCTTGCCGACCTCTCAGCAGGCGGAGGCGACTCATGACGAACTCCCTCACCTCAGCCGCGTCAGCGTGCCCGTCGAAAGTCGCCTCAGCCCTACCTCGCTCTCAGGGAGACGCCTTGGATCACGCAGTGACCGGTCCACGCTTATTGCTCGCAGCAATCGGCGTGCCCGTCATGCCCATGCCCCGGAGCCCCGCGGTTCAGGAGGCACGGCGCTGATGACACAGTCGAAGAAGGGCGTGCCGTCTGCGACGCAGCCGGATGAGCACTTGAAGTTCTTCGCTCAAGGGGACCGTCGCCTCGAGGTCGCCAACGCGATCACGACACGTGCCATGGCACGCCGCATGCCACAACTGATGCGGCGAGCCTTGGGACTCGGCTGGCAGGTGGGTCGCAACTCCGTGATCGCCTTGCTTCTCTGTGAGGTGGCATCTGGGGTCCTGGAAGCCTTCGGACTGCTCGCCACTACTGGCGTGATCAAGCCTGTGATCACGTCCGGGCACCTGTCTGCGGACCAGCTTCTGGCTGCGGCTCCCTCCCTCGCAGTGGTGGTCGGAGCCATCGGGCTGCGTGCTCTGCTTGGCATCGCGAGCACGGCGTTCTCGGCACGGCTCGCCCCCAGGATCTCCCGCGAAGCCGAGCTGAAATTGCTGGACGCCGCAACGCATGCGGAACTGTCCGCGTACGACAACCCGGGCTACAACGATCGCTGGGACGCCGCTGACCGTGGTGTAGAGGTCTCTCGTGATCTGCTCACGCAGTGCCAGTACATCCTCGGAGCGGCTGCCTCGCTGATCGCGGCCTTCTGCGCCCTGACGGCTGTGCATCCGATCTTGCTGCCGTTGCTCATCCTCGCGGCGCTCCCCAAGGGCTTGGCGAGTGTGCGGGCGGCACGCGTCACGTACATCGCCTCGCGTACCACCGCGAAGGACCGCCGACTGCTGGGGATGCTGCGCTGGTATCTCGTCGACAAGCAGACTGCGGACCAGATCCGGTCCGGGACGATGGCCGATTTCCTGATCGGCAGATACCGCGCCACCGGACAAGAGATCGACAAGACCACGGACGAGGCCGCTCTGCGCAGCGCCAAGATTTCGCTGCTTGGCGGCGCCGCGGGCGGCTTCGCCAGCGCGGTGGTCTGGGCGGCCCTGGGCCTGCTCGTGCTCACTGGTCACATCTCCGTGGCCGCCCTGGGCACCGCGTTCCTCGCTTTGAGCCGCGTCAGCGCCAGCCTCGACGGGATCATCGGCTACGGCGCGCAACTCTTCCGCACCGGCATGTACCTGGACGATTGGGCGGACTTCATCGACGAAGCCGGCGGCCACCGCATCACCCGTGGCACCGAGACCCCCACCGGGCCCACGGTCGTACGCGCTGAGAACATCACCTTCCGGTACCCGGACACCGACCGGCCCGCCCTCGACGGAGTGTCCCTGGAAGTCCGGCGCGGCGAGATCCTGGCGCTGGTGGGCGAGAACGGATCAGGCAAGACCACCCTCAGCAAACTCCTGTCCGCGCTCTACCTTCCCGATCAGGGAATGATCGACTGGGACGGAGCCGATACCCGGACCATTGACGCACACGCCGCCTGGTCACGGGTTGCCGTAGTGCCGCAGAACTTCGCATGTTGGCCCCTCTCAGCACGAGAGAACATCACCCTCGGCCAGCCCACGATCGACGGAGACGACGCCGTCCTTGATGCCGCTCGGGCGGCAGGCGCCGACGAAGTGATTGATGATCTCCGCAGCGGCCTGAACACACTGCTCGCCAGAGAATGGTGGGGCGGGCAGGAACTATCCGGCGGGCAATGGCAACGCATCGCAATCGCCCGAGCCTTCCACCGCCCCGCTGGCCTACTCGTCCTGGATGAGCCGACCGCTGCACTGGATCCGAGAGCCGAGCACCGCATCTTCTCTGGCCTACGCCGTCACGCCGCCGACCGCGCTGTCGTCCTCGTCACCCATCGCCTGACCAACGTGGCTATCGCTGACCGCATCGTGGTCCTCAGCATGGGCCGAGTTGTCCAGCACGGCACGTTCGCTGAACTCCTGGCGAACCGCAGCGGCCTATTCCGGGAGTTGTGGGACCTGCAGAACGAGCGGTCGGGACAGATCCCTGCCCCTACGTCTCCGGAACACGACGTGGCACCCAACCAGCATGCCCTGTTTTGACCTTCTGGAAGAGTGAGATGACACCGACCGCCATACCGGCCGAGGCCGCTGACTGGGCCCGAGGCCACGTAGGAAGGCAGGCCGCTTGGGCGCTGCCGGCCGATCTCAGTTGCGCTCGGGCGTGGCGCATGTCCTCACCCCAAGGACTCATCGACCTCCGTATCACGCGCAACGATGACGACTTCCGCCGCGAGATCTACGCCCACCGCAACGCCATCCGTCATCTCAGCCCCAGCCACGGCCCGCGATTGCTTGCCAGCGAGCCGAGACTCCGGAGCCTGCTGACGGTCCAACCCAGGGGATGGCGCGTCGACAACGCAAATCTCCAGCTGCTGCTCCGAGTTCACGAGGAGGCCGGTCGCCTGCTACGAGTGCTGCACGACAGTGCTGGGCGCAATGACGAATCGCGGACACAAGCGACTCGGGCCACCGCTCTGTACGTGCAACGCATCCGGGCGCTCGTCCGCCAGGTCGGCGCACTAATGCCCATGACGCAGCAGGACGCCGTTGAGCGATCCGCTGCCATCGTGCTGGAGCACATACGAGATTTACCGGCCGCCTTCTGCCATGGCACGTTCGGCCCCGCAACTTGGGAATGGCAGAGCCAGTCTCAGGCCCTGTCCCTCACGGGGTTCGGCCGGTCCCAAATCATGGCTGCCGTCATTGACCTCGCGCGGCCAGCTCTGTTGTGGGCCAAGCAGCCGAGCCTGCGTGATTGGTTCTTCAAGGGCTTCGGCCGCGCACTCTCGGAATCCGAACTGCTCGTTCTGAAGCACATGTCGGTTCTGGCCACTGCCGAAGACTTGCTCCACGCGATCCATCTGCGCGACCGCGAGTCGATCTCAGCAGCAGCTGCTCTCCTCCGTGGGGCGATCGCCAGGCCCGGGAGCACGCTCGACAGCGGCTCGACGACCCCGGTTACCGCGAAGCAGACGAGATCGTGATGGGGCCCTTCTAGCCGTCGAGCACCCGACCGGGTGTGTCACCGCTGCTCTGCGTTCCACCGACTAAGCGGGATGCACTCACTAGTCCAGAAGCCCACAAATGCCTGCCCTCTGCCTGCTCTCGCACCATTGCGACGAACTGTTGGAAGAAGGAATCTCTCATGCGTAGCAACCATGTGACCGCTGCCGCGCTGCTCGCCCTCGCCGGGACCGGCATCGTCCATGTCGTTCTCAGTGAGCGCCGGCACCGTGATCGGACTCTTCTGGAGACGGCACGCATGCATCAGCAGCTACTCGCGGCTCAGGTGGAGCGTCCCAGTCTCCGCGCAATATGGGGAAGCCTGGCGCCGCTCGACTCGGCGGAACGGCGCCTGCACCTGCACCGCAACGCCTGGGTCGCTGCGTGGGAGGTGATGTACCGGGTCGGAGCCCTAAACCCTGCCGGGGTGGACGGTGCCGCCCGTGCTCTCTTCGCCACGCCCGAAGGCATGCAGTGGTGGACCCGTGTCCGTGAAGGGCGGGCCCGGGCTGCCGTCGACGAACGCGCCCGCCAGTTCCACTCCCTCATGGACACCGCCTTTCAGGACGAGACCGGAAAAGTCCTGCCGTCCATTCCCACGGCCACCGATCCCGGCGGCCTGGAGCACCCGCAGACTTCGCGTTCGCGCTGATGACGCGGTGTCGCCTCAGATCGACGACAGCGCGGCGCCGCCCTTGGGACGGACAACGCTCCCCGAGCTAACCATCCGACAGGCAAGGAGCAACTTCACGTGATATTGACAGTAATGAGCCAGAACGCCCAGATCGGCGCCCACCAGGATGGGCGATGGGAGGGGCTGGTAGGCGCCATCCGTGACGTGGACCCGGACCTGCTTCTGCTGCAGGAGGTCGAATGGCTCGCCGGGCCCGAACAGGCTAAGGCCGCTCGTGAGGAGCTCGGCATGAACCTTGTCGTCGCGCCATCCCGCCAGATGAACCCCGCGGTGGCCTGGAAACCCAGGGCTCTGGAATGGCTGGACACCGACACCAGGTACAGCGCCACGGACATGCACCACGGTTACTGCTCCCTCCAGCTTCGACCACTGGGCCTCGCGAAGGAGTGGCCGGTCCCGCTCGTAGCGATCAGTACTCATCTGACCCCCTACTCCGTGGAAGCCGCCGGCCAGGAGGCCCAGCTGCTCATCGCCCGCGCCTACCGATTCGGCGGCATCGGCCTCGTCGGCGGCGACATCAACCACATGCCGTTGGGGGACGAGGAGCCGGACTGGTCACTCATCCCTCCCTACAACCGGTCCTCCCGGTGCCATCGACGCAAGAGCTCTACCGACCCGTGGCGGGGCAACCGCCTCGTGGGCGAGGTCTTCCGCGACGGCGACATGACCGACGTCGCCGCCCACCTCGCCGACTCCCGCCCCGATCCCTCACTGCGTGCCCTGACTGGCAAGGGCGGACAGTTGCGCGTGGACCAGTTCCACGTCACCCCGGCACTCGTGCCCGCGATCGTGGACTACCGGCGGGTTAACACCAACGCCGATCACTACGGCATCGTTGCCACTTTCGACCTGGACCGGGTCGCCCTCCCTGCCGCCGGCGAATACGTCTGAAATCGCCTCGCTGCAGGTGCCTCCATAGCCGCAGAGACAGCCGGTAACGCTCCCCGTGTCCCACGTCCCCATTAGCCCCACGCGGCCCGCCCGGGCAGAGCAGCACACACCCATCTCATCACCGATCACGAAAGGGCCCCTAGAAATGACGACACGGTCCTTCAGCAACGCCCTGCAGAAAGCCGAAACTGCTTTCCAGCAAGGCGACTTCACCGAAGCCGTGAGCCTGTGCCAAGAGGTCCTGCCACACCTCGACGCAGAGTTCGGCCTCGACCACGACGTCCCGTGGCGGGCCCGCCTCACTCTCGGCCTGTCCCTGTACGGCCTGGGCCGCTTCTCCGAGGCGGAGCTGTATCACCGTCGTGCGGTTGAGGGCCGGTCTCGCATCCTCGGCCCGGACCATCCAGACACGCTCCAAGCTCGCGCCTGGCTGGCCGATGCAGTCGGAGAACAGGGCCGGATGGAAGAGGCCGAGGCGATCGCACGGGAAACGATCAAGCTCGGTGAGGTCAAGGCACTCCAGTCGCACGACGGAGTACTGATGGCTCGCCTGACCGTAGCGTGGATCAGATTCCACCAGGAACGATGGGGAGAAGCTACACAACTGGCTACCGCGGTCTGTGCCGACCTCGAGCGTTGCCTCGGCACTGAGCACCGGCTCACGTTCTCCGCGGGGAACCTACTGGCCAAGTGCCTGCAGGGCTTCGGGGATCTAGAGAGCGCCGCATCGCAGGCAAGGCAGGTGTACCAGGGGCGCATGGCGGTGCTGGGACCGGAACATCCGCACACGATCGCCGTCGTCCACGACCTGGCCGACATTCTGGTTTCAGCAGGCAGGGTGCAGGAGGCGGCTTCGCTGGCTGAGCAGGCCCTACCTGCAGCGGACAAGGTGCTGGGTGACGCACACCACCGGACGGCGGGGCTTCGTGAGATTGCCGGAATGACTCTCTTCGGACTGGAGGGGGCATGACTCACACCGCTTTGCCGCTGCCGGCAGCCGATGGCCGCAACCGGGAGACGCACCTGCCGATCAATGAGGTCTTCTGGGATGTGGTGCAGGGTGAAGGGCCCTACATGGGGCGCTCCTGCGGCTTCATTCGCCTGGGGTGGTGCAATCTGCACTGTCCTCCCTGCGACACGGCCCAGACCTGGGACACCTCGCGCTACGACTTGGCCGTCACCTGCCCGGAGACGGCAGTTGCGGCTGCGGTGGACCGGCTGCCCGCACGGGTTCGTATGGTGGTGCTCTCGGGCGGTGAACCTCTGCTGTGGCAGAGCGCACCGGCGTTCATCACCATGCTGGACCTGTTGGGACGCCGGGGCATTGAGGTGCATGTGGAGACGAATGGCACTATCGCGCCGCCCCCATCTATCAACCCCTTTATTGGGCACTACACCGTGTCGCCGAAGTTGACGGTCATGGGCGGCGGTGACCCGCTCAAGCGCCGGATCAAACCCGATGCGATCGCGGCGTTCGCTCGGCTTGCAGCGGCAGAACGAGCGGCGTTCAAGTTCGTCGTGGCCGACCAGGCCCATATCCGGGAAGTAGCGGACTTTGCGGCGGAGCACGATCTGGAGCCGTCGTGGGTCTGGGTGATGCCGGAAGCGCCCGACACGGCCACGCTGCTGGACCGCCAACCGGTCATCACGGCCGGCGCGGCCGCGTACGGATACAACGTCAGCACCCGCCTGCACATGATCGCGCAATGCCGGTGATCACGAGCCCGCGATAGCGGTCCGTGTCCCTCCAGGCCATGCGACCAGATGTCGTTGGCCAACATCTGGATGCACAGCCCTGCCCCAAGCAACCCCGTTTACGTGCAAAGGAAAGGAGATCGACTGTGCGGGACTTCTTTTCCACGGTTATCCACCGCTGGCCGGAAGGCCGCCGGGACTACCACTGGCATCTGCTCGCCTCGCCCGAGTGGGCGGAGGAGACTCTGTTCGAGCCCTACCGGGAGCTGACTCACCGACCGGGCCTCGCCCCTGTGCGACCGGAGAACTTTCACGTCACCGTCTTGCACGGGCCTCCCGTGGAGGAGATGTCCGAGCGGGAGATCGCTGACATGGTCGATGAGGTGCGGGCGGGTTGCGCCTGGATCGCGCCGTTGGAGCTCACTTTGGGTCGGGCCACTGTGGGCAGTGTCGCCATCGAGTGTGCGGGGCGGCCAGGGGCGGCATCGCGCCCGTTGTGGGAGCTGACCGTCGCTGCCACCGCGAAAGCGACTGGTGGCCGCTACGAGGCCCTGCCCGCAGCCCACTACCCTCACGCCAGCCTGGCCTACGGTGTGGGGGATGTCGAGCGGCTTCCGATGAAGGTATGGCTGAGCGACCACGGACCCCGCCCCGTCACGATGCGCGTGGAACAGATCAGTTTGGTCTCCCAGTGGCACGACCGGCGCGAGATCATGTTCGAGCGGATCCTCGACGTGCCGCTTGGCGGATCCCACTGGCCGCGCCTGCAGACTGCCCAGCACTGGTCGAGGACGCTGCAAACCCGCCAGCCGTGAAGGAGTTCACCACATGAACCAGGTCATCGGCGTCAAGAGCTGCCTGCCCGCAGCTCCTACTTGAACCATTGGTGGTCTTCACCAGACCGCCCGCTGACCTATTCGTCGAGCACAGCCGCTGTGGCGGCCGAAAGGGAGCGAACCATGAAGTCCGTACAGATCATTCCCGGCCTGGCGGTGGACGAGGAGATGTTCAACGCCGCCGTCACAGGTCTGGCAGAGCATCTTCCGGACGAGCACCTGACCTGGGACAGGTTTACGTCCGAAAGCAACTGGACGCTGATCCCTGACCTGGACGGGGTCGGATACAAGGCCGAGCTTCTTCTGCGGCGTGAGGCAGAATGCACCGCCAAGATCAATCTTTGGCTCGGTCCGGACCTTCGCGACGGTGCGGCGCCGAAGCCGCACAACCATCCGTGGGAGTTCACCGCGTTCATCCTGCTCGGCGGATATACCGAGCAGCGGTATGAAGTGGTGGACGGCCAGGTCACCAGCACGACCCAGGTTCACCAAGCAGGCGGGCAGAACCACTTGCCCCTCACGACCTTCCATGAGGTCACCGCAATCGCTGAGCCGGGGCGGACGTTGACCCTGATGGTCTGCGGTGCTGGCCGGAAGGGCGAATGGGGTTATATCGACCCGGAAAGCGGCGAGTTCGAGGCCAATCAGCCTGATCCAGGGTTCCGAGCTCGCCTCGTGGCGATAAACCCTCGCCTTCGGTGAGCTAGCCCGAGTTCAGCGGCCGGCAGGATAGGCTGGTCGGCCACGACGGGAACGAGATTCGGCTCGTCCCACAGCCAGGCACATAGGTTGATCACTCGACAGATGAACGTGATGGCCCCAGATCCCAGGCCGAGGCGCGCTGCCGACTAGGCACGAGCTCTGACCGACGAGTTCGGGGCTGAGCTGAGCGGTGGCACCCAGTGCGTTTCGGCCAAGATTCGTGCGCTGGCCGCACTGGTGGCAGGAATGTTGAGGGCCGTGGTGGCCGCCCCGTCTACTATCACCCGGAAGGAGCTGGGTGAGTCTGCTCTGGCAGGGGGCGCGCGTGGATGTTGTCGAGACGGCCGGTGCCACGCTGGTGGCGTTGATGGCCACGGATGCTTGGCAGCAGGCACGTGACGGTGTCGTGATGCTGTGGCGCCGCTTCCGGCCTATCCAAGCCGAGGAGATCACCCTGGCTCTGGACGAGACCCGCGAAGAGGTTCTCGCGGCCCGCCAGGACCAGAATGAGCAGGACGAGGCGGATCTGGTACGTGACTGGGACCGTCGGCTGCGCCGAATCCTGGAGCAGGATCCGGCCGTGGCCGAACAGTTGCAGCACGTCCTCGACGAAGTACGCGGCTCGCTGCCCCGCGATCAGCAACCCACCGTGCCGGCTCCCGTCTTCCACACGCACGTGTCCGGCAACGGGCGCGTCTACAACGCGGGCCGCGACCAGCACATCCACGAGCGATGAGCCACCCTGGGCGCGGCGACGCGGGGGCTGTGGGACCTCGCGTGTCGGTTGCCGATCACGGTCGGCTGTTCAACGCCGACCGGGACCAGGTCAACATCGAGATCGGGAGCTACACCGCCCAGTACTCGCCGGGCGGAGCGGCGGCTCGGCGAGAGCATGTGGGCCCGGACTCGGTGCGGGTCCCCTTGGCTGCGGCATCCCTGACACCGATCCACGACCGGCACGATCTGCGTCGCCTTTTGCTGCGCGCCGCGTGTCACCCTGACGCCTCGGACAGTCCCGTAGTGGTGCACGGCATGGGGGGCTGTGGGAAGACGGCCATCGTACGCGTGGTCTTCGACGAGGCGGTGGGTCAGCACGGAGTCATCGGGTTGTGGGTGAACGCGTCGACTGCGCCGACCTTCCGGGAGGGCATGCTCGCCGTTGCCCAGGACCGGGGCGCCTCGCAGGATGAGGTCGATGCTGCGCGCGACCGTCGCCGGGCCGCCGCCGATCTGGCCTGGTACCAGTTGGAACGCTCGTCCCAGCCTTGGCTGCTCGTACTCGACAACGCGGATGATCCCTCGGTGCTGGGCGACGAGGTGTGGTTGCGACCCACACGCCGTGGCACCATCCTCGTCACCACCCGCTTCGGCACGGCGGCAGCGTGGCGGCGCGCGGAACGCCATCATCTGGACGTTCTCGGCCTGGACGACGCCGTGGATGTCCTGATCGATCTCGAAGTCCCCTCCGACACGGCCGAGCTGGAAGAGCTGGCCCGCGCCTTGGGGTGCCATCCTCTGGCGTTGGTCCTCGCCGGTTCCTACCTGGGCCGCCGATTCCTGGATCCGGTGACTGTGGACGAATTCCTTGAGCGTCTCCGCAATGATCCGAACGCTACGCTGGACGAGGCCGCCGATCCTGATGAGCGTGACCTTCGTCGGCTGATCAGCAGTACGTGGCAGATCTCCCTCGACGCCCTCGCCGATCGTGGTCTTCCCGAGGCGATCACCCTGATCCGGCTGTTGTCCTGCTTCGCGTCCGATCCACTGCCGACCGGTGTTCTCCACCCCGATAGGCTGCGGCATACCGGCCTCGACCGGGCCGAACCACCGCTACCCGGCCAGCGCGCGGAGGCCGCCCTGCGGGGCCTGATGTCGCACTCCATGGTGTCCGTCGACGACGTGCCCGGAGACGTAGGCCGCCCGGGTGTTCCTTGTGTGCAGACCCATGCCCTGCTACTGGACACCGTCGCCGCGCGCATCCCCCTGGACCAGCGCGAGATCATTCTTGCCGCGGCAGCCACTCTGCTGGAGGACCTGCTCACCAGGGAAGCCGGCGAAGGGCTGCTGATCGACGCCCAGAGCCTGCGGTTGTTCACCCCACATGTGGTGGCCCTTCTGGAACGTGTTGTCCGAGCCCGCTCGGCCATCGCCCACCGTGCACTGGCCCTTGCACGCTACCTGCGTGCCCAGAGTTACGACCGCGGCGACTTCGCCACCGCTCATGCCGTGGCGAAGGCCGTCGTGGACGCCGACGGCTCCCTCGACGCTCCTGACACGGCGGAGAGCCTGGCAGATCGCTACGAACTCGGTCGCATACTGAGCGCCTTGGGCCGCTATGAGCAGGCCAAGGACCTCCTTGAGGAGGTCCTGGTCGCCCACGAGGCGGAGATGGGCCCCGACCACTTGGCAACGCTCGCTTGCGCCCACGAACTCGCCCTCGTCTTCTATGGGCTGGGCGCCTGGAGCCAGGATGAGCACCACATGCGGCGCGCAGTCGACGGCCGCAGCAGTGCCCTGGGCCTCGAAGCCCCGGACACCATCGTCAGCACGGCCTGCCTCGCTGAGGCCGTCGGCGAGCAGCAACGCTGGCAAGAGGCGGTCGGCATCGCCCGGCCCAACGCCGAACGCGCCGCGCGGGCTCTGGGCGACGAGGACCCCGTCACCCTGACCGCCTGCCACACCCTGGCTTGGATACTGTTCAAGAGCGGCCAGATAGACGAAGCCCGGGCGTTGGTCGAACGCATCCTTGCCGTTCGAGGCCGCCTCCTGGGTGCGGAGCATCCGCGGACCCTCACGACCAGGGCATTGCTTGCCAACATCCTGCGCTCTCAGCAACAGTGGGAGCTCGCAGCGCAGGAAGCTCTCTCGGTCCTGGAGGTACGCGAACGTATCCTCGGCGCCGAGCACCCGCACACTCTGGGCCTGCGGAACGTCCTGATCCGCATCCGCCTCGGTGCCGGCGACCTCGACGCCGCCGTGGCCCTGGCCGAGGCGAACCTGGAAGCCTGCCACCGCGTGCTCGGCGACGACCACCCTGACACCGCCTCCTGCCGACAGGCGCTCCAAGAGGCCCACACCGCAAAGGAATCTCAGCGTTGACCGACCTCGTGATCCGGACGTGGTGCAAGAGCAGCTACAGCGGCCAGGAGAACACCTGCCTCGAATTGCTCACCCCCCCCCGCTAGGACAGGCCCCCGTTCGTGACTCGAAGCGCCCTGGGAGCACGGTGATCACATTCCGCGCCAGTTCCTGGACGTCGTTCATACGTGCCATAGCGGAGGACGATGTTCCCTCCCCGCCGTGCTGATACACGAACGCGGGGCGGCTACGCCGTGGTGCGGTTTCCGAGCAGCCACAGTTGCATTTCGTCGAGCAGTCCCGGTTCGGGCGGCCAGGGTGCCTCCGGCTTCCGGCCGACCAGCACGCCTGCCTCCGCCACGGGTGCTTCTGGGGCGCAGACTGCCGTCAACGGACGGATGAAGCGGGACAGAAGGTCCGCGTGCTCGGCGTAGAGGGTCTCGTCAGTCGGGGCCGGGGCCTGGCCGATGGCGATGGCCGCCTGGTCGTAGTACTGCTGCGTGGCTCGGACCGCGTCGGTCAGGGTCTCTCCTGTGAGTAGCAGCGTGAACTTGGTCAGCTCGCGGAAGGAGCAGCCGGGTACGCCCTCGTCGGAGACGAGCACCAGCTCTGGACACTTTTCGTTGTTCTCGTGGTGGTCCACGAAAGCGAGAATGAGCCGGGTGCTGTCGGGTCCTTGGATGATCAGCCCCATGCCCGGTGTTGGCATGCGCTCGGGTAGATCCCTCGGCACCGGGCTCTGGGCTCCCGAGGTGGGCTGGTTGTCGGCGGGAAGAAGGGCATGCCGGCCCCCACTGCGCCAGGCACCGACCGCTGCGATGCGCACCCCGTCCCACATCGCTTGCCGCGCAGGAACTCCGTAGAAACTCACGAGCCAGGCCGCCACCTCGGCACTCGGCATCCAGCACCAGGAAGGCCAGCGGCCGTACTCGCGCACTCGCATCTCCTCCAAGTGCTGGAAGATCCCCGGATACGTCTGGGTGATCTCCAGCTCAAGGCGGTGCCAGTGCTCGGCCGCATGCCGGTACCAACTCGCTACGCGTCGCCCTGTGACATCGAGTTGGTAGTCGAGTTCGGGGGCGAACACGCCGTGCGAGACGGTGGCTGGCGTGGTCGCCACGTCCCGGAAGCCTCCGACTGCACCAGCCTCGCGTAGTGACGCGGCGTGTGTCGCAGCGCGGGCTATCAGGGCTTCGCGGACAACTTCGGCTGACTCGGTGGTGGCGACGTGGACGCTACGGTTTTTTGCCTTCTGAGCCGCCAGAGCCCGTCCGACGGATGGCTCGGGCCGCCTCTCATCGATCTGCACCCCGTGCGTGGTCAAGGCGTACCAAGCGGCTACGACGGTGCGCAGCGGCAGGTGGGAGTACAGCAGCCCAGAGGGCACCTCGGCCTGCCAGAGGCGGCTATCCACCAGCGGTGCGTACGGCAGATGAAGGTCGAAATCCGGCACCAACGTCGGGCCGCCCTCTCGAACATCCGACTCCTGACTGTGGTGGACAGCCCACCAGGTCAGATGTACACCCGGCCCGAAACCTTCCATGGGCGTCCCCCAGGTCACGGCCACCATCGACGCCTGCCCGAGATCGCACAGTGGCTCGGGGGCTGTGAACAATCCTGACGGGGCGGGCAGGACGTCCTCGATGAACGGCAGTTCCTGTTCCCGCTGCTCGGCCACGGCCCGGGCAACGCTCAGCAGTGGCGTGTCCAGTCCGAAGGTACGGCCGTTGGCCACGCGTCGCGCCTCGGCCGCGAGGACCTTCTCGATCCGCTGATCCGGCGGGAGTGCACCCCATGTTGCGGGCATGGTGAACGTCTGCCCGTGCTGCAACACGTACGCGTAGTACTGGCGGCTCAGAGGTGAGCGTAGGTAGGCGAGCAGCCGGGACCGCAGATGGGCAGCCGTATCGGCCAGCGGGGCAGCAGTCATAGGTGGAGCCTAGTCGTGCCACCGACGGCTGTTGACGGCACCGAAGATTTCTCTTGCGGGGCCGATCACTTGCCCGCTCCGTGACTACTTTCTGCAGTCTCACTGGCGGGCTGGTGGGTGGCTCGCGCTCGTCCGCTGGCCGGAGAGCTCGTCTCGTAGCGAGACGCCATCACTCACCCGTGGTTGTCTAGGGTGGCCGCCATGAGTAGCGATGGAGCGCCTGCGCACCGCGTTCATCCTGACGACCCGCGGGCGATACCACCGTCCTGGCGGCTGGCCATGGATCACGCCCGGATCTTCTACCAGTGGCACCAGGACTGGCGCCTTGGCCGGCACACACTCTCACGGGAAGAGCAGTATCGCATTGAGGAAGCAGAGGGCTACCGGCCCGATTACGAGGTAACCATCCTGGGTGTCGCCTTGTGGAGCGCGGCCCGAGACCGTGCGTGCCGTCTCGGCGACGTCACATTGCGCGGGGCAGCCGACGTCTGTCGCCGAATTGCAAAGGCAGGCCGACTGTCTGCGAACCTGCCGCATATTCGCCCTGGGCACGGCCTGCTACCTCCGCCGAACGAACTCCCCTCCGTAGCACGGGTGGTTGAGGCTACACTCACGACCCACGCGGAGACGCCCATCCTGGCTGGCGGGCCGGTTGCCCCCGATCGCCTCAGGTACCGGATACTCGAACTGCGCGCATTCCCAGAACATTTCGGGGTTGGGCACGGGGGATGGGTGAGCAACGGCCGATGGGCCGAGGAGCAGCGATCAAGGAAACAACACGCATTGCAGACGGGCGTATGGACGGTCAGTGAGGCAGACCGAGTAGCTGCTCGCGCCACCGGGCTATGCAACTCCCCCACCGCTGCCTCCGACTACCCAGCCTCACCCAAGCCTGCGGAGGCGGGACCATCCTGGCTCCAGCGTGCCCGCCGTCTCGTCCATCTCGGGACTTCCCTCGGAACGGCTGCCGATTACGCGCCTCGCCGACCGGACGGAATGCACGGCAACATGCACGCGCTGGCGATTACCCACGGGGGTCTGTGTGCGGACCTCGAACCCGCAGTAACCCACCTTGAGCCGCTGTGGGCGGAGGAAGCCGCATTGGACGTGGCCCAGTGGGAGCAGCAGCACGTTCCCCCGCTCCTCGCACAGCAGACCGCAGCTGCCGAACACGCCGTTGAGGAACTCGCCAAGCTCCTCGACCAAGTGGTGCACGACACCCGAGAATGAGACGACTCAAGGGCGCACGTCGTGCGACCGGTGATGGACGGCAGAGGTCCTGGCGGGCTGCCTCGCCACCACGGCCGGTGACACACTGACCGCGGCGACTGGTTCGAAGGGGGCTCGGCATGACGGATGCGACTGCGGCTGATGCGGTTGTGGCAGCAAGTTGCGTGGAGACCGAGGTAGAGAAGGTAGAAGGAGACTCCGAAGGCAGCGTTCGAGTCCGCGTGACCTGCCACGATCGGTGGCAAGTGGAAGATGATGGACGGGCACTGCATCTAGTTGCGCCGACGAGCATGCACCCGGCAAGGGAGAACGCCTCCGTCGTTGTCACCGATGCCCGGTCAGCCCCGATCCCTCACGTGGTTCTCGAAAGGGCGGTGCACGCGTATCCGGGGGCAGCGGTCGTGGGGGCGGTGACGAGCGATCGTGAAGCACTGGTCTGGGTCTGCGTCCAGCCGCCGGCAGTCTTGGGGCGGGTCGGCTACACGGTCCGGGTTCGCAGCGAGGAGCCGGGGCAGCCCGGACTGTATCCCTCTGCGGTTTATGGGTGGGCCCGCTGGTGGTGCGAACAGCACACCGACATTCCGTCCGGCTATCCCCGCCGTGCCCTGCTTCCCCTTCCGCCCGAGCGGATCGACGCCACGACGTCCACGGCCACGTACCGTCTCCGCGCCACCCGAGCCGACCACTGGACCATTCGGGACTGAGAGGATCTGGCTGGGGCGGCTGACGCGTGCCCTGAACGGCACGCCTCACGCCTTCCTTCCAGTGAGGACGTGCACCGTTAGGTGCTCGGGCGCACAAGCTCCGCGGGGATCAAGACCGACTGGTACTCATACGAGACCTTGTAGGAAGCAGGCGTGGTCACGGCGCGGGCGTCATCGTCGCGACCCCAGACAGGCCCGTACACCCGGCCGCAGGCCCCGTCGTACACGCCGCCTGTGATCTCCACGGTGGACATTCGAGCGATTCCTCCGCACTCTGCGAGCAGCGGCTTGTCGACGGTGCTGCTCAGGACGTCGACGGACCGGTGGTAGAAGCTCTCCATGTGTGCGTCGGCGTACTCGATGGGTCGGTGGCTGGCGGGAATCCAGCGGGGGTACGTCTCCGGTCCTTGCGCATTGGCCATCGCCCAGGCTCGCCGCTGCTGCACGGGTACTGATGCCGTGCGGTCCTGGGGCCACTTCGGCGCGGTGAAGTACCAGTCCGTATCCGCTGGATCGGGCTGGGGCGGGCAGTGATCGTTGAGGGTCTGGTGCAGGACAGCGGGATCGTCGAGTTCGTATCGGATCTTCGCCAGTGGAACCTCATTGACCGCGACGCTGTCCCGCTCGGCGATCACAGTCAGGATGAGAGCGAGCAATCCGCCAGGCGGCGTATACGGGGGGAAGTACTCCTCTGCCCGGGAGATCGCCGCCGGCCAAGTCTCCGTCGTCTTTGTCATGTCGGCCACGCTTCTACGCTAGAGGCCGGACTGTGGCCACGGAAGCCGATCACCAACAGTCCGCTCACGGGGCCTGGCGGCCTCGTCCGTGTGAGGGGCTTGTTCCTGGCCGGCGCGTGCAGCGAGGTGGGTGCCCGGTGGCCCGTCCTGGCTAGGCTGGCGCCATGACGAAGGCCGCCGACGAGCAGCAACTCGACAGGATCGCGCGATCGCTGAACCGTTACGAGTGGCATCCCACGCAGGAGGAAATCGCCGTCGGAGTTGCTTTCCTCAGGGAGTTGCAGAAGGACGAGGAGGCAAGCCGGCCGTTCCCCCGTGGACCACAGGAGTGGGACAGGCTGCGTACCGAGGGGATCGCGGGTCTCGTCGCGAAGGTCGCCAGGATCGACAAGGAACTGCTGCCGTTGTGGCGGGAGCGACTGCCCAGCGATTCGCCCGTGATCGCTCTTGTTGAGATCTACGTCCGCAGTGCGCAGTCCATCCTGCATCATGCGGATGACGTCCTCGCGGCCTGGCGAGGAGCCGTCTGGCAGGAGCCCACCCAGGAGGAGATCGCGCACGAGGCGCATCGACTGCAGGTGTCGCCCGAGGATGCAAGGGCTATCTGGCGCTTCGAGGAGGCCCGCCATTGGGAGTCTCAACCGCCGCGGAGTGCCCTGTGGGAGGAACTGCTGCCGAAGTGGTCGTACCTGACGTCAGTGGCCTCGGTCGTGGCAGCCGTAGTAACCGGAGACGTCGAGTATTGATGCGGCCGCTGTAGCTATCCGAACTGAGACGGGCGTGTCCGCCGTCCACACGCCGGAATGCCCGTCCCTCGTTCTCGTCTCCGCAGGCACCCCTTGGACCACACCACCAGGAGGAACCAGTGTCACACCCGCAACTGCTCACCCCCGAGGAGAAACTCGCCGACGCGAAGAAGCTGTTGAACCTCCCGCGTATCGTCGTGATCTGCGGCTCCACCCGCTTCATGACCGAGATGACCGAGGCCGATCTGCGGGAGACCAAAGCCGGAAAGATTGTCGTCAAACCGGCCTTTGACATGAAGTCGCCGCACGAACTTTGGTCCGATCCTGTCGAGGCCGAGGCGCTGAAGGTTCGACTCGGCGATCTGCACCGGGCGAAGATCCGGCTCGCTGATGAGGTACTCGTAGTCGGCGACTACATCGGAGACAGCACCCGAGCCGAAATCGCCTACGCCCGGTCACTGGGCAAGCCCGTGCGGTTCACGCACCCCGAAGTCGACCCTGACGCCTGACCGCCCGCTGCGACCTCGACAACCACGGCCGGCAGCCCGCCGCCTGACCGTCTCGCGGTGGCTTCGGCCGCCGCCCACCCCACACCCTCCGCAGGCATCCCTTGGAATTGATCATCTAGAAGTAGGGCGTGTCTCCAAAGTACAGGTCGCCGCGGTCTCTTTGAGGCGCGTCCGGCCAGGAGGTGAGTTCGAAGTCTTCCAGACGCACGACGAAGCGTCGGCCGTCTTCGACCAGGTCCAGCCGCTCCGGCGGCAACGGCACCTTCCAGTTCGGGGCGGGCTGGCGTTGCTGCATTTCCTTGGCCCGTTCCAACCACTGGGCGAGTTGGACGGCAAAGGCGTCCGCGTTGGCTGTGCGCTCGGGCGGCGAAGGCATCTCCGGGCGATCACTGAGAGCCTCGACTTGTTTGCGCCACCACCACATCCAGCAGTGAAGGAGGGCCGGGAACAGCTCGACTGGGGCGGGCGTCTCGCTTCTCATGGTGAGCAGCACGCCGTGCTCGTTGTCCAATCGCTCGAACGTCGATCGGAGCCCTACACGGCAGGTGCGATCGTCAATCAGAGCGCCTGCCGCATCCACCACAACAAGTTGCGACATGAGCCTATCCACGACCAGCTCTGGGGCCTCGTCCTTCCGCACCCAAGCGGCCACGGCCGGGGATGTCTTCGAAGCACGGCTGAACGCCGCTGCGCTGGCGGCGTCTCCGTGCGGCCCCGCGTCTACTGCGGTGAGGAACGAACTCAGCAGTTGCGCACCCGGATTGGCACCCGCCGCAGGATCGTGTCGGCTCAGGTGGATGGTCAGCACAGAGCCTGGTGTAGTGCCGCCGTCAGCACGAGCATCGATGCGGGCGACACCCGCCCATGGTCGGCCAATTTGATGTGCTGACTGCATCCGGCATCCTCCTCTGCCCTTCTGGTAGCTCACCACCGTACGGCGTACCCGTTGGCGGTTGGTGCCATGTGCCGGGCTGTGGTTCTTTGCCTGCTTCCCTTCCCTAGCCGTTCTGTCCTCCATAGGCTTCGGCAGATCAACGGGCAGAGAAGGCAACTCACAACTCAGGAAAGGCGCCGTCCGCATTCCTCGTGCAGGCAGAGTCATGCCGACCCAACTGGCCGAGGGCTCGGCGCCACGAAGAGCGATCGTGTCGGTGCTCCGCCCCTCGCAGGTGCGGGGGGCGGAGCGATGTCGAGCAATGCAGCCAGCTGCTCGGATAGGACTCGCTTCACGGTACGGCAGTGAAGGCCAGCCGCACGGGAGGGAGTGCCCGTGAGCCAGCGGCACGGTGTCCCGGGTGCGTTGCGGTTCTGCAGCCGGTCTACCTTTCAGCTGCTGCCGGACCTGCTGGGATGTGATCAGCGCAGGAGGCAACAGGCAAGGCATTGGCGAACTGGGTGCCGACGTCGAGGTGATATCCCAGTTGCCCTGCGCAGAGGAAAGGATTTGCATCCTCCTTGTGGTCGCCTTATCGAGTCTCTCAACTCGCTTGCTGCACAAGTAGTTGAGCGCATAGCATCGCGTTCACGGTCGCGAATCGATGGTTGTTCCGGTGCATCGGGGGGCCTGGTGTGACGTTGATGATGGCGGTGGCGGCCGTCTGGGGTGTGCTGCAACTGTTCGCCGCTTCCTGGCCGACTCGTTCGGTGCGCTTGTCGACCGTGCTGTTGGCATTCGCGGTGGGGATGTACGGGTGCGGCGTGGCCACGGCGTTGGTGGAGCTCGCCTACACCCGCCTCTACGCGCACCAGTCGGGGCAGTCGCTGGTCACGGTGGTGGACACCACCAGTTACACGGTGGCGCCGTGGGTGGAGGAACTGATCAAGGTTTCCCCGCTCCTGCTGGCCGGGGTGAGTTTGAAGGTGCGGCGCCAGTGGGGGCTGACCGACTTCACGGTACTGGGTGCGGCGCTGGGGGGCGGGTTCGGGCTGCTGGAGGCGGTCCTGCGGTACGGCTTGGACGCGCACCGGGCGATCGCCCGCGGTGGGGGCTGGATCATCCCGGACAGCTTGTCCCCGCCTTACGTGCCGGGTCTCGGGCAGGTGTTGACGGCGTGGCTCCCTGCGCCGTTCAGTCAGTTGGACATGCTCGGCCCGCCGGCGACCGAAACCTTCTCCCACCTGGTGTGGACGGCTATGGCCGGCTTCGGGGTCGGGCTGCTGTGGCGTGCACGAGGTTGGCTACGCCTGCTCTCTGTGGTCCCGCTTGCGGCCGCTGCCGCGTATCACACGGTGAACAATTACGCGGTCCAGGAACCCGTCGGCCAGGCTGCGCACTGGCTTGAGTCTCTGAACGGGAAGGCGTGGGCGGCGCCGCTCGTGTGCCTGGTCATCGCGATGCTCGCCGACCTGCGGCAGATCCATCGCGGACGGCACACCGTGCCAGGCGTCGTGCTTGCTTCGGAACGGGTCGATGGTGACAGCTTGGGAGCCCTGCTGCGCTATGCGTCCTGGCGGTTGCCGTGGAGCCTGCTGATCGTCCTGCGCTACGTCCGGATACGGCGGTCGCTGCTGTACGCCACGGCGTCGGCGTCGCCCGACACCGCGCAGGACCTGCGCTGGATGGTCGCCGGCATCACTGCTCGGATGGAGGCATCCAACAACCCGCACGCCTGGCAGAGGCTGAACGTCCGCGACCTGCTGAAGGCAACCCGGACCGCAAGGCGTTCTCGGCAACGGTGGCTCCTGCTGATCCCGTGCGTCCTCGCGATGCCCTCGTTACTGTTCCTGGGAGTCGGCTCCTTCACGTCGGCTGCCGGCCTTCAGAAGTTCTTCAGTACCGGTTCGGGACCGAAGATCCTCATGGGCTTCGGCATTGCCGCCCTGGCCTGGATCGTCTACCAGCTCACCACCCTGTTGCGCACCTGGCGGACAGCATCGGTCCAGCCCATGGCGGAACTGCTGGCCGTCCACCGCTTCCGTGTCGGGACCGCGCTGGGGGCGGCCACCACCGGCGCACTCCTGCTGTGGCGCGGGTTCGGAAGCGCCGGGCCCAGTGGCAGGGCGATCCACACTTTCCACCTGCTCGACGCGCTGAACACCTTCCTGGTCTACCTCGGCTTCGCCCTCCTGCTGCTGTCCCTGCTCGCTCTCTTCCCTCCCGGAGGCCTTGCCCTCGCTGGAGGCGGAGCAGTCGGCGCCCTTACCGCCGAAGCCGCCGTCAACGCCTCGCTTCTCGGTACCGCAGGGATCGTTCTGATGGCCGTAGGGGCAGAGGGCGCCGGTTCTGGCGGAGAAGGTTCATCATCAGCCAACGAGTCGACGAGTCGCTCCACCGACCCCGCGACCGCAGAGCGCGTCGGTGCTGCGCGCGAGCAGAAAGTGGCAGAGTTGACGAACGGTACGGTGCCGTCGGGTGCGCCGGGTAAGCCGGGACTGAAGGTGACCAAACCGGGTGCCGGCACCACGGACGTCGACGTGATCGGCGGAGATGGCTCATACATCGCTGTCGGTGGCCCGGCGAAGGCCAGGAACCTTGCCAAGTTTGGGGAGAAATGCCACATCTTGAAATATGCGGCTGAGCAGCAGGGCGTCCGGGCCCAGGTGTACCTCGAAGAAGGGACGCCGGAGTCAGCGTTGAACCTCGCCAGGAAGATCCTCGGCGAAGGCAATGTTCACACATTCACGAGATGAGTTGCAGTGAGTGACGGATTCTTCCATTGGTACCGCTCAGGCTGGGTCCCGGCAGATGCCGAGCGAGTCGTACAGGATCTCGATGCGCAAGGCCTGAGGCTCAACAATCCCACCACGGGCCGGATTACGCAGATCACCAGCGGGCCCGAATCCTGGGGCGAGCAGGTGCCAGTTTCGCGTGATCAGCTCATGTCGAACGCAGCTCTGACGAATGCCGGAGAGGTCAACTTTCAACTGTGGCTGAGCGGTGACACGGACATTTTCACACGTATTCGTCGCCTGAACGGCGGCGTGACGGTTTTCGAATTCGGCCTCGACGGACTCTCACTTGAAGAGCAGGAACATGCCATTCGTGCAATCTCGAGACAGATTTGCGCGGATCTCACACGGTGCATCGGCTTTGTACTGGACCGGCAAGGCGTAACAGAGGATGTCGATTGGGATGACGTCATCATGCATGGCGCCAATCACTTGGACAGCTGGCCCGATACGCTTGCTGTACGTCCTGACATTTCTATAAGGCACCCGCAACTGGCGGCTGCGAAGCGAATGGAAATGCCGCCCCTCATCCTGGTCGGCGAAATGCTCCCGGGCAATGGGCCAGAGCTGTGACGCCTGATGGGATAGGCTGACTCGCCATGGCCTGGACCGACTGCCAGGGGTGGAACGAGCTCGTCGAGCGTCCTATGCGGCCTTTGACCGCTGAGGAGGCCAGAGTTCGTCATGCCAACAGCGAGCTGTACACCGGCGTCCCATCCAACGACTGCAAGCTGTCGCCGGAGTCGCGTGAAGGGATCCGCCGGGAGACTGAGGTCTCGTCTTCGCGCACCTAGTGTCGTGGCTATGAGCAGCACCCATGGCGAGCACCGGCGTGTGCGTATTACGGCAGCTCCGAACGATGGGGCGGTCATCGAGATTGATGGTCATGATGTCGCCTCGTCTGTCGAGGCCTACCGGATCACGCAGACCGTCGACGAGGGCCCCGAGGTCACGCTGTACGTGCAGCAGGGTTGGCGTGGCCTGGAGTTCGACGGGTTGGCCGAAGTCGTGGTGGAGCCTTCCGACGTTCGGCAGGTGGTGATCGGGTTCCTGGATGCCGTCGACTGGCGGAGACTCGACGAGGCCGTGCTGGATCGAGACGACCTCGACGGCCAGCCAGGGGAGCTGACCCGCGGCATGCTCGCGCAGCTGAGGGAGTGGGCTGCGAGTGCTTGACCAGTCGGCGATCGCCCGGTTCGCAGAGCGTCATCTGATGTCGGACCGAGTTCAGATCAGGCGTGGCAACGGCGAGGACATGCTGGACCCGGAGACCGGTGATCTGGTGCCGGCCCGGCCGTTGATCGTCTACGACGACAAGGGCGGTTTGTACGCACATCAGGAGCGGATCCGCGGCACAGGCTCGGGGCAGGACGGGGCGTGGGTGGAGGAAGTGCGTGCCGGCTACCGGCTGCTGCTGCCTCTCGATGCCCCGGAGGTGTGCGAGGACGACACGGTGCTGGTCATGGAGGCCCGCGATAGCCAGGCCGTTGGCCGCACGTACCGGGTGACCGCGCAGGGTGAAGTGTCGTCATTTCCTGTGCTGCGCACGGTGTGGCTGGAGGAGCACAACCGGAGGCCAGGCGCGCAGTGAGTGGCGGCAGCTTCCAGCACCCGTCCCAGTTGGCGGCGGCTTTGGAACGGAGCGGGAAGGCGGCGGTGGCCACGGCAGAGACAGCGATGCGGCACGGAGCGAAGGCTTTGGTGGTTCAGGTGCAGCACAATGCGTCAGGGCGTCCTGGGCCACGAGTGATCACCGGCCGGTATCGGGCGTCGTGGGAGTCCGATGTACGCCGGGCCGGGCCGGTGATCGTTGCCGAGGTCGGTACGCGTGCGCCGCAGGGCCGCCGGTTGGAGTTCGGGTTCGTGGGTGTTGATTCCCTGGGCCGTCACTATGCCCAGCGGCCGTTCCCTCATCTGGGACCCGCGGTCGCCGCCTTCGGTCCGCTGTTGGTGCGGGAGCTCGGGCGAGCGGTCTCGGAGGAGCTGTGACCGACATGAACACTGCGCTCGAGGACGCGTTGGCCGGTGTGCTCGCTGAGCACGAGCGTGGACTGCTCGCCCGGGCTGTCGTCGTGGCCGAGGTGCTGGATGAGGACGGTGAGCGCAGTTTGTCGATCCTGACCACGCCGAGGGTGATGGAGTGGGATGCGCTCGGCCTGTGCCGGTACGGGGTGCTCAGTATCGAAGGCCCGGCGGCAGCCTATTTCGCAGGCGGAGACCTGTGATCGAGCGGGCCCGGGTGACCGCCTCAGTTCAGATGATGCTGGCCACGGCGACGGGTAAGCCGTGTGGCCTTGGCCGTCTGCCGCTGGTGGAGGGTCGGCCCGCACCGCTGCCGTACATGGTGCTCTACCCCCAGGGCGGGCCTGTTGGTGGAGCGCCGTTGGCGGACCAGTCGGAGGACGGGCGTCTCGTCTACCAGGTCACGATCGTGGCTGCTCGTACGGATCAGGCCGAGTGGCTCGCGGATCGGGCACTGCAGGCGCTCCTGGGACGGACAGCCGCCGGCCGGTGGCAGCACGCGATCCAGATTCCGGACGTGGATGTGTGGGGGCGGGAACTGTTGGTCGACGACGGTGTGGATCTGTCCGATGCGGACGCTGGCGTCGTGACGGCAGTGCAGAGGTACACGCTGTCCGTGACGGCCTACTGATCGTCGTAGCCGAGGGTGAGCTGGTACCGGTCCTGCAGGTGTGTGCTGATCAAGGCGTCGAGCCTGTCGGCGAAGCGCGTGAACCAGCGGGGCCAATCGAAGCTGGCGGATCCTGGAGCCCATAGGCTCCCGGCGGCCACACGCGCTGATCGACTGGGTGGTCAATCACCGTGCTGCATGACCTTGCAGTCCGGGCAAGGCAGTTCGGCGGTCAGACGACGGCCGACTGAACCGTCAGGGTTCCTTCGGCAGTGTCGATCGCGGCCTGAGTGCCGAGCGGGAGGGTCGGAGGGTGCAGGCCATGCCCGGCGGGGAGTCCACCGAGAACAGGAACACCCAGGCGACTCAGCCTGTCGCGCAGGACGTCGGCAATGCCCCATCCCCCCAGGGTCGGATCACCGGCATCCTGGTCGAAGCCGAGGAACTGGCCAAGGGCGACACCGCACAGCCCGTTCAGGGCCCCGGTACGGGTCAGCTGGGTCAGTGCACGGTCGACCTCCCCCAGCCCTGTGCCTCTTTGGTGTTCGAGGAAGAGGATCGCCCCCTTGAGGTTCGGCAGGCCGGCTCCGGCCTGGGTGCGGATCGCGTCGAGGTTGCCGCCGACCAAGACGCCGGTCGCGGTGCCTTCCGCGGTGACGGCTGCAGTGGCCTGGCTGGTGTCCCGGTGGATGATGACGGGGTCGGTGGTCATCAGCGCGCGGCGGAGGGCGTCGGCTGATGCGCGTCCGGACCATTCGTCGCTCCAGTTGGCGAAGGGGCCGTGCAGGCAGGCCAGGCGGCATCGGGCCCATAGGGCGAGGTGGAGGTGGGTGATCTCGCTGAAGCCGACCACGGGTTTCGGGTCGCGGCGCAGCGAGTCGGTATCGAGGTCGTCGACGATGCGGTAGGCGCCTTTGCCGCCCCGGGTGGCAATCACGGCGCGCACCCCCGGGTCGCCGAACGCGGAATTCAGGTCGGAGACGCGGTCCTCGTCCCGACCAGCCATATAGCCCCATTGGTCAAAGACGTGCTCACCCAACTCGACCCGGAGCCCCCATGACGTCAGTAGCTCGACGCCGCGGGCGACTCCCTCGCGGCTGGGGGGACTGGCCGGAGAGACGATCCGTACCCGATCCCCGGGCCGTAACCGCGGCGACCGCACGGGCTGGAGACTGTCGAAGGTATCCATGCCGCGATGTTCCTACACACGCCGAGCCGAAGCTGGGCCCTTGCCGCAGCGCCTCCCGTGATCTTTGTACGACCCTCGGCGTCCGGGACGGCGACGTCGACGGCAGTATGGTGATCTACGTGCAGACCCTGCAGCTCACTGTTACTGGCTGAGCTGGGATCTGCGTCCTCACCGCGGAGGCCCGCGCGGACGCCCAACCACCCTGTGGTGTGGGCCGGTTCCCCGACACATCGTCGAGGGACGGGGCCTCCCGAGTTGTGTGGCTGCCGTCCCGGAATCGGACAGCAGACCTTGCAGGTAAAGAAGTTTTCCCGGCGCGGTGTGACCCGCGTCCTGTGGCTCAAGAGCGTCGCGGACGCGGGCCACGTCCCCACCCGTGCCGAGCTGACCGCCGGCACAGATCTGACTGACGCGATCGCGGCGATCGACGGCTGGACGCTGCAGAACCAGGCCATCGAAACCCCGGACCTGGGGTCGACGTTCGAGTCGAAGATCCCCGGCACAGACCAGGCCGACGATTCGTCGCTCGGCTTCTACGAGGACCGGGTGTCGGACGAAATCGAGCAGTTGCTGACGAAGGACGCCACTGGTTGGGTCGTCTTCCTGCGCAAGGGCGATGTCCCCGGCAGCCGCAGCATGGATGTCTTCCCCGTGCGGATCGGCTCGCGCTCGCCGAACTTCTCGACGGACAACGAGGCCGCAAAGTTCACGGTGAACTTCTCGATCACCGAAAAGCCGACGCAGGACGCCGTAATCCCGCCGGCTGCGACGAAGGCCGACAAGTAGCCCTGGTTCGGCCTCTTTGACTGCCCGGCCAGGTGCTAACGGGCAACGAGCGTTCCTCCCTTTCCTCTGTTCCGGCACTCGTGCTGCTGCCCTGGCCGGGCCCCTCCTCGTTCCCCCCTTTCCCTGCTCTTCTATTCGTGCTGTTGGAGTTGTGAGTGCCCACCGATACCCGCCCCGTTTCCGAACCTCCGGCCAAGGCTGTTGCGCGTGACGCCCACTGGGCGGCCAAGCTGGCTCGGCTGCGTGCCCGCCAGCTGCCCGAGTACACGCTGGTGATCTGCGACGACCAGGAGGCGAAGCGGCGCCTGGACAAGGCCGTGCTGGAGTTCGCGCGCTGCCAGATGGCCGATGCGGAGAACGGCCGCGAGCACAGTGAGGAGACACAGCGCGCCGAGGAGGACGTCGAAGATGCTCAGGCTGACTTCGACGCCGTTTCGCTGGAGCTCACGTTCAAGGCGCTGCCCCGCCCGATCCTGGACGGGCTGATCAAGCGGTTCCCCCCGACCGAGGCCCAGGCCGAGGACGGCGACGCGTGGAACCCCGAGACGTTCCCTGCGGCGCTGATCGCCGCCGCGCACATCGAGCGCGACGACGAGGGCAACATCGTGGACGGCATGAGCGAGCAGGACGCGCAGGACCTGCTCGACTCGTGGCCCGTGGCCGAGTCCAATGCGCTGTTCGCTGCAGCGTGGCAGGCCCAGCAGATCGTGCGTACCTCCACGGTGGAGCTGGGAAAAGACTGATCAGGGACGGGCAGCTTCGCGCCGAGCTGGAGCTGTGCGACCGCTGGGGCATCCCGCACTCTCAGTTCCTCGGCGCGGGTGACGGCCGCTGGAGCGAACTGGACCGGATGAAGGCTCTCGCCTTCGCGGCCCATCAGCGAACGGTCTGTGATCAGTGCGGCACCCGGGCCGCGGAGTGGGACGAAGCCGCCGGCGGGGACCGGTTCGCATATGTCACCACGACGGTGCGCTGCCCGGGCTGTGAGCTGATCGCACACGAGCAGGAGCAGGTGCCCGACGGGCCGGACGGGTACGGAGTGCGGATCGGTCTCGTTCCACGCGCCTAGAAGCGGTCCTGGGTCGTGGTGAGGGAGGGGATACGAGAAGGGGCGTGGGGAGTAAGGGCACCGGCAGGTGTCGTCCTACACGCTCAGCGTTCAGGCGCGAGCGGACTTCGCCCACCTCCTGTCGGAGATCCGGCAGGCCTCCCGCGCGATGCGCGGGCTCGGCCGCGACACCGCCGCCCTGAACTGGCAGCTCCACCAGATCGGCTCCGGAGCCCGCGGCTCCTCGTCCGGGCTTCGCGGTCTTGGCCGTGATGCTGACCGTGCTCGTGCGGGCTTGCGCCGTGTGGGTGCGGACGGGCACGCGTCGATGCGGCAGCTGCGCCACGGGCTGCTCGGCTCCCGCCAGGAAGCGCATCATCTGCGCAGCCTCCTGGTCGGCGGAGGCATCGTCGCCTCGCTTGCGGAGATCGCGAAGGAGGGCAACGAGTACCAGCGCGCCATCAACAAGTGGGGCGCGGTCACCGGCGCGTCCGGCGTCGAGATGGTGCAGGCCGCGGCGAAGGCTCGCGAGCTCGGCGCCGACCTCAAGATCCCCGGTACGTCTGCAGCGAAGGCCGCGGACGCGATGCTTGAGCTGGCCAAGGCGGGCCAGACCTCCACCTCGAGCATCGCGAACGCCCGCGCGGCGATGCAGTTGGCGGCGGCCGACAACCTCACGGCTGCCGACTCCGCCCGGTATCTGGGCGACGTGATGGACCAGTTCGGTCTGTCATCAAACAACGCCGGCCGGGCCGCCGATGTGCTCGCCGCGTCGGCGAACGCGGCCTCCGGTGGCCTGCGGGACATCTACTACGCGATGTCCTACACCGGGCCCGTCGCCGCCCAGTTGGGTATCTCGATCGAGGACACCTCGGCGGCGGTGGCGATGCTGGCTCGCTCCGGCATCCTCGGCTCCAAAGCAGGAACGTCCCTGCGTGGGATGCTGACGAACCTGTCGCGTCCCACCGCCCGGATGAAGCAGGGCCTGGCCGAGCTCGGCGTCGAAGCATGGGACACGCAGGGCGACTTCAAGGGCCTGCGCACGGTGATCGAGGGCTTCGAGCAGGCCCAGCACCGTATGTCCCAGAAGGACTTCCTCGGCTCCCTCGCTGACGTCGTCGGCAAGCCTGCCCTCGCCGGTGCGTCCGCGTTGGCGCATCAAGGCGTCGAGGCGTTCGACCAGATGCACACGGCGATCGCGCGCACCGGCGCGGCCCAGGAGATCGCCGCCTCTCAGACCAAGGGCCTGGCGGGTGCCGTCACCCAGCTCAAGACGCAGGCCTCCAACACCGGGCAGGCCCTCTACACCGCGGCGGCTCCCGGGTTGGAGAAGGTCACCCGGCTACTGACCGCCGGGATGGCGGCGGCCACCCCGGGAATGGCCGCGGCCCTGGACTATGTGCAGGACTTGTACACCCTGGCGGGGCCGTCGGTGTCGAAGGCCGTCTCGGCCGGTCTGGACGAGGTGGGTGATGCGCTCGGCGGGCTGGGCGGGCCGCTGCAAGATGTCGCCTTCGACACCGCCGCAGCAGGGATCAACGTCCTCGTCAACGGCGGCCGCGCCCTCATCGAGATCCTGCGCAACGTCGGCTCCGCCGCGTCCCCGGTCGCCGACGCCTTCGCGGATATGGCGGCCGAGGCCGATGCTGGTGGTACGGCGCTCGACATCGTCGTCACTGCGCTGAACCTGGCTTCTTCGGCGGCCGGGGCTGTTTCGACCACGCTGATCCCGGTCGGGCATGTGGTTGCCGGGCTGGTGCGCGGGTTCGCGATGCTGCCGGGTCCGGTGCAGACGGCGATCGTGGCAATGCTGCTCGCGCGCCGCGCCACCCCCGTCCTCATGAATCTGGCTCGCACGGTGGCGGGTCCGGTGGCGGGCGCTTACCGCTCGCTCGGCGATCAGATGCGCGTGCAGGAACGGCTCGCTGCCGCGAACGGCCAGTCGATCGGCCGCGTCGGCCAGGCCCTCGCCGTCCTGGAGACCCGGGTGCCGGTGGTGGGGCGGATGGCTGCCGCATTCAGGTCCGCCAGTGGTCCCGTGTCGGGCCTGACCCGTGCTATCGGCACGGGTCTGGGTGGAGCGGCGCGTGGGCTGATGGGTGCGCTCGGCGGCCCGTGGGGTGTCGCGATTGCCGCCGCGGGTGTGGGGCTGTCGATGCTCGCGGACCATCAGCAGAAGGCGGCGCAGGCGGCGGCCGAGCACCAGTCGCGGATCAGCACGCTCACGCAGGCGCTTCGCGACTCCAACGGTGCGGTCAACGACAGTGTCCGGGCTGCGGCCGCGCAGTCGATCATGGACACGAAGGTCTTCGACGGGAAGAACCGGCTCGTCGACGTCATGTCCAAGGCTGGCGTCTCCGTCCGGCAACTCACCGACGCCTACCTCGGGCAGGACGGCGGACTGAACGCCCTGCAGAAGCGGCTGAACGAGACAGCCGAGGCGAACGTTGAGTGGATCGCCAACCAGGGTGGGGCGGCGAAGGCCTACAACGATCAAGGCTTGGCCGCCGCACGGGCGGCGGATGCGCTCGGCGCGGTCAAGGGCGAAATGTCGCAGGCCGTCAAGGACGCCAAGGACCTAGCCGACGCCACCGGCTCCGGCGGACGCACGGCTGCGGATGCGGTCGGCCCGTTTGGGAAGTTCTCCGACGCGATGCGCCGGCTGTCCGACTCCACGGCGGACGCCGACTCCCGTGCGCGGGCGCTGCACGACGCGCTGAACATCCTCGCGGGTGGCTCGGTCAATCTGTCCGCGGCCGAGGCCCGCCTGAACCGGTCGGTGTCGGATGCGGCCGAGTCGTTGAAGAGCGGCGTCGACCAGACGCAGGGCTATGGCAAGTCACTGCTGAACATGGATGGTTCGCTGTCCACGGTCACTCGCAACGGTCAGAAGCTGTACGACCTGCTCCAGGGCCTGTCGACGAACTCCGCAGACGCCGCGCTCGCCGCCTACCAGTACGCGGAGGCGAACGGGAAGAGTGTGCCGGAGGCGTTGAAGGCCGCGCAGGCGCAGATGGTCACCGCGCGAGAGTCGGCGATTGCGACCGCCGAGGGGTACGGGCTCACTGCCGAGCAGGCAGCCAAGCTCGCCGATGCGGCCGGGCTGGTGCCGGAGCAGGTGTCGATCCTGTTGCAGACGGCTGGCATGGACGAGGCGATGGCTGAACTCATCGCGGTTCAGCAGGCGTTGAAGGCAACCCCGGACGACAAGACCGTGACCATCGCCACTCTCTCCAACGAGGCCCGCGAGGACCTGGAGAAGCTCGGCTTCCAGATCAAGGACCTGAAGGACCGGCGGGTGCAGGTCACCGCGCCCACAGATATGGCCCGGACGGAGTTGAATGCGCTGATCGCGAAGATCGCGCAGACCCCCGGCAGCAAGCACGTCGACGTCACCTCCGCCACGCAAGCGACGATCGCCAGCCTGGAGGCAGTCAAGCAGAGGATCGCCGGGGTTCCCGCGGGCAAGACGATCACGGTCGCGGCGCCGACGGCTGGGGCTCGCGCCCAACTCGAAGCCCTAGGCTTCAAGATCACCGAGGTCCCTGGCAGCAAGAACGTTCACATCTACGCGCCGACCGGCACGCAGCGAGCAGGCGTTGACGCTCTGGCCCAGGCCATCAATAACCTGCGCTCCAAGTCGGTGACCATCACCACTCACCACGTGAGCGTGCTGTCCAACATTGGCCCGTCGCCTTCCGGAATTGCTGACGCTCTACGAAGGCAGGCCGACAACCTGCGCAAGCACGCCGACGGCGGCGTCGTCGACTACTTCGCCGAGGGTGGCTTGCGCGGTGAACAGCATGTCGCGCAGATTGCGCCCGCTGGGGGCTGGAGGGTCTGGGCCGAGCCGGAGACTGGTGGGGAGAGCTACATTCCGCTCGCTGCGAGCAAGCGCACCCGGTCCAGGCGGATTGCCGAGGAAACGGTCCGTCGGCTGGGCGGCGGGCCGATCACCTGGTACGCGGACGGCGGCGTGTCGAACTGGTCGTACCAGCCGCTCGGCTCCTCCACCTTCACGGTGTCGGATGTCGTCTCGGAGTCGCAGCGCAAGAGCAGGGGCGGCAAGGAGCACTTCGACCTGCGTCTGTTCGAGAAGAACCTTCGCAAGTCCGTGAAGGCGGCCCAGGGCTGGCGTGGTGATCTGGCCATCGTGGCTCAGCGCGCCGGAACCGATGTCGCCAAGGCACTGGAAGAGATGGGCGAGGACGGTGTCGCCCTGACCAGGAAGATGGCACACGGCTCCAGCAGGTACGTGAAGGACATGGCCGCGCAGCTCGCCAAGCTTGCCGGCACCGCCCGCGCCTCCCTCGGTGACTACATTGCCCAGTTGCAGAACGCGGTGAAGGACAACACCGCCTTCCAAAACAACCTGGTCAAGCTCGCTTCCAGCGGCTTCGGCGACCTCGCCGCGCGCCTGGCCGAGCAGAACGACGCGGACGCCGAGGCGCTCGCGGTACAGGCGGTGAAGGACAAGAAGAAAGCGAAGAAGGCCAACACCGCGGCGAAGAGCGTGTCCAAGGCCCTGGACGGGGAGCAGCTCACCGACCTGGTGCAGATCATCGGGGCGCTCGCGAAGACCAAGGGCATCCACGACGTGGCCGATGCGACCGGTCTCGACGAGGACCGGATCATCGAGATCGCCAGCCGGGCCAAGCAGCAGATCAAGAGGACCGGGCGTGGCGACCGGTTCCTGGCCGATCTGGTGAAGGCGAACGCCGGCAAGGCGTATGCGAACGGCGGGATCTGGGAGCCCGGGGTCTACTCCTCCGAGGGCGGGCTGATCAAGTTCGCGGAGAAGGAGACACGGGGCGAGTCGTACATCCCGCACGCCCCGGCGAAGCGCGGCCGCGCCACCGCCGTCCTCTCGGAGACGGCCGACCGGTTCGGCTACACGCTCACGCCCAGGCGTCTCGTCGACGCGCATGCGAGCCGCGCGCAGGTGGTCGTGGTGCATCAGGCGCCGGCGATCGGCCAGCAGACCATTCATGTCACCCGGGCCGGGGCGGGCGCGGACGACATCGCCTCCGCCGTCTCGTATCAGGTGCGCCGGGCCCACCGTGGGGGTGTTCTGCGGTGAGTAGCGAGCTCAAGGACTTCCAGTTGGAGTTCGGCGGTGTGCGGCTCGGCCACGGCACGCAGGTTCCGATCGCTGAGATCGAGGGTCTGGCCCGCCCTGGGGTGCGTGGGGAGATGGTCGAGCAGCCCGGCGCGGATGGAGCCTGGCCGGCACCCGACTGGTATGCGGCTCGCACCCTGCGCATCGACTGCGCCATCAAAACGCCGGGCGATCCTGCCGCCGCCCGCCAACTCCTGGCCGCCCTGCAGGAGGCGGCCGACGATCGGCGGGTGCGCACCGTGGGCAGCGCGGTGATGCCGCTGCGCATCAAATGGCCGGGCTCCCCGGCCCGTGTCCTGTTCGGCCGTCTGGTAAAGCTGGAGGCGTCCTGGGAGAAGGCCGCGTTCGGCTGGGTCCCGCTCGACCTGGAGTTCGCGGCCCCGGATCCGCGCTACTACGCCGATGTTCAGCAGCACGAGGAGTTGCGGCTGGGCTGGCTGTCGGGCGGTGGTTTCACCGCGCCCGTCCAGGCGCCGATCCGGGTCACCAGCGGCAACCCGACGGGGCAGAACCGGCCGGGCTGGATCACCAACAACGGCACCGCCGACGCGCACCCCGTGCTCACGGTGTACGGGCCATGCGCCAACCCTGTGATCACGCATGCCGACACCGGCCGCCAGATCGAACTGGCTGTGACGCTGGCCGCTGGCCAATGGGCACGCGTCGACACCCGGCTCGGCCGCCTGACCGCCCTGCGGGACAACGGCGGCCCCGTGGCCACCACGTCCCGACTGGACACCTTCGTCCTGCCGCCAGGCCGCAGCGAGATCCGCTGGACCGCGACTGATCCGACCGCCACCGCCCGCCTCACGGTGGCGTGGCGCGACGCCTACATAGCCCTCTAAGGAGACCCGACCCGTTATGACCCTCGCGCAAGCACCGCTGCTCGTGGACGGCGCCCGCCACTCGGCGCAGACCTTCCGCATGATGATCAAGGACCTGTCCCGAGGTGCTGAAGGCGTCACCGAGGCCGCCGACCTGAAAGTCACGCCGCTGCCTGTTCCCGGAGGTGGAGTCCAGGTCGCCGACGGCTCAGCGGTGATCCGCGGGAAGGCGAACGCCTGGCAGGGCTCATACACCGCCTACAACATCGGCTCCGCCACCGTGCCAATCGCACCCACCGGGGCGACACCACGGTCGGATCTGATCGTGCTGCGTGTCTCCGACCCGGAGTTCGAGGGCGGCCTCGATCCGACGAAGGACGCGATCAACTACTTCGACGTCATTCCCAACGTCTCCCCCACGACGACCAGCGTCCCCAAGGGCGTGACGGGCATCGCGATCGCCCGCGTGGATCTGCCAGCGAACACCGGCACCGTCACCTCCGGGATGATCCGTGACCTTCGCCGAGTCGCCAACCCTCGTCGGGAGCGGACGCTGTACACGGCCTATCCGACCAAGCTGTCGAAGGCATTCAGGGATGACGACCAGTGGCATGATTGGCCGCCCGAGGCCCGCTGGACGATCCCGGTGCCGGACTGGGCCACGAAGCTGATCGTCACCGTCACCATCGCCGGCCTGCGCATGGACTACGACAGCCTCTTGGGCAAGCTTCGGCTCATTTTCGGCACCGTCCAGGGCCAGCACACGATGGTCGACGACAACCAAGGCAAGGTTGTCCGCCGCTCCACCGCCATCGTTGCCGACACCCTCACTCTCCCCGCCGACTACCGGGGTACCAGCCAGGTCCTGTACTTGCAGGCCAACATGTCGAAGAACTGGAAGGGCGACCTCGGTACCGACGCAGGCACGTCGATCATCGCCGATGTCGAGTTCACCGAAGGACCGGTGTGACGTACCGGTACCTCACCCAGGACGCGCTGACTGGCGAATGGCTCTCCCCGCACCTGCCGTTGAAGGGGGTCGAGTTCGGGCCCGAACTCAATGGGCCTGGCGAGCTTCGCGGTTCCCTGTCGCCCCGCCTGGCATGGTCGCATCCCGAACTCACTGATCCCGGGACCACGCTGATCTACGCGGAGCGGGACGGGATACTGCGGTGGGGCGGCATCATCTGGCAGACCGAACCCGACGGCAACACCATGACCGTGGAGGCCGCGGGCTGGTCCTCGTACTTCCACCGCCGGCACGACCTCGACGGTGAACTCAGAGGCCGCGCACCCTATGTGCGTGCCGACCCGTGCCGGATCTTCCGCGACGTCGTCGCATACGCGCAGTCGATCCCGGACGGTGACCTTGGCATCACCGTCGACGACACCACCTCCAAGGCGACCGTCGGCACGCCGGCCGAGCCGTGGCACTCCCGCTGGTGGGAGACCCCCGTGCTCGGCGACATGCTCGATGACCTGGTGAAGCCGGCCGACTCACCTGACTACACCTGCACAACTTGGTGGGGCACCGAACGACGCCCCATACGCCGCATCCGGCTTGGGTACCCGCGCCTGGGCAGCCGCCGCAGGGACATCGCGTTCTCCACCGGCGTCAACATCATCGGCTCCACCCCGGTGACCTACAGCGCGGACGAGTACGCCCAGGTCGTCGTCGCCACCGGCACCGGGGAAGGACGCGCCCAGCACCGCGCCATTGACGCCGTCCGGAACGAGCGGCTGCGTCTGGAGTACGTCCTCAACGTGCCCGATGTCCGCGGCGCGGACGTCCTCGCGCAGCGGGCGAAGCGGGAACGCGCGTGGCGTCAGAGCCTCGGCCACGTCGAGGAGATCACCGTACGCAACCACCCCGCGGCCCCGATCGGCTCCTGGCAGGTCGGCGACGACGTGCGGGTGGCGGTGCGGGATCAGTGGACGAATTGGTCCGGCTGGTGCCGCATCACCGGCTACACCATCCGACCCGACACCGACGACGGTGAGACTGCCACGCTCCAGCTCGAACCGGCGGGCGCCCACCAGTACGCCACCGTTGTCTGACCTGACCGAAGGAACCTTTCTTGCCCTCCGACATAGGTACTCGTCTCGCCCGCCTGGAACAACTCGTCCGCCGCTCGCTGCGTGCCCCGAAACTCGCCAACGCCAGCCTTGAGAATGGCTCGGTCGACGTGTACGACGAGAACGGCTCCCTGCGCGCAATCATTGGCCGGCAGCCCGACGGCACGAGCGGCGTGACCGCAGTGAATGGGCCGAGACCTCCCGTCCCGTCGCTGCCGGAGGTAGAGCCTGTTCTGGGCGGGTTGCGCGTCACCTGGGACGGTCGCTTTGCAGACAGTGAGACCGTGCCCTTGGACCTGTCGCGGGTGCAGGTGCATGTCCTGACATCAGCGGGCATGCAGCCGAACGCGAGGTGGCCGTCCGCGACGATCGAGGCTGCCTCGGGAGCGTCGGTGACGATCGCGGTGAACAACTATGCGCCGGTGTGGGTGCGGCTGGTCGCGGTGAACTCCTCCGGCCTCCCCGGCCTCCCCTCGGAGGCGGTACGAGCCACCGCCCGTCGCGCCGTGTCCGGAGACCTCGCCAACAGTGCCATCCAGCAAGGACACATTGCCGCCGGAGCGATCGCCACCCCTCACCTGGCAGTGGGTGCCGTCACTCCCGACCAGATCGCGGTCGGCCAGGGCACGAACCTGATCCCCGACCCGGGGTTCGAGGGCGTGGCCAGCGCGAACACGGTTGCCGCGGGCGGTACGGCGTGGTCGTTCGCACCCGGCAACCGCACTGGCGTAGGGATCCACCTCGACTGCACCGCTGACACGGCGACGCACTGGACGCTCCCGCTGGCCACCGTGCCAGTGCTGGCCGCATCTCAGTTGTTCCTCGGCATCGACATGCTGGTGTCCGACGGCCTGAAGGCTCAGGGCGTCAAGATCCTCGCTCGTTGGGAAACCAGCACTGGGGAGGTCCTCGGCTACGGCGTCGCTGAAACCGCCAGCCCTGAGCCGGGCCTGTGGCACCGGATCACAGGTCAGGTGTCGGCGCCGCAAGGCACCACCCGGGCGGTCCTCTGTCTGGAGGCCTCCGACGCCACGGCCGGGTGGGTGGTATTCGATAATGCTCAGGCCCACACCATCTTCGGAGACGTCACCGGCGGCGCCCGCGCCGAACTCGGTCCACAAGGGCTTCGTCTCTATGACGAAGACGGCGAAGAGGTCGTCTCCCTCGTGTCTGGGCAAGCCAACTATCTGACGCTCCGCGACGGCACAGCTCGGGTCGCCGCGATCGGTTCCACCGGAGACGCGTCGTTCCAGAACCTGAACGTGGCCGGCCGTGTGACCATCGGCGGTGACGATCTCGCTGATCTCTACGACGGCCCGCGTGGTCTGATCGCCCTGGACTGGATGGCCACCCCGGTCAAGACGACCACGGGCACGGAGATGGGCTACGTCGAGCTCGCCTTCGACGCGGAGGACGGCCGTATGTACCGGGTCGTCTACGAGGGGACCGCGGAGTGCTCGGCAACCGGAGGCTCGCTCGTTCTGCGGCTGCGCACCGGCTACACGGCCGCACCGCTGATCTCGTCCACCCAGCTGCAGGAGGTCCGGCATCCCCTGGCCGCCAGCCGCCGCTCGGCACGCCTGGAGTTCGTGGCCTCGTGCACGCCCTCCGGTCTGATCCGGCCAGGTCGTAACCGGCTGCTTGTGACGTTCACCAGCGACAGCGGCGCACCGAGCGGGCAACACGTGACTCTGACAGGGGCCAAGGGACGTCTGGGACACATGACGGTCGAGGACATCGGCGAACGCGTCCCGGAGACGGGCGTGTTCAACACCGGCGGCGCCGCCGTCCCCGACCCGCCGGTCAAGGTCACTCGCACGTACAAGGCCGCCTGGTCCGGCAGCTACGCGAACCGCTCCGGCTACAACGCCTACTACAAGAACGAGATGGTCAGCGGCTATTACTCGGCCAACAACGGAACCCAGGCTGCCCTGGCCGGCTTCGGTGGCAGCCTTGCCGCTGACCTGGCCGGTGCCAAGCTCCTCAAGGTCGAGGTGTACCTGTACGCCAGCCACTGGTTCTACGCCTCCGGCGGCACCGCCATCATCAAGACCCACGGGCACGGCTCCAGGCCCAGCAAGTTCTCTGCGGACCAGAGCGGCTCGAAGACTGTCACTGGCTGGGCCCGGGCGAGCGGCCGCTGGGTCGACATCACCTCGATCTTCGACTCCGCCAAGTGCCGGGGCATCGCGATCGACCCGAAAACCACTGACAAGACCGCGTACGGAAAGTTCGACGGCGTGGGCTCCGCGCACCCGCCGCAGCTGCGCGTCACCTTTATCAAGTAACCCAAGGAGTACCTGTGGCTGCCCTGTACGGGGACCTCGTCACCAACGGATCTTTCACGGACGGCGTCAGCGGCTGGTGGGCCGGTGATCCCGCGATGCTCGCACTCAACGCGCCCGGCGCTGGCCTGCAAGCGACCGCCACCACGGAGGCCGTGAACCTGTGGGACGCGCCGTTCGGGCAGGACAAGATCACCCTCCGCGCCGGCTGCACCTACACGCTGAGCTTCACAGCCCGGGCTAGCCAGCCCGGAACCCAACTGCGCGCGCAGGTCGGCCTCGGCACTGATCCGTGGACCGCGGCCCTAGACCGGACGGTGACACTGCCTGCGGTCGACACCCACTTCGTTCTGCGGTTCACGTCCGCTCTCGACACTACGGCGGGCCAGGTGAGTTTCCAGTTCGGGCAGGGCACCACGGTCACGATCTACCTCACGGAGGTACGGCTCACCTGCTCCACCGTCCGCGAGGGTTTCTACGCGGATCTCGAGTCGAACGCGGCGAAGTGGGTCGCGGCCAACCCTGACGATCCGCGCGCCCGGAAGATCGCTCACGGTCTGGTGCGCAGGCCGGCCGCAAGGTGGTTCGGGAACTGGAACAAGGACATCAAAGCGGACGTTGACGCCTATGTGGCAGCAGCCGCTGCGGTCGGCAGGCTGCCGATTCTCGCCGCGTACAACGTGCACAACCGGGACGCTGGCGGCCAGTCCAGTGGCGGAGCTTTTTCGCCCGAGGAGTACCGGGCCTGGATCGACGCCTTCGCGGAAGGCATTGGCGACCGCCCGGCCCTCGTCATCGTCGAACCTGACTCTCTGGCTCAGCTGGGCAACCTGTCCACGGACGCGGCACGCGCCGAACGCACCAGCCTCATCGCCCACGCTGCCGAAGTCCTCGCCGCCCTCCCTCTCGTGCACGCATATCTCGATGGGGGCAACGCCACCTGGATCAGGCCCGGTGACATGGCTGAACGACTCGCGGCCGCAGGAGTGGCCAAGGTAAGGGGCTTTGCTGTCGGCGTCGCCAACTTCGATGCCACCGACATCTCTTGTACTTACGGTCAACAGGTCAGTACCGCGCTGTCCGGTCTCGGTGTGCACGGCGCCCGGTTCGTGATCGACACATCCCGTAACGGCAACGGCGCCCTGGATGGGAACGGGCAGCACGCCGGCTACTGCAACCCGGCAGGACGGCGGCTCGGCGTCCCCTCCTCCATGGGGATCGGCGGTGCCGAGTACCTGCTGTGGATCAAGGCGCCGGGAGATTCCGACGGCCTGGGCGGCACTGCGCCCACCACGGCCGCCGGTACGTTCTCCCCGTTCCTCGCAGAGCACCTGATTGATGGACGGTGACTGCCATCGTCGCGGCATGTCAGCAGCCGCCGATCAGTGATCCGGTCCGAGCTGAATGAGCCATACCTTCAGTAGGTTCTCGTGCGAGCCCGCTGGAGGAGATTCCTCAAGCCCTTACAACTCCAGCCCCTGAACACGCCCATGCACCGTAAGTGAATTCAGCACGGGTGTGGCACCTGATACGAGACGGCAGTGCCCCTCGCCCGGCGGCAGGGGGCTCTGACAGCCTGCTACTGGGCCTTCTCGTATGCCTCGCGAACTGAGGCCGGTACTCGGCCGCGGTCGTTTACCTCGAAGCCGTTGTCCTTCGCCCAGGCCCGAATGGCCGACGAGTCGTTCTGGGCGCCTGCGGCGCCTTTCGGCTTCCCCTTGCCCTTGGCAGTTCCGCGGACCCTGCGGGCGCCCTCGGCGTGAAGGTAGGGGTTGAGCAGTTCGAGGAGCTTCTCGTAGTTGTCGTCCGTGAGGTCGATTTCGACCCCCGCTCCATCGACGAGAATGCTGTGCGTGGAGATGTCCGACGACGCTTCGCCGGTCAAGTCATCCACGTATGTCGTGATCACCTTCTGAGCCATAGGGACGACTATAAGCCCGTTTGAGCTTCTCCCTTATACATGATCGCTTCCGGTCGGGAACCTGGACGGGATCCATCCCGCTCGGGGTGGCGGTCGGGTGCCGAGGCAGCCAGTCTGAGAGTGCGGTGATCGCTGCCTCGGAGCGGAGTTGCGGATGATCTTCAGTCTCTGCTGCGGGATGGGATATTCGCAATCCAGAAATCACTCCGGGCGCAGGTCATCGGCCGCGAGCGCGTCCTCCTCTCGCACCCGTAGGATCGTGTCAGGGCACGGGGCCGCCGGGAGTGTTCAGGTGTCCGTGCCGCCGAGTGCTGAGCCCACGCTGTGGGAGCTGCACCGCGCCGTGTCCCAACTACGCGAGGACCTACGCGGCGATCTCGCCCGGCTTGCCGCACGCCTGGATCACGTGGTCACCGAGGATGTGTACCGGGCCGACCAGCGTGCATTCGATCAGCGCATCAGCCAGATCGAGGCCGGCCTTGCCGGGCTGCGCGACGAACATGATCAGGCGACGGAGCGTGCCGAGCAGCAGCGCCGTGAGGACCAGGCGCAGGCCGCGGCGACGCGGCGGCTCGTGCTCAGTTCATTCGTGTCGCCGCTGCTGTTGATGACGCTGCAGCTGTGGCTCGCGTCGCGCGGCGCAGCCCCGTAGCCGGGTTATGGGGGCAGTTGAGTTTCAGTTCGGGCGCGGGGAGAACAGTGAGCGCCGAACGTGGCGACACCTATCAGTGCCGACCGTCTCGTGACCGCGCTGCGCGCCGAGGGCGTGCGTGTGGTGGAGCGGCCGGGGTGGCGAACCCACAACAGGAATCACAAGGGGCCTTGGGGTCCGGTGAACGGGGTGATGATCCACCACACCGTGACCTCGGGCACGGCCAACACGGTCAGCATCTGCGAGCGCGGCTACGAAGGTCTGCCGGGGCCGCTGTGCCACGGTGTGATCGCGAAGGACGGCACCGTGTACTTGGTCGGGTACGGCCGCGCCAACCACGCCGGCCGTGGTGACGGCGACGTGTTGCGTGCCGTTGTCGCGGAGCGCGCGCTGCCGAAGGCGAGCGAAGCCGATACGGATGGCAACACTCACTTCTACGGCTTCGAGTGCGAGAACCTCGGCAACGGCAGCGACCCGTGGCCGCCCGCCCAGCTCGATGCGATCGAGCGTGCTACCGCGGCGCTGTGCCGTGCGCACGGTTGGAGTGCGGCCAGCGTGATCGGGCACCTGGAGTGGCAGCCCGGGAAGATTGATCCAAAGGGCTTCACCATGGGCTGGCTGCGCGAGCTTGTCGCCACGCGCCTGAAGTCCAAGCCCTCCGACGGCAGTTCGGACGGTGACTGGAAGGGCGGCGGCTCGACGTACGTCGTCAAGAACGGTGACACACTCGCGGGCATCGGGAGGATGTTCAGCGTCAGCTGGGAGCGGATCGCTCAGGCCAACAAGCTCAAGGCCCCGTACGTGATCAAACCCGGGCAGAAGCTCACCGTCCCCTCGAAGGTGAGCGGAGGCGGCTACACCCCGCCTCCGTTTCCGGACGGTCTTGCTCCGGGCCGCTCGTCACCGTCTGCGAAGGGCCTTCAGCAGGGGCTGAAGGACACCGGCTGGCTCGACCCGTCGGTACCGCTCGCCGACAACTACGGCCCCCAGACCCAGCAGGCCGTGGCCGCCTTCAACCGCAAGCACAACCTGTTTACCGCCGGCCGCCCCAACGACCCGGTGATCGGCCGCCGCGGCTGGGATCTCCTGCACCGACTCGCTTACGGGAACTGACCACTTTGATCGACTTCATTTACGCCCACAGCACTCGCCTGTACGCGATCGCCGCCGCAGCACTGTCACTGATCGCCTACTACATTCAGGACCTGCCGACCGGACTCATCCTCGCCCTGGTCGCCGCGGTCCTCGGCACCGGCGAGGCCGTCCAGCGTGTGGAAGACCGCAAGACCGCCAAGGCCCTTCGCCAGGAACCGCCTCTGTCGACGCGGCTCTGAACCGAGACGCTGGGGTTGTCTGAGAAGCCCCCGGCCTCCTCCCGACGGTGAGGTGATCGACGCCGTCCGGAGGAGGCCTTGCCGTGCACGCCGTAGTTCGTTTTCGGACGGCGCCACCACCACCCTCGGGGCCATGGCGCTCACCGTGCAGGAGCAGGCGGTGATGGACGTGGAGCCGGTTTGGTGACCGTGCTGGGCGGGCAGTTCGGACGCCTTTGGCTTGAAGTGCGTCATCGCTAGAACCGGCGGCCTGAGATGAAGATCCTGTTGTCAGTGTCGTGTGTGATGCTGGCCCTAGCCGAAGAAGCGTACAGCCGGGGTAGAACGTGGGGGTTGGCATGACGGGCTGGGACATCACTCCCAGCGGGGTGGAGTCCATTCTGTCGTTGGTGGGTCTTGCCGCCGATGATCTGGGAAAGGACGTCAAGGGCTACGGGACGAGTGTGCAGGAAGCGGCCTGGTCCGCGGGCACGATCAGCGGTCCGTACTGCGGGACGGCCCCCGAGGGGCCGGTGAGTGCGGCAGTGGCGAACTTCGTGTCCAACACCGAGGGCCAGATCACGTTCATCGCGGCCCGCATCAAGAAGACCATGGACGGGACGGTCAAGGCCACCACCGAGTACGTAGAGGGTGACCTGACTATGGCCGCGCGGGCTCAGCGGGAGGCGTCGAAGGCACCCACCCCGGCTGAGCTGCATGCCGTGGAGCAGCCGGCGGACCACAACGGGGGGGGAAGTAGCCGGCGTGATCGATCCGGGCGGTATACCGCAGTACACAGGTGACTTCACCAAACTGGACAAGGCTGTCTCCGATCTGCGCAAGCGCGCTGTCGGCATCCGTGACGCGGGGCAGAACGTGCATTCCCGCTTCCAGGCCACAGCCGCGTACTACAAGGCCCCGGAGGCCGAGCAGCTTCTGTCCTCCACGCAGCCGGTGATGGACACGGCCGACGACTTGGCCGCTGACATCGAGTCCCTCGCCAATGCCCTGGACACCTTCGCTTTCGAGGCCAAGCCGCACGCCGACAAGCTGAAACAGCTGGCCCTGGACGCCATCGCCTTCGTCAACAGCGTCCAGGGCAACGACGACTGGACCCAGGACCAGGACAAGGTCGACAAGCACCAGGCGCTGATGGACGGCGTCGCGGCGGCGGTCGAAGGCTTCCAGGAAGCCGAACGCAACGCCGCCACCAAGATCGACGCGATCGGCTCGGCGGTGTGCCGGCCCGCGTGGGTCGTGGACGACGGCAGCCACGGGGCCCACATGTACGGCGTGAGCGCCTCCATGCTCAAGAACGCGAAGGACCTGCCGTGGGGCAGCCCGGAAGGGCGCACCTACGAACGCTGGAGCCTGGACTGGTGGGGCCACGGCATCAAGAGCTGGGCCTGGGACGGCATCGTCAAGGACAGCATCTGGGGCGGGTTCGTCGGCCTGGGCGTCTTCGAGGACAACATCCTGGGCATCAACGGCTCCGAAGCACAGCACCAGACGTGGGACGGTCTCAGGCGGACCTTCGTCGGCGCGTACGCCTACGGCATGGACGCCCTCGGCCAGGGCGATCACCTCTCGGACTGGCAGCGCGGCAGCGAGGCGTACGCCAAGGAGTTCGGCAAGCAGTTCATCGCCTACGACATGTGGGACGAGGACCCGGCCCGCGCCCACGCCGTCACCACCTTCAACCTCCTCACCGTGATCGGGGGTGCCGGCGGGGTACTCGGCAAGCTCGGCAAACTCAGCAAGGCGGGCAGGTTGGCGGAGACCGCCAGCACTGTGGCCAAGGTCGGTAACGTCCTGGACCCGATCTCCGGCGCCGCGAGGGCGGCGAGAGCCGTCTCTGATCTGCCGAAGGTTTCGGAGGTGCTGGCCAACGTCAGCGACCGTCTTCGGCTACCTTCGGCGAAGTTCCCGGAGGCGATACTCGACCTCAATGATCGCTACCGGGTGGGCAAGGATGGCCAGCTCATCCCTGTCAACGCCGACGGCACGCCAAACCTTGCTGAGGCCCCGCACGAGCCTGCCGCTGCCGACCGTGGCCATGGCGGGGCGTCGCAGAGCCACTTGCCCTCAGATTCATCACGCGGCGCAACGGATGCTTCCGCCCACTCGAACCGATCGCACGAGTTGGTCGGGACCGGGGCCCGGGCGGAGCATGCCGCCGGCTCCGCCCATACAAGTGGGCAGCCATCGGAGCAGACACGCGGACACTCCAGCGGTCACTCGGCATCACGCGAAGGCTCATCTAGCGGGTCTGCCGCTACAGAATCGTTGGGACGGTCTGGAGCCGGTGGCGGAAATGGCGGGCACGGCTTCCCGGGGACTGGGCACGGCTCTCACGGTTCCGAACCCGATCATGGCTCGGCCGACCACGATGCCGCGGATGCGCAGGAGACGCATGATTCATCCGCCGATGTGGGCAGCCACTCGTCCGAAGCGCACCATCACGGCGGCTCCGACGGCGAACCCGATTACACGCGCCGTGCGCTCCCGCCGGGTACCGCTGACAGAACTCTGCGTGAGATGCGGAGCATGCGCCACAGTCGGGAACGGTACAAGGGCGCTGAGGACTACGTTCGCAAGGTTGCGGGCGGTGCACCGGAGCGGCACTATCGCGTACCCACCCACGACCACCCTTACTACCCTGTGGAGGCGCCTGGTGGCCGCAATGTGGATGTCCCGGTGGATATGCCGGGCGGCCGTACTCTGGCTGTGGAGGTAAAGCATTATCTTGGATGGAGAACGATTAAACTTAAGGATGGCAGCACCCGCCCGGTGAGGGGCGAAGTTCCCCTGAATGAGGGCATCATTGAGCAAATCAACAAGGACCTGACACTAAGACGCCTGAACCCCAGATTCGATCCACGCTGGCTCTTCCTGCATGCGCCTCCGTCACAGGCGCTGAGGGACTACCTCATACAGGCTCGTATCATCTTCATCGAGTACGGCCCGGCCCCCAAGTAGCTCTGAATCCCACGAAAGGAACACAGCGTGGTAAACGCAAATGAACCCGACCTCCAAGGCTGGAGTGAGGAGAGGCGCCGGAACGCCATTGAAGTTGCGGATATGCTCGGGGTGCCGCCCGAAATGTATACCAGCGACCCCATGAGTGTCATTCCGGCCTTGGATGATTACGTGTCCCGCGCCCCTCTGAGCGAATTCGAGGAATCCGACTGGATCACTCTACACTTGGACCTTGCGTCCTACGTCGCAGACTTCCTCATCCAGAAATATGGAGCGCACTGGACCGTTGTGGACGATCCCGCGGGGGCCGCCGGGTTCCGCTATGTCATCGAGGTAGTCGGACTCGACGGGCAGACTCGTCGGGTCGACCCCATCGATGTCGTGGCGAAGGAATTCGCCAACCGCCCGATCGAAATTGTGCGGATGCTGGCCAGCGCAGAACTCACCTTGAACCTGTCATCACAGGCCGACGAGGAATGAGCACGGCCCAGAAATCTGCAGGACGGCTGAAGGAGCCGGACCAAATCCTAGTTAGCTTCAGCATCGGCAACGGGACATAGAGGTGGCGGTTTACGTACCGCGGCACGTATTCCCTGTCGAGGGCGCCGAAAACCGTGCGGAGAAGCTCGACAGGAGCGCCTGTCGGAGGATCGACGGCCTTGAGCGGTCCCCGGACGGTTTCAACATGGCGCTGGGTACGTCGCTGCTCGCGGCGCACACCCACTGTGCCGCCGATCCCAGGGCCGCTCAGCTGCCGACCTGGGAGGCGTGGGTCGCGGCCATGCAGGTGGGTTCGGCCCTGTTCATCGCGGCCACCGCCACCGGGGAGACGGTGCCGTGCCGGATTGCCGACAAGCTGCGCACCATCCAGGCCACCGGTCCACAGCACTACACCGACGCGGGGAACTGGCTCACCGCGTTCTGGCTCGCGGTCATCTGCCGCGAACAGGAACGTATGACCCAGCTCATCCACGTGTCCCTGTCCCTGTTGCGAGCCTCGGGTGCGGTGTTCGACGACTACGTCTACGCCTGGGTCGAAGCCCTGCAGGTGGCGTGGCGGCAGGGCGGCGACCTCGGTGAGCTGCTGACCGCAGCGATGGACGGTACAGCTCCGGACTCCCTGCGCGTGCCCGACCAGGAACTCCTGCTACAGGTGCTGTATCCGCCGATCAACCTCTTCCATCGATATGTCGCCCGACAGCACGAGGAGTTCAACGAGGCGCTGTCCGATGCCCTGCACTGGCACAAGGAGTACTGGAGCGAGAACGAGGAACGCAGCGGCAGCAGCTCCGGGCTCGTCGCTCTCGGCCCCCTGGCCGTCGCCTGCCTCGCCCGTGACGCGGGTTTCCCGATCGAGGTCGAATCGGAGTATCTGCCCAAGCACCTGTTGACGGGCAGCTGGCTCAACGAGTTCGAGACGTGAGCCGATTGGACACCGCCGTGTGACACTGCCCGCCTCCCCCTGTGGCTGACGCTTCGACTCGGACAAGCCATGCGTTTCCAGTGCCTCAGAAAGCAGCTCATGACCCGCGATGCCATCGCCCTCACCCCACAAATGCCGGACGTCAAAACCCTCCTGGCCGCTCTGCACGCCGGCGGCCCCAACCTGCGCGTGAGTTCGGCCAGTGGCGGAGCCGTCGCGCAACTGTGCACGGACGAGGGGCAGGTCCTGGTGTCGGTCGAGGCCCCCCGATACCTCCAGGTGCCGGGTGAGACGGAGCGACTGCTCGGACCGGCCGCCCGGACAGACGGACCGGTGTGGTGGACGGAGACAAGGGCGACCACCGGGATCGCAGAGGCCGGACGCCTGGCCGGATCTGTCGCCGGCCGACTGGCGACCGTGCTCGGCGGCACCACCTGGCCGCGAGAGGCCGCTCACACCAGCGTCGTGACCATCCCCCCGTCCGGTACGACAGCCGCCGACCCCTCGGGCGTCGACGTGTTCACGGACAAGGCTGCGGTCGTCATTCAGGACCGCCCGTTCGTTGCTGCCACGACGTGGCTGACCGATGTCGTACGCACGACCCTGCAAACCGGACGCGACCTGCACATCATCACCCCACCCGGCTCCCGGCTCACCTTGCCCGCCCGAACCGTGCTGGACGGCATGCCCGCACGCTGGGTCGTACGCGATCCCGAAGCTGGCTACTACGACGGCCTCACCGGAGCCGTACTGCACTGGCACGACGGACACTTCACCCCCGCCGGCGACAACGCCCCTCAGATCGCAGACGCCTTCCGACCACCGCCCAACCCCAGTGGCGAACAGCAGCTGTTGCTGTCCTTCCGCACCATCCATCCCGCGGACGAGCGCCTCGTCCTCGGCGGCGCGCTGGAACACACCTGGCAGGTCCTCACTGGGGCACCACCCACCGGTTGGTCCACCGCCGAGCCGGTCAACGTGCCCTGGTCGCCAAGGCAGCTGACCGACCTGGCCAGAACGCGCGCCCGCCAGTCCCAGCCCACCTGGCTGATCGCCGTCGGCGCCCCCGACCACGCAGCGATCGCCACCATGCGCATGCTCCACACCCCCGCCGGCGTCGAAGAGCACATCACCCTCGCCCTCGGCTACACCGTAGGCGAGGACCCACCGACGAGCTCGCTGCCCGAGCTGGCCGAGTCGCTCGCGACCGAACACCGCCTGGCCACCATGGTCACCCAGCTACGAGCAGCGAGAGCCGACCTGACCGTGCCCGCACACCACGAACCGCCGCCGATTCCGCTCTCCCTCACGCTCGGCCCCGACGCCGTCGCAGAACTGGGACTCGACCACGCCAGCAGCGCCCTGCCCAGTGCCGCACCTCTCCAACTCGGCCCGGCCCGCCGCCCCGCCGTCCACTACACGATCGGCGACGGCACCGACCCAGCAGCGTGGCAGCGCCTGACAGAGATCAACAACTATCTGAAGAACAGCACCGGAGGTGACTGAGTCTCAACTGAGCCTTTTAACCGGGCTACTGATCTGGTGATGGTGAGGATGTCCGCAAAGCTCGGGCCCCGTGCCGATGTTGACCGCTACTCCACGGTGCGCCGAAAGTGCTCGATCGCGACGCCGAGCCAAGGAGCGGGCGGATCGGCGAGCAGCAGCGGGACACACGCGCTGCACGAGGGCACGAATTCGGGGCGCCCCAGCCTGACCCCGTGAGAGCGTGGTCGAACGGCAGCCAGGTCTTGGGTTCGTTGGAGAACCTCAGTCGCAGCCCAACGGAGGTCACGACGATCAGTACAGGGGTGTGGATCGTGTCCCTTGCCGCGATGTAGCCGATCACTGAAGCTTCGCCATCTTCGAACAAGCAGGTAGAAGGGCGATTAAAGATCGTGAGGCCTCTCGGCGGCAGCAGTCACGGAGCGTCATGGAGTCCACGTAAGCTACCGAAGCTCGATCGCCGGTTACCGAAAAGTCATATTCGGTGCGGTACGGCTCAGTCCTGCCAGCGGTAGAGGTCGCGCAGCAGGGAAATCTCGGCGCCGTGATGGATCAGCTCCCTGTTGACGTGCAGGACGATGCCCTCCAGGGGAAACCGCTCGGGACCCACCGTGGGCGGATTCTCCAGGTCAGCGTCCGAGAGCTCGCGGACCCCCGCGTTCCATCTCCCATACATCTCATCGAGCTGTTTTAGTGCCTCGTCAGCGGTCCCCGCGTAGGCGAATGTCTGGGAGTCGACGTCTTGGCCGCCGAAGTGCCATCCGACCCGATAGCCCAGGCACGAGACGATGATGTGCGCCAGCCGCCAGGCAATGGTGGTCACCGGCGCCGGCACCGGGGCAGGGGACGCGGAGTCCATCGTCCATTCCCCCGAACCTGCCGACATCGGTGCGGCCGACGTGCCACGTGGGCGGATGCTCCAGCAGCCGCGCACCGGCTCCCAGAGGTACTCGTCGTCGGTAAGACCGTCCAGCCGTGGCCGCAGGTTCTTGCGCCAGTGCCAGTCCAACTGCTCCGCGAGCCGCTCGCTTCTTGTCATTTCCGCACACTACATACAACGGGGACCTGGCTGCGACCCTCGCGGACGCCGTCGCTGGCCGTGGGCCGCGAGAGCGTACCGCACCGGGAGATGACGCTGGGGGCTGATGTGCCCTTCGGGCCGTGCCGCCGCGAGCGGTTGCTTGAAATTAACAACCCGGCTGGCTGGGTTGGGTTCAATGACCCAAATGTAACTGTCTCGACCGATGACATGACGGATGATCAAGATCGCCGACTCCCGCCCGTGATCAGCATGAGTACCCCGAGCGAGCGCCACGCCAGAGTCTCCGACCTGCATGTTCGAAGATGGCGAAGATTCAACGAGCCTCCTCCAACTTCGAACCCACATGCCATCGGGTCTGGTGGAAGGCCGGCAGCAGCGTAGTCGCGTAACAGGCCGACACCCGTAGTCTGGTGATGGAGCGCCAGACACTCTTCAGCGAGTAGACAAGAAGTTCAGTCTCGGCCGTGATATCACCGCAGCGATAGGGACTAGGGCGACGCATGGTCCATGGTGGTCATCCGCCGCTGCCGGGACAGATGTACTGGTTCCTCTGCGGGGCTGCCAGGTGAAGTCGGCCTGCGATCCGTTCACCTACCGGAGATCGCGTTTACGCCGTAGCCCCTGACCGTCGAGAGGTCTAGCCATGTCGCGCCGGCTCGAAGAATCGCCCTACGCGTTCACCGTCCCGCCGCTGGAGGAAGCGGTACCCGTCGCACGAAGCAGCGTTGCGCACCGCGCTCGAGAGCTCGGGTTTCCCTTGGATTCTCCCTTGTTTGACGACCTGAAGTTGCTGACGACGGAAGTGGTGACGAACTCGATCACGCACACGCAGGCCTCGTGTGTGGTGTGCGTGCGCTGGACCGGCGAGAGGCTGCGCGTGGAAGTCACCGATGTCGAGACCACGTTGGTGAGCCCGTCCTGTGCCGAGCTCAGGGATGAGAGCGGGCGCGGTTTGCTCCTCGTGGACGCGTTGGCGACAGCGTGGGGGAGCCAGCCCTGTCCCGGGGGAAGACGACATGGTTCGAGTTGGTGGTGCCCGCCGTCGCGGAGGCGTCCGCAAGTATGGGACTCTCGCGCGCGCTCTGGAGGGGAGACCGCCGTACGACAAGTTGCTCTGGCAACAGAGCTCCTGCGTCTGCTAAGCCCGGGGTCATCGTGCACGCGTCCGCGAGACTGGAGCACCAAGCTGCTTGAGTTCGCTGACCCTTTGTGTTCGCCTCATCGTTGCCGGGTTCTGCTGTCGAAATGGGCACAGGATGCAACATTCAACAGAGAGCGGTAGATCGAGCATCCTCCAGCACGCCAGTCTGGTGCTCCGGCTCGCCGTGGTCGCCCCCCGATGGTGTCCCACTGAGTGGTGTAGCCCGGTCCGCCTCAAATCCCGCAAGGCGGTCCTGGGTCACGGTTGAGTCTCCTTGATCGCTGACAGCCCGAGTGGCGTTTAGAGTGCGGGGCATGTCTCGAAGATGGTGGATACGGCAGGTTCTCGTTGTGGTCGGCTTTGCTGCTTTTGCGGCAATCACGAACATTGCCCAGCATCGCAGTTGGCCAGTGGTGATCGGTTGGGCACTCGGCGTCGTGCTGCTGAGCGGCTTGGCGGCGCTAAATGTGTTGTGGCATCAGCGGTACCGGCCGGAGAAGTTCGAGAAGTTCCGGGCCAAGGCTGAGGCTCGGTATCAGCGGTAGTCCAGGCGAGAGCCGCCCAATGGAATATGCACTCCGGGCGCCAAGTGCTGCCGGAACGGATCATTCTAGCGACGTGCGACGCCGCGAAACCTGCCGGGTTACACCACTCGGCGGAATGCCACTCTATTCCCCACCCGGCGGGCAGACGGCCCGCCATAGACGGTTCGGATGATGCGAGATCGGTCCCTGCCCCGGAGCCCTCCGGCTCGCGCCCGACGTCACCATTACACATCCGCCTCCAGCGCCAGGCCATTGACCTCCGCGGCCATGCTGTGCTCGACCTGCCGGAGCCGACCACGCAGCCCGATGACGGCGACGACCCGTCGCCTTAGCTTGACTCTGTCGGGGATCTTGTAGTCGTCGAGGTCAACTACCCAGGGTGCGCCAGGACTTCAGTCGAGGAATCTCGCGTTGGTCGAGGTAGTTCTGGAAGGCAGTAGGCTGGCGGGGCGTGGGTGCTTCCACGGCTGGTGGCAGTCCGCTGAGGCGCTCGATGTTGACGGCGATGGCGGTCAGGACGTGCTGGACGTGGGCCTTTCCCTGTCCTCGGTAACGGCAGCGTCGCATGCCGTGTCCGTGGGCGAACTCGTTGACCGTGCCCTCCACCCCGGAGCGGACCGCGTAGCGGGCCTTCCACTCTGGCGTCTGTTGCTCGGCGCGGACGCGGAGTTGCATGTCGCGGAGCTCTCGTGGGGGAAAGCCCACGGTGCGGTGGCTTTCGCGGGAGGTGGTGCATTGAGCGCGAGCCGGGCAGGGCTGGCACTGGCTCTTGGTGAACCGGGCCACGATCAGCGGGGCCGCGGTGGGCGAGGAGGTCGGGTAGGGGCCGTGCCAGCCCTGGCTGGCCTGTCCCTGGGGACAGGTGACCTGCTGACGATCGAAGTTGATGTGGAAGTCGTCCCGGGCGAAGCCCTCGCCTCGGCGGTGCTGGCGGGTGGGGTTGCTCTTCAGCGGCCCGGAGACGGTGACCTGATGTTCACGGGCGGCGTGTTCCAGGTGGGGCAGGGAGGTGTAGCCGGCGTCGACCAGGTGCTCGGCGGGCAGCAGTCCGCGACGGGACAGGCGGGTGTGGATGCCGGGCAGGACCTGGCTGTCGTGTGTGGTAGCCGCGGTGGTGGCGACATCCGTGATCACGTTGGGGCCCTCGGGAGCGCAGGTCTCGGTCAGGTGAGCGGTGAACCCCTTCCAGCTGATGATGTGCCCGTGCCGTGCGTAGCGGGCCGAGGTGTCGTAGGGCGAGACGATCGCCCTCGACGACGGCGGCAGACCCGCCCCGCCTTCCTTCTCGGCGGTGCGCCAGCGCAGGTGCCCAGCAGCATCACGGTGGTAGTTCTGCACCATGATCTGCCGCAGAGCCTGGACACGAGGACCGGACATGAGATTCACTCCGCGCCGGTGGAGGTGATCCAGGAGCCGGACGGCGTCGCTTCCGGTGGCAAGAATCCTGGTCATGGGCTTGGTGGGGTTCTTCCCCAGGCGGACCGGCCGACCGTAGCGCAGCCCCCAGTCCTCATCGACCAGCTCGTCCAGCAGGTGCGGGGAGATGCCGGCGACCTCTTCGAGAGCGGCGCGAACCGCCTCGGTGACCAGCTCCAGGCGGGTCAGGTCACGCACCGCGGCCAGGACGTGCGTGGAATCGGTGCGCTGTGTGGTGCGTTCACGCACGAGCCCGGCGTCCTTGAGCCGGACCAGCGCGAGGTCCAGGAGCCGGTCGGCACGGTCGCCCTCGGCGAGACGCTCGCGAAAGTCGGAGAGCACGCTGTGGTGGAAACCGGGGTCATCGAGCTCCAGCGCGAGGGCGTATTTAAAGTCGATGCGGCAGCGCACCGCCTCGGCAGCCTGCCGATCCGAGAGGCCGAGTAGGAACTGCAGCACGCAGACCGTGGCCAATTGAGCAGGTGAGAGGCCCGGACGACCGTCGCGCGGGTACCAGTCGGCGAAGTCCTCGTCGTTCCACAGTCCGTCGAGGCGGTCACGTACCCATATCGCCGTCGTACCGCCCGGGTTGCTCGCCCGCGTGATCTGCGCAGTCAGAGGCGGGACTTGCTCACCGGGACGGGGGCGCAGGGACAACGAGCACCTCGACAACTGCATCGGTCTTCGGAACAGTCCGAGCATGCCCGCTGATCACGCCGCCGCGCCGGGAAACTACAAGATCCCCGACAGAGTCAAGCTCAGACACCGTTTCTTTTGGTGTGATCGTTCGTTGAATCGTGCATTACGGATCTGGTTGAGCGGCTGGTGCCGGACGAGTTATGGGTGTTGTTCCGGCGGGTGGTGCCGCCGACGGAGGTGAGGCGTCCGCAGGGCGGGGGCCGACGTCGGGCGGGTGATCGCGAAACGCTTGCCGCGATCATCTTCGTGGCCACCTCGGGCTGTACCTGGCGGCAGTTGCCGCCGGTGTTCGGACCGGCCTGGCCCACGGTCTACCGGCGATTTGCCCAGTGGAGCCGGGACAGGGTCTGGGCCAGGCTCCACCGCGTCATCCTGGACGAACTCGGCAGCCGTGGCGAGTTGGACTGGTCACGGTGCGCGATCGACTCGGTCAGTGTCCGGGCCGCAAAAGGGGGCCACTGACCGGACCGAATCCGACCGACCGTGGCAAGTTGGGATCGAAGATTCACCTCATCACGGACCGGAGCGGACTGCCCCTGTCACTGGGGATCTCCGGCGCCAACATGCACGACAGTCTCGGTCTGAAGCCGCTCGTGCGTGGGATCCCGCCCATCCGTTCCCGCCGCGGGCCCCGCCGCCGACGCCCCTCCAAGCTCCACGCAGACAAGGGCTATGACTACGACCACCTGCGGAAATGGCTCCGTGAACGAGGCATCCGGCACCGTATCGCCCGCAAGGGCATCGAGTCGTCCACGCGGCTCGGCCGTCACCGCTGGGTGGTCGAGAGGACCGTGTCCTGGCTGGCCGGCTGCCGACGCCTGCACCGCCGCTACGAGCGAAAGTCGGAACACTTCCTCGCCTTCGTCGGTATATCAGCAGCCCTCATCTGCCACCGCCGACTCACCAAATGAAACGGCGTCTTAATCGGGGCGCTTCGGCAGGATACGACCGGCGAGAATGGCACCTCATCGCACCGGCTGTCGTTGTTCCACAAGACCTTTGAAGGGCCCTCAGTTCCATGACCGACCATCGCATGCTCACTGGAGACCGACCCACCGGAAGGCTGCACCTCGGCCACTAGGTGGGCAGCATCGCCAACCGGGCGCAGCTCCAGCACAAGTACGAGACACGTTCCTGATCATCGCCGACCTGCACATGCTCACCACCAAGAACACCCGGGAGGACATCGCCAAGGTCTCCACCAACGCCCTGGACATGGTCCTGGACTCCCTAGCGGCCGGCATCAACCCGGCCCGGGCGACCTTCTACCTGGAATCGGCCATCCCCGAGGTCAGCGAGCTCAACACCCTGTTCCAGAACCTGGTGACCGTACCGCGCCTGGAACGCGTGCCCAGCCTGAAAGACATGGCTCGGGACTCGGGCAAGGAAGAGATGCCGTACGGCCTGCTCGGCTACCCTGGGTCTCCCGCACGAGGTTGATCACCTGTTCGGCTGCTTGCAGACCGCTCGTCATCCGAAGTCCTTCGCCCTGCTCATCCAATAGTCCTGTGCGGCGCCAGGGCCCCGCCGAAGCCGAAAGCTTCGGCGGGGCCTGACGGACCGATGGATCCGATTACTCGGTTGTGGCAGCCTGGCCTACTGTCACCATCAGGCCGCCCACCAGGGCGAAAAGGTTCTCGCGGTAAAACCCGAGCTGCTCGTGGAAGCCCTCCTCCGAAGCGAACATGCAGTACACGGACGTCAGCACGGCGTGCAGAGTATGCAGTTCCCCGGCTGAGAGAACCACATACTCACGATCACCGGCACTCTGGATCCTGCCGTGGAGTTCTTCCAGTTGCTGTCTACCACACCCGGCCCACACCTGGAGTGCAGATTCGCCCTCCCGCCTGTAGGCGAGCGAGAGCAGTGCCTCGCCGACGAGGTCACGCTGTGCCCCGACGAACCGCACGGCGAACCCGTTCCCCTCTCGCCGGACGAACGGTTTGCCTCTCACGGTGTTCCTCCTCCGGATTCAGCGGCACGTACTGGCCGATGTCCGCATCTAAGCCTCTGGTTCACGGCGGGAATTAGCCAGCGATTCGCTGTGAACCGGTCTACCTTTGCGGCTGGAGGTTGACATTTTGCCGCCTGATGGCCAGTAAAGCGCCCAGCGAGAAGACGTTCCAAAGAGAACTCCTGTGTGGGGTTGATCACTCTTGAAGGCATCGACCCTGCCAAGATCACGAGCCGTCTATGTTGGTCGAGACCACATCTCCAGGGGGTATCTGTGAGACCTGCCAGATGGGTTTTGCCTGTCGTCATGAGCGCCGTTGCTGTGCTGCTGTCGCCTGCGACGGCGTTCAGCGTCAGCGATCCGAAGTCGGACCACATCACCTATACGGCGACCTATACGCCGTTGGACGAGTCAGGCTCTCTCCCGCCCGGCGCCTCGGATGGGGCTTCGGGCGTCCGAGCCGGCGGCGGGGGGAGGCCTCCGGGCACAAACTTTAACTATGACGACGTCACCTACGGCGAGTGCATCAAACACGGCAACACGAACGGCCAACCGAACTGGGTCAAAAACCACTTCGCCTTGTGCCGCCGGGGCACCGTCCAGGTCGTCGGTACAGATGTCGACACTGGTGAGCCGGTCGGGACGCTCACCTACGTGGAGACGATCGTCGGGTACGCCTTTCAGGGCGAGCGAACTGTCGCCTTTGACCAGTACTTCGACAACATCCAGAGCACCGGCACCATCAAAGACAAGACAACTTTTTTGATCAACAGGTGGAACGAGGCCAACGGGAACGGCCCCATCCTGCATAAAGGGGAAAAGCATAACGGTGTCACGCAGGTCTCGGGCGGCTTCCGAGGTGAGGTCGGCTCAGCGAAGGAAGACCCCAGCCTCACAAGCTGGAAGCGTGACAACATGGAAATTTTGATCTTCGACGAAGACGAAGCCTCCGGCACCGGCAAGGACAAAGTCCACACTTTCAACTTCGTTCCGGCCACCTTCTTCATCTCGGACGGAAGCCACAACGTCCAGCTCCCCGAACCCGAGATCACAGTCCGGTTCGACAGTGCGCCCTACCTGAAGTACAAGAAGGGCAGCATCTTCACGGACATCCGCGCGACTATGAACTACGACCGCGGCAATGCCGATGTCAAGGAGACAGCGCAGCACATCTGGGACGCACAGAACCGTCCGGAGATCACCGTCCCGAAGAAGGCTGGCAAGAAGATCCCGGGGGGCCTCTCTTCCATGCCTCTGCACCGGATCTTCTACGACACGAAGCTGCGGGATCGGAACCGCGACACTGCGCGGGCGGCCTGCCAGGCGGAGTGGCCGAACTACTCCAGTGACGGCAAGGACTGTGACGAGTACCCCTTCAGCACTACAAAGGAAGGGGCCTACAACGCCAACGGCAACTTCTCCGCGCGAGCTCTGACGAGCAAGGACAACCAGAAAGCGGGGTCCCAGCTCTCCGCCTGGTACAACGACGACCGCATCCTGGACGGTGATGCCTTCTACGTTCACGTGAGCTAGTCACCGCTGCGGCGGGGCGGCCGACTCGCGGCTGCCCCGCCGACCGCGTTATCTCCACAGCTGGATGACGAAGCTCTCGAAGAGTCGGTACGCGTCTAGCTCTTCAGCAGGGTTCTCTTGCTGAGATCCCATCCACACGCGTACGCGGTAGGGGCCAGCACTGGTAAGTGCATACTCGTCTGACTGTGGTTCTTGCATTAGGCTGATCAGCTGAATTCGCTCGGACTCAAAGAAGACGGCGCTCGGCTCTCCCAAACTTTTGAATTCTTCTTCGGCTGGTGCATCGGGCGGCGAGTCCCATAGCTCCACCCTCACCTTGGCCCTCTGGTCTTCCAGATCGGACGCAACCACCACGGAGCCTTCGTGGGCCAGAAACGCCGAGTTGTCCGGGATCTGCGAGAACGTCTCTTCTCTCTCTGGGTCGGTGTCAGCCAAGGCGAACAGGTGACGTTCCACTCGTACAACCGACGAAAACGAGCCTTGTAGCCCCACTTCACCCTCCCATGGCTGAACGCCTCACCAGTATGCCAATGAGCAGGCGCCGCAGTTGCCTGGAAGCCGGTGGCCAGCCGCCTGTCTGGGGCACCTGTCACGCGAGGGGCGCGTTCGGCTGGTGTGGCGACATCGCCATGAACCTCGCTGTCCCGGTCGCGATGTCGCTCGCGCTCCGCGAGGGCCGCCCGGCCGCAGACCACGCTCTTCCGGGCCTGCGGGCATCCCGCGCAGCGCACGCCCGGTCAGCGTGGGGCCTCGGCGCCATCACCGCGACGAACACGCTCCAGCACGTCCCGATGGAGAGCCTTCAACCCACTGGGCGGGACGGGAGCGGGACTGCCGGTAAGGGTGTACCACTCGTCCGCTTGCGCGTACTGGATCTCGATCTGGGCTTGTCCATCGCCGAGCGGGGTCGTGGCAACGGTCAGTTGACCCGTGATGACGCCGACATCATCGGTCATGGCACCGCCAGGACCAGCCTCCACGTCGTCGACCAGCCGCTCCCGAGCCCGCTCGCTCATGTCGCCTCTCATGGCCTACGAGTGTCCACTGCTTCAACATCCGTGGTGCTGAACGGCACGCCGCGTTCGGAGCACGTTGCCCGCACTGCAGTTGCCGCTGCTGGTACTTGATACGCGTGATCATCTCCACTGCGTGGCGCCGCGCCGCCACCCTCGTACTGGTGTGCCTGGCCGGACTCCTCCCGGCCGTCACCACTCCTGCCTCCGCAGCCCCCTTGCCCTATTACAGTGCGCTGGCCCTGCGGCGCGACCTGCCTGAGCCGCCGGGCGCCGATGTCGCCCTCAAGGAGCTTGGCGAACTCAAGGTCGAAGAACCGCACCAGACGCCCGGTTACTCGCGGGCGAAGTTCCCACACTGGGCCAAGGTTTACGGGCAGTGTGACACCCGCGAAGTCGTCTTGGCGCGCGATGGAAAGGGCGTGACGCAGGACTCGCTGTGCCGGGCTGTCGCCGGCACCTGGTACAGCCCCTACGACAGCAAGACGCTCGACGCCGCCTCCAAGGTCGACGTTGACCACCTCGTCCCGATCTCCAACGCCTGGAAGTCCGGCGCGGATCTCTGGACTACGGACAAACGCAAGGCTTTTGCCAACGATCTGACGCACTCGCAGCTGATCGCCGTCTCCGCCAGCTCCAACCGATCCAAAGGCGACCAGTCCCCGGACCAGTGGGCACCGCCGAACAAGGATTACTGGTGCACCTACGGGCGTGCCTGGACCGACATCAAGTACGTGTATGGGCTGAGCATCACGGCACCGGAGAAGAAGATGCTCGGAACGATGCTTAACACCTGCGACTGAGAACGCTCGTCGGCAAGCCAGCCGACATCCTGAACCCGGCCTCTACCACCGAGGACGGGTTCAGGCGCGTCCGGGTGCGGCTACCCGTCACCCAAGGCCCAGCGACTGCAGCGCCGTCGTCCAGTCCGTGGCGATCGCGTTCTGCGCCGCCGTGAGCGTGACCTTGCCGGAGCAGACTGCGGTGTGCAGCTTCGTCTCCACCGGGTCCTTCTTGTTGTTGATCCCGCCGCCCGGCTTGTGGCCCGGGTCCGGCGGCTGAACCCAGAGATTGCGGGAGTCGTTCGGGTCGCCGCCCAGCTGAAGCGAAATATCGTGATCATATTCAGCATCCGCGGGGCTCCCCTTGTAGCCGTAGGACGCCGCGTTCAGCTTCTTCTCCTGGCCCGTGATCGAAGCCGGCGGTCGGATCCCCTTGGTGTAGCCGCCCTTCCGGCAGATCGTCTGCGCCAGGTTCGCCTGTGTGACCGCCGGCGAGGTCGCGCCCGGCGTGCACTTCGGATCCGGCAGCGGCTCCCCATCTTTGGTGAACCGGTAGTGGCAGCTGCCCGCCGGGGGCTGCTGTTGCACCGTGTAGGTCTTCTGCGGGCCAGCGCCCACGGGAAGCTTCCCCGACGAACCCGCCGTACCCGAGGGCCCGGCAGCCGATGCGCCGTTCTTCCCGGCAGCGTCCCCACCGGAATGGGACCCGGAGGGCAAACACCCTGCCAGCACCAGACAGGACAGCACCACCAGCGGCGTGGCGCGACGCAACGAACCCATGACGACCCCTCACAGAGCGGAACAGACTGAGCAGATACTGTCCCACCGAAGTCGCCGACCCACCGCCAGGATCCGGCGCAGAGGAGCACATGCGCGCATAAGGAGAAACCCTGCTGCGGGGCTTCGGAAGGAAGCGGCGGCTATGTCCTGTGCTCAACAGGCAGCGGGGGGTTCGCCGTGGGCGTGGGCGGAGCTGGGAGACGTTCGGCCCAGCCCGCACTGCACGTGACAGCGCCCGGTTCAATGAGCCGCTGGCGGTCTGGTCAGCCGGCAAGGCCACGATCGTCTTCATGGCGCTCGTGGCTGCCGGGCTGCTCAGCGGGTGGGGATCTTGCGCTTACTGGAAGTATTCTGCTATCGCTCAGTCGGCACAGCAGAAGGGAAGGCCGTCGTGGCGAAGCCACTGATCGTGGGCCGCAAGGAGTTCGCGAGGATCTACAACGTGGCGCAGACGGCCGTCAGCGACTTGTGGGTGCCTCGGGGCCTGGTCTCCTACGAGGACGCCGCGATCGTTTCCGGCAAGCCGTTCTGGCCCGGTGGCCTGGCGGTGGACTTCGCGCTGCCCCCCGGCAGTCGCGGCCGGCAGTTGGACGAGACCTTGCTCACCGAACTGGAGAAGGAACAGGGCGCTACGTCCCGTCCGAAGTCGAAGGGCGAGCTGCCGCCTCTCGTGGGTCTTCAGGAGTACGGTGCGCTCTTCGGGGTGACTCAGCAGGTTGCAGCATCGGCTCGTCGACGGGGCGGCGAGATGCTGCCCGCCGAGGACTACTGCCTGTCGGGGTCTCCTTTGTGGATGCTCTCGACGGTGCTCGACGCGGCGTCGGAGACCCTGAAGCACAGCCGTAAGGGCACGTGGCAGTTGCAGGAGATGGTCGTTGAGGCTCTCCGTGAAGGCCGGTACGACGGCCCGGGGTCGTCGATAGCGGCACGCGGCAATTACGGCGCGAAGAAGGACTGACACCAGAGGTTGTCTCGTAACCCGTGTGGCTGTTGGTGCGATGGTTGGGCATGGGTGCGGTGATTTCAGCGGATGATCCGAAGTGGATTGAGCCGTTCTCCGGGCTGACCGAGGTGCAGTTTGCCACGCTGGTAGCCCTGGTGCGTCGTCGCGGTGGCGACGTTCAGCGCGGCCGTCCCTGGCGACTGCCACTTGCGGACAGAGTCCTGTTGGTAGCGACGTACTGGCGCACGAACCTCACATTGCGCCAGGTGGCACCGCTGTTCGGAGTCTCGAAGTCCGCAGCCGACCGCATCCTCGATCCCCTCGCACCCCTGCTGGCCATCTCCCCGGCCCGCCGACCACGCAAGGACACCGTCTACATCGTCGATGGCACCCTGGTAGCTACCCGGGACCGCAGCATCGCTGCGTCCAGCAAGAACTACCGGTACTCGACCAACCTGCAGGTCGTCATCGACGCCAACAGCCGCCTGGTCGTGGCGATCGGGATCCCCTTGCCCGGCAGCCGCAACGATTGCCGGGCGTTCACCGAGTCCGGCGTCGACCGGGCCTGCCTCGGAGTCCCGGTCATCGCCGACGGCGGCTACCAGGGCACCGCCCTGCTCATCCCTCACCGCAAACGGCGTGGTCAGACACGTCTCAGCCCGCGAAAGGAGGTGGAGAACACCGCCCATCGCCGGGCCAGAGCCAGAGTGGAACACGCACTGTCCCGCCTGAAGAACTGGAAGCTGTCCGGGCCGCTTTGCGGCGTCCTTGACTGGGGAAAATTCTGACGGCGGCCTCGGCTTGGGTGACGTCGAAGGATCTTGGTGCGGTTGAGTCCGTGTGGAAGCTTGGCGCGAGGGCTGGGGCAGGCGCCCTGGACTGTTGCCTCTGAGCACGTGAGTCAGATTCCTAAGTTGGCTGTGCCCTCACCAGGCCGGGGTCGTTTGGCGATGACGGCCTCCGAGGGGGTGGCTTTATGGATGTGCTGGTCGAGAGAGTCGCTGGACTCGACGTTTCCAAGGGTGATGTGAAGGCCTGCGTCCGGGGGCCGATCTCCCAGGGTTCACGACGCTACCGGGATGAGGTCCGCACCTTCTCCACGATGACCAGGTCGTTGCTGTTGTTGTCGGACTGGCTGGCCGAGCAGGACGTTCAGCTGGTGGTGATGGAGGCAACAGCGGACTACTGGAAACCAGTGTTCTACCTGCTCGAGGAACGGTTCGAGGTCTGGCTGGTCAACGCCCGCGACATCAAGCGGGTGCCAGGCCGTAAGACCGACGTCTCCGACGCCCGTTGGATCGCCCAGGTGGCTCAGCACGGGCTGGTCTCCCCGTCCTTCGTGCCACCACCGCGCATTCGTCGACTCCGTGACCTCACCCGGCAACGCACCAGCCTAGTCCGAGAGCGTTCCCGCGCTCTGAACCGGCTGGAGAAGGTGCTCGAAGACGCGGGCATCAAGACCTCGCTCGTGCTGACCAAGACGCTGAGTATGTCTTCCCGCGCCATGATCGAAGCACTCATCGCCGGTGAGCGTGACCCGGTGGTGCTGGCCGATCTGGCCGTCGGGAAGGCCCGCTCCAAGATCACCGACCTCCGCGAGGCCCTGACCGGCCGCTTCGAAGACCACCACGCCTTCTTGACGTCCCAGGCCCTGGCTCACATCGATTCCGTCGACGCGCAGATCGCCGCGTTCGATCAACGCATCGATGCCGAGACCGCGCCCTTGCGCCGGCAGCACGACCTCCTGGTCACCATCCCCGGCGTCTCAACCCGCCTCGCACAGGTAATGATCGCCGAGACGGGCGCCGACATGACACGCTTCTCCACCGCGGCCGCTCTGGCAAGCTGGAGTGGCGTGGCTCCTGGAAACAACCAGTCCGCGGGCCGAAGTTACTCAGGCGCCACCACGCACGGCAACATCTGGCTGAAGGGCGCCCTCGGCGATGCGGCAGCCGCCGCGGCACGCACCAAGGGCACCTACCTCAACGCTCACTACCGACGGCTGATCAGACGCATGGGCAAGAAACGCGCACTCGTCGCGGTCATGCACAAGATCGTCATCGCCACCTGGCACATGCTCACCAACGACACCGACTACCAGGACCTCGGACCCAGCCACTGGCAACAGCATCCGCACCAGGTCAAGCGACGGCAGCAACGGCTCATCGCCGAGCTGAGCGCCCTCGGGGTCGACACCTCCGGCCTCGCACCCGCTTGATTTCCCGTACCCCAGCCGCACTGCCGGGGCAATCAGCCCTGCCCTCGTGCGGCCATTTTCGAGTCAGATCCTGCGGGACTGTCGCCTCAAAGGCAACGGCGTTCACCAGGCCATGCTCGGCATCGCCCGACTGCACAATGTCGCCATCACCGACTGACGCATACCTCACAGAACAGCTGCCGGCCGAGGCTTGCTGCCGTTGACTGATCAGTATGACCGGGAGTCACGGTCCCGCAAGGCGCTGACACCGTTGACATCGGCGAAATACTGATAGGCATGAGCCTGGCGGCGTGCACCGTGAAACCCTCGGGTAGCCGCCGCTTCGATCCGATGCACCTCAGGATTGGGCGGCATCCTCCGTCGTTCTCGGCGTACAAGCATGACCATAGGCACGGCCAGAATTGCCACCACGGCCACCAGCGCCGCAATTAGGTAACCCATCATTCCCCCGTAAACGCCTCGGACTGTCATCATGATCGGCGGATCGACTTTGCTCATCGAAAGCTGCCCGACCACCGTACTGACCCGTTTGCCCGATGTGAACGGCATGTTCCGGCACTAGGACTTGGCTGAACCTTGCCGTCGTCCGGCAAAGTTCAGCCAACGAGGCCCTACCTCGCTCCCGACGCACGCGTCAGATATGCGGGACAGCCTTTGGCCTCGCCGCCTCACTTGTAGAAGCGTGGCGCTGAGCTGACTCCGCCAGCCCAGCGCAGTGGCGCGTCAGGCTGGAGCGGGCTTGGGCGCCGCGCTCGGGTTGCGGTCGTTTCATTCGATCTTGCTGCTTGGACGGCCGGGAGTGGCCCGTGTCCTGGCCGCTCACTGCCCGGTGCTGCGTGTTCCCGGAGTTGCCCCACCTCATGAAGATAGTAGAATAATCTTAGCTAGGAGGGGGTGTTCGGTGCAGGGCAGAACCGTGGTTGCAAAATAGGTTGCGATACATCGAAAGAGAAGGAGGAGAGGTGACCCCGGTGCAGCTCGAACTGTCCATCGCAGTCATCCGCCAGCCGGACCACCCGGCGGGCAAGCTGAGCATCCAGGAGCGATTCGAGGCGTTTCATGAACTCAACCCTTGGATCCTCCGACACCTGGAGACCCTCACCGCCGACTGCGTCGAGCGCGGCCTCACGCGCATCGGCATCGGGATGCTCTTCGAGGTTCTGCGCTGGCAGTACGGGATCGCCACGCAGGGCGAACCCTGGAAACTCAACAACGACTTCCGGTCCCGCTACGTGCGACGCCTGCTTGAGCTGCACCCCGAGTGGTCTTCCCTGTTCGAGATGCGGAAGATTCACACGGTCTAGCAATAGGCCAGTACCCATCAATCACTCTGGAGATTATCTGTGTCCACCATGACCCCGCCACGTCTGCGCACCCGGAAGCCGACTGGCATCGTGCCGTGGCCGAAGATCCTCATCGAAGGCGAAGAGAAGGCTGGGAAGGCCCAGCCCCTCGATGCGCTGATCGCAACACCGCAGGGCTGGTCACCCATGGGTGACCTCCAGGTCGGAAGCGAGGTCATCGGCTTCGACGGCCGGGCCACCACGGTGACATCGGTTCTCGACCGAGGCATGCTGCCCATCTACCGCCTAACCACGTCCGACGGAGCTTCGACCGAAGTTGCTGACGATCACTTGTGGCGTGTCTGGACAACCCGCGACAAGCACCGTCAGAAGAGCGGCCGACGGATACCTCACGCTGGCCGCGTCCTCACGACGGAGGATATCCGGGACAGACTCGCTCGGGGCGACGTGATGCATCTACCGATGGTCGCCCCCGTGCACTATGAAACCGGCCCGGACCTTCCGCTGGATCCATACCTCCTCGGGCTCCTCCTCGGCGACGGCGGGATGACCCCCGCGAGCGCGGTGTTGTTCTCAAGCGGCGATCCGGAGTTGCACGACGCAGTTGAGGCCGCTCTCCTGGAGGGGGACCGGTTGCGCCGGGAAGCAGATGGAGTCTGCGCCCGCATCACCGGAGGGGCAACCCTCACTCTGCTGCGCGAGCTTGGTCTGCACGGACGGCGCAGCGAGCACAAGTTCATCCCAGAGCCGTACCTGCGCGCCACGCCAGATGAACGCCTGGCACTGCTGCGCGGCCTGATGGATACGGACGGTGGCATGGAGAGGGCTGCGGCGACGTACTCGACGTCCTCCCCTAGCCTCGCGTCCGATGTCCGTGAATTGGTCGAGTCCCTGGGCGGGACTGCCTCGACACACACCAAGCCGACGTGGTACCGCGGGCCGGACGGAGACCGTCGCGATGGCCTGTTGTCGTACCGAATGAGGGTGCGTCTGCCCCGCGGTGTTTGCCCGTTCGTGCTCCGACGCAAGGCTGAGCGGTGGCAGCAGACCCGGCCGACGTTCGTCACAGGACCGATCCGAACTGTGGCCGAAGTGAGCTTCGTTGGGCACAAGGAAGCCCGCTGTATCGAGGTCGCAGCCGACGACCACCTGTACGTGACCGAGAACTTCCTCGTGACGCACAACTCCTACCTCGCTGCCCAGTTCACTGGCTCGAAGCCGACCGGGCAGGCGTACTGGCTGGAACTCGGCGAGGACACAGCGGACGAGTACGCGAGCGTGCCGGGGGCGGATTACCTGTTGATCGAGCACAACGGCACCTACCGCGACATCCTCGGTCAGATCGAAGCAGTGCATGCGGAGGCGAAGCGGGCGGCGGCCGCGAAGGAGCCGCCCGTCGTTCTGGTGGTCGACTCGGTCTCGCTGTTGTGGCGGATGTTGGTGAACTGGACGCACGAGCGGGCCCGCCGCTCCCCGCAGGGGCAGCGCAAGCTGCGGCAGGACCCTGATGCCGAGATCAAGCCGACGATGAATCTGTGGAATGACGCTTACGAGCGGTGGGCGAACGTGATGTACCTGGTGCGTACGATGCCGGGCATCGTGGTCTTGCTCGCCCGGGGCAAGGAGGTCGCTGCTGTGGACGGCAACGGTGACCCGATCCCGAATACGAAGGACTGGCGGGTGGAGGGGCATAAGTCCCTCGCCTACGACGCGACGGTATGGGTGCGTCTGCGGCGCGGCCAGGATCCGCAGGTCATCGGGGCTCGGTCGCTGAAGTTCGAGGTACCGCGGGACGGCAAGCCGATGGCGCTGCCGGACTTCAGCATCGAGCAGTTGGTGTTCGGCCTGATGGGCTGCTCGGTGCGTACCCAGCCGAGGGTTACTCCTGAGCTCACCGGTGACCTGGCGCAGCGGTGGCTGCCGAAGGTCGAGAACGCGTCCAAGGGCGGTCTGGATGAGCTGAAGAAGCTGTGGACGGAGGCAAGCGCGGACGAGGAGCTGTCTCGTGAGGAGATCCGCGTGGTGCGGGCGGCGATCGAGCGGCAGGCCGCGGAGCTGAAGAACTCTGAGCAGCTTAGCGACCCGACTGGGGATGCGGCGCGGTTGCGTGCCGCGGCGGCGGAGCAGGACGCGGCGGCCGAAGGCGTCCCAGAAGAGCCGCGCCTCGATGTCGAGTTCACCGCCGCCTGATCTTCCTCTCGCCGTCTGATGCCGGGGCCTGCCTCGCGTATGCCGGGCCCCGGCATGCCCTTTTTGGAGTTCGCTGTGACCACGCACGTCGTTGCCTCGCCGGCCCCGGTGTCGATCTGGGGTGCGGCACATGCCGCTGTTGCCCGCCGCCCGCGCTCCCGTCAGACGCAGCTCGGCGCCTCGGACACCATCTGTTCGCGCAGGGCCGGATACATCCTGCACGGCGCTGAACGCACCCACAGCCCGGATATGCGGGCGGCGATCCTCGGCACCTACATCCACCTGGGCCTGCTGGAAGATGCGCGTCGAGAGTACGGGTGGCTGGTGGAGCGCACCGTCACCGACGAGGTACTGCGCGGCCACGTCGATGTCGTTCAGCTCGATGCGGTGACGGCGGCACGGCTGCCGAAGCGGCACCGGCCGGTCGAGCCCGCCGACGTGGTGACGGTGGAGGACGTGAAGACGAAGTCGGGAAGGGTCTGGGATCGTGTGGTGCGGTACGGGCCAACGGCGGCTGAGATGCGGCAGGTCATGCTGTACGCGGACCTGCTGCGGACGGTCGGGTTCGCCGACGTGCCGGGGCAGCGGTATCTGCACCGGCTGGGTCCCGTGGATGTGCAGCGGGTGCGGTTCCGTTTCGTGTGCCGCGACACCGGTGATGAGCATGTGCAGGAGTTCGACTTCGACCCGTGGTTGGCGTCCGAGGCTCGCTGGTGGGTGGATCGCGTGCTGGACGCGGCCACGCCGGAGGAGCTGCCCCGTGATCACGACGGTCCTGGGCTGTCGGTGATCTGCGACAACTGCCCCTTCCGGGATGCCTGCTGGCCAGACGTGCCTCCGGGAAGGCCTGCGCAGACGATCCTCATCCACGACGACGCCGATCGCGCCCAGGCCCTTGCGGACTACGTGCGTGGCCACGAGCTGTACCGGGAGGGCAAGCGGCTGAAGGAGCTGGCCCGCGCGAAGCTCGACGACTCACCCGAGGGAAACTACGGGGCAAATCACCTTGGTTGGAGCGGCGGTAACCCCAAGGAGGAGCCGAACGTCGTCGCGATGGTCGAGCGGTTCGAGGATGCCGACTTGGTCGTGCCGATGGTGCCGGATACGCAGGCCATGGTGGAGATCCTGCGCCGGGCCGGCATGACCGTGCCGATGCGAAAGGCCGCTGGGCAGAAGACGCCCCGCTCCATCAAGGTCAGCCCCGCCCGCACGCCCGTCTGACCGGCCAGTGGCCGCCCGCACACAGTGCGGGGCTCTCTCCCGCGCTGCCGCTGTTCATCTCTTCGTTCTGCACTGCCTTGGAGGCCTTCTCCGTGACCATCCTGCGTCGCCACCTCAGCACCGGCTTCACGGTGCTGCCGACGACCACCCTCGAGGACTCGAGGCTGTCGTTCCGCGCGCGGGGCATCCTCGCGTTCCTCGTCGCAAAGCCGGACTCGTGGAGGGTACGCGCGGAGTCGATCGCGGCAGCCGGGAAGGAGGGCGTTGAGGCGGTCAAGACGGCGCTTCGAGAGCTGAAGGATCACGGCTACTACCGGGTGGTGACCGAGCGACTCAAGGACGGGACGTTGAGGCGGATCACAGAGGTGTACGACACAGCACAGGAGTGGGCGGCCAAGGAGTACCGCGCGCTGGAGCGGCGGCGGGTGGCGCGCAAGCGAAAGCAGCAGGCTGCTGCGGAGGCCGACGTCCAGGCCGGGCCTGGGGCGGACGCCTCGGGGCCGGAGGTGCCTGAAGCCGAGGGAGCAGTCGGCGGGACCGACAGCGGGTTTTCGGGCGTCGGTTTTCCGGATGGCGGTTCACCGGACGGCGGATCCTCGGGCGATCTAGTTAGTACCCAGAGCCAATATCCAGAGGAGAACCCCCCTACCCCCACAGCTGACGCTGCGGGGGCGTGCGAAGCTGCGCCGACACCAGATGTGGAGCGGGGTTCGTGTCCAGCGCATCCGGATGGGCAAGGGCATTCGTGCCGTGGGTGCGGTACGAGTCCGCGGCAGCTGCGAGAGCAGCAGGAACGGGCACAGAGGGAGGAGTTCAAGGCCCGGGAGCGGGCGGCGAACGAGCGGGTGCTGGAGCAGGTGCGACGCAAGCCCGGTCAGTGCGGTCTGTCGGAGGTGGCGCGAGCGCAGTTGGAAGCGATGCGCAGTACGGGCCGGGCGGCCGTCGAGCGGAGGCGGGAGGTACAGTCATCTCGTTAAATAGGCTGCGATTCATCGACAGAAGGCAAGTGGGGTGCCCTACTTGCCACCCCCACACTTGATAGTAGAATAAGTCACAGTAAGGGAGGTCCGCGGGCTACACCTTGGAGATCACCGCGATTGCCGACTCCATCTGCTGCGGACCCACCTCCCAGGTCCAGCCGAGGGCTCGCCGGGTTCTCAACTCCATCGTGAGTCAGCTTGAGGATCGGGTGGACGAGGTCTCCGACAGGCGCCTGACGCTTGCACAGAAGTAGCTTTACATCGGTGCGCACTGCGAAAAATAGGCCAGTGCGCATCGCCCGAGTGAGATGGGATTCGTCATGTTCGATGCGACCGCTGAAGTGGCCGCAGTCCGCTCCGCCTACGGGCCGGAGGAAGAGCGGGCGCTCGCCGTGTACGGCGACGTGGTCGCCGCGTTCGACGCGGCAGGCTTGCCCGCGTACGTGGAGACGCGCGGCGGCCTGGCGATCTGCGCCTACGCCCCGGACGGCACGATGATGGTGGTGGCCTGCCAGGACTTCCTGCCTCTGAACCGCGCCATGGTCACCGGCTGGCACCTCGCGCACGTCTCGGAGGACGGGCCGAGCCCGAAGTGGCGGTGCATCGTCCACGACACAGTGCCCGACGATGTGTGCTGCGACGAGCCCGGCGACCTTCGCCTCGGGCCGCTTGTCAACGCCGCGAAGGCGCACCTCGCTGCCTGCGACCACACCCGGGAGGCGGCTGCGGCGGCAGGCGGTGCCTCGTGAACCTCACTGATGACGACGTCACGATGGCCGTGCGCGACTTCTTCACCCCGGCCACACTGAAGGAGTTCATCGATCTGCCGGATCACCTGGCGCGCCTGCGGTGGGGCGCGCGGCAGTTCGAAGGGGATGACCGACCGCGCACGGTGCGCCGGCTGGAGGGTGAGCCGGACGCCGGATGTCTGACCCAGTGGTCGCCGTCGCCGAGCGGGTTCGTCTACGAGGTCGAGGCGCCGGCCGGTACCCGGTCCGGGCTGATGATGTGGCACGACGTGCACACCGTCATCGAGAGGCGTCTGACGCCGGTGCGCTACGGCGCGCTTTGCGAGGCAGTCGAGGCGATCGCCGCTCACGATGCGGCCTATATCCCGTGTCCCGTCCCGTTCCGGACTCCGGAGATTTGGGAGGCCGCCTTTCACCGCGCGTGGGCCCGGCGGTCCTCCGAGTTGGCGCTGCGCGCCTCCGCTGCTCTGGACGCGATCTGCCCGGCCGCGGTCGCGCAGCCGGCGCTGTTCTGATTCTGCTCAATCCGCAAGAAGGTCTGGCCTGTTGATTACCTCCACGACTTCCACCTCCTGGACCGAGTCCGCCCCGTGCGCGGGAGCCGACGGCTACGTGCCGACGGAAGCCTTGGTGCGTCGCCCGCGCGACCTCGTGGAGGTGTGCACGCCGTTGATGGAGGTGTGTGCGGTGTCCTGTCCGTTCGTGCTGCGCTGTCATGAGCGGGTGCGGCCGGAGGCCAGTCAGTTCGATGGGGTGTGCGCCGCACGGGTCTGGGTGAACGGACACGTCATCGCGACCTCGGAGGGCGCGCCGGCATTGCCGAAGCTCGCATCGCGGGCGGGGACGTGCGGGACGAGTAGCGGGGTGAAGGGGCACCGGAGGCTGGGCGAGCCTCTGTGCGGAGAGTGCCGGGTGACGGCGCAGCGGGCGGATACACGTCGGGCCGGTGCGGCGAGTATCCGTAAGCGGTCCAGCCGCAGCAGCAGCCGGGGACGGTCGGCGAACCGGGATACGGCCGCCGCCTAATACAGCCCCCACCCCACCTGAGCTGGGGAAACGTGTTTGACACCCCCTCCCTAGATAGTAGAATAATCCTCAGTTGAGGGAGGGAAACCCTCGACCAACCACCTCACCGAGGCGAAAGGACTCCCCACATGCACACGATGGCGCCGAACCCGCTGACCGTCTGGCAGATCGCCACTGAGCACGGGATCTCTGAGGACCAGGCAGCAACTGCGGTCACCTGGGCCTCCCACATGACCGTGCACGCCTGGGAGGCGTACGCAGACAGGTTCGGTTTGGTCATCGAGGACGGTGACGCGATGGAGGCGTGGTTCCGCTCGCTCGGTCCGGGGGCCAGCCGTGCCGTCATCGATGAGGCCGTGACCGCGGTGATCGGCGCCGAGAACGTACTGGCGGAGGTCTACCGGCAGCGGGATGCCGAGCAGGCCCGCGGCCGCTCACGTCGGCCGATGCGGACGAACCGTCCTCGCGTGCAAATCCGTTGACCTTGGCCTCGCTCTCTGGAGGATCTTTGGCCCGCATGCTGACGGCCGCCCGGCCTGGCCACGGTCCGGCTTGCCGGTACGACAGGCGCGGCTGCCGCTGCTACGTCACGGAGCACGGCTCGAAGGCCGAGGCCGCTGCCGCACTCAGGCCTCCTGCTCACAACTGCTGAGCCAGATCACCACCGACGGCCCGCCCAGTCATGGGGCGGGCCGACGCATGCCGCAACCCCACTTCACGGAAGGACAACCCTCTGATGGGTGCCGTCGAATTCTTCACCACGGCCACCGGCCCGGATCTCAAGGCCGCTTTCAACGCCGCGCGAGAGGAGGCGCAGTGGGAGCACGGGCACGGCGGCTACACAGGCTCGATCGCCGAGAAGTACGAGGTATCTCTCTTCGACGAGCCTCGGCGCAGGGAGAGTGATGCCCTGGCCCGCGCTGAGGAACTGGTCCGGGCCGGAGACCCGCGCATCGATGACAAGTGGGGACCGGCCGGGGCGCTTGCGATCACCACCGCCTCTGGCGACGAGGGGTGGCTGTTCTTCGGTTTCGCCACCCATTGATGTTCCTCGGTCCCGGGCCTGGCCCGACCTGCACCAATCCGAAAGCGTTCTCACCCGTGCTCGACAAGCACCTTCCCCTGGACGCGACTGCCGACGTCATCGCCAAACTCACGCTGACCAGCGGGCAGATCTCTCGCGCCAACCGCAGCATGCAGCGCATCGTCCGCCACGCATGGACCAGACAGCGCATCCTCAAAGGGCGCATCGGCTATGACGAGTTTGCCGACACCGTGGCCGCGCGCGACTGGGCCCGCCTGTTCGAGGCATGCGCACTGATCGAACTGGGCCGCAGCCACGAAGCCGTCGCGTTCATCCTCTCCGCCCAGGCCCATCGCACACCTGACCAAAGCCGGACGCACGACGACTCGCACTGACCTGCGGCCGGCACCCGAAGGACAACCATGATCCTCAGCCCACGCGAGATCGCCCGCATCGGGCTCCGCGACTACTACCCCGAAGACGACTTTCCCACCCGGCGGTTGGCACTGAGAGCCCGGCGCGCCTTCAAGCGCCGTGACCGGCAGCGCACCCGCGCTGAAATCGTCACCGCCCTCGCCTACGACAGCCACGCCGACGACACGAAGGACTCATGAGCACCGACACCCCGAGCAGCGCCGAGTACATAGCCCAGCAAGCTCGCTCCCTCTTCCAACTGCTCACCGCTCGTCTCAAGGATGCCGACAGCCCGCCCCGTATGGACCGTTGGTCCGCCGAACTGTGGGCTGTAACAGAGCCGGAGGTACGGCGCCATCTGCTTCTGCTGGCTGCCTGGGAAGCCCGCACGGCAGCGTGGAACGAACAATGCGCTGACAACGTCGAGGGCCGGTACGCGCGGGAGTTCACCCAGTGCGCGTCCTCCTGGGTCAGGCTGCACCCTGGCGAGGACGCGGACGCTTTCTGCACGGGCCAGCATCCGGCCGCCTTCGCGGCATCCTCCCTCGCCTTCGACCGGGACGACCTCCTCGTGTCACTGGCGACGGCATTCCGGCTCATCGCCCACGCAGCTCTGAAGGACTGCCCATGAAGCGACGCGACCCCAACAACTCCTCCATCACCACGCGGCCACGGCAGGCGGCCTGCGACGGAGACAACAGCGCGTACTCAACTGACCTCGTCCCCGCTCCCCTCCTCACGCTCGTGACCGACACGGCCTCGTGCTCGGCCCGGAGTGGCAGGTGAGCGGTCTGCTGAGCAGCGCCCTCCTGGTGCACCCTCTCGGTTTCCACTGTGCGCTGGACATCCACGCGAACACGCTTCAGATCAGTGCATTCGTCACCACATCCCGTAACCCAGCACAGGATGTTGAGGCCGTCACCGTCACGATGCCGGTGGAGGATGCCGATGGCGAGGCCGTGGCCGAGATGCTCCACAACGAGGTGCTTCCGCACTTCGGGCGCCAGGACGCCATCGCCGCCTTGAGGCTGCTCAGCATGCCGCTGCGCGACGCGAAGATCCCAGCTGTTGCCCAGGGGAGCACCTCGCGCACCGAGATCGAGCTGAGGCTGGGCGACGGTGGAAACCCGGTGATCACCGTAGTCATGACCTCTCCGCATGACGACAGCGTGCAGGTCGGCCTTCTGCTTGACCGGCTCACCACCGACCGGGCCATTCGATGTGCCCGAGCCGCACTCCATGACCAGCTCCTCACGGTAGGGCCCACGCGCGGCAGGTTCGCTCCCGACGTGGACACCGTCCTGGACGCTCTTCCTGGCCTGAGCGCCTCCCAGTCGCAGGCCGGCCCCAGATTCACGATCATCCGGACGCCCGACGACGCTCTCAAGATCCGTCATGACGCGCATGCCATTGCCCCTGACGCCCCGCTCGGGCTGGCCATCCCGGATACCACCGTCGCCACCGCCTATGCCGTACTGCGCGCCTACACAGCAGCCGAGTAGACCTCAACTCCCGTGCCGATGGTGCACATCGAGGCGGGCCAAAGCAGGAATTAGTTACCAGGCACGACAGAAGCGGACGACACGATGCGAGGGTTGTGGAAGGTGCAGTATGCGCATCCTGAGGGCGACGATGGTCAGTGGATGTACCTGATACCCCACCGGCAGGCGCGCACTGAGAAAGCGGCGCGCGCCGAGGCTGCGGCGGGACACCGCGCGAACACGGCCCGGCTCATCCGGCCACAGTGGGCTCGCGGCATGGAGGTTCAGGGGGTGGTATTCCGGCCGGGTGTCTTCTCGCAGGAGCGGGCTCTGGCGTGGATCGCGCTGCAGCGGGGCGGGGCAATCACTGAGCGCGGTTGGCTGTTGCCGGCCGAGCGCGGCGAGCGCAGCCGGGATGAGTGGTGGCGCAGTGAGGTTGCCGAGGACCGTGAAGAGTTGCGAGGGCGGGTTCAGGGTTTCGGCGTGACGGTCCCCGATGCCGTCGGCTGGCCCAGAAACCGGTCGGCAGCGTGGGCTGTCGAGCCGCACACGGACCGATTCGGCCGCATTTGGTGGGACAAGGTGCGGGCGGAGGTCCACAAGTCGGGCATGTCCTGGCTGTGGCAGACGCCGTACGGCGTGGCCTGGATCGACCAGGGCTGACACCCGCATTGACCTGAGGTTCCGCAGTTGCCCCCACCCCGATAGATAGTAGAATAACGCTTGAAAGGGAATTCAGGAACACCCCAACCCGCCCCAGCAACTCGGGGGCGGGTCTTCCTATGCCCACACCCCCATACGGAAGGTGATCATCCCGTGACGCAACTCGACTTGTTCGCGGACATCGTCGACGAGCCGGAACCGATACCCGCCACGTTCACCGCAGGACCCGGGCGAGGGAGAGCAGCACCCGCCCCATCGCACCCGAAGCCCGCACATCCAACTCCCTCGCAGCCTGCACGGCCTGGTCGCGGTCCGCGAAGGTGGCCGCACGCACTCGCCATGGAGATCGGTGAGGCGGTCGCGGCCACATGGCACAAGCAGCACGGCGGCACGGCCATCGAGGCACCCATCGGTGTTGTGGCTGCACTCTCGCTCGTACAGCGGAAGGACCCCAGCGGCCCGGACCTCAAGACACAGATCTTGAGCCTTGAAGGCCCTCAACTGATCGGAATGCTCCGGGAGATCTGGTCCCTGCACTGGATGCACCGCCCGGACCTAATCGACCGCGCTCGGATCCTGCATGAGTGGCTCAACGACGACGTCGACGACCACCGGATGTACGCGGTGCGCGCAGTGGCGAAGATGGCGCTGGAGCGCGGACTGCTCGATCTCACAGCACACGAGGACCCTTTCGATCGCTCCACCACCGACGTGCTGTCCCCGGTGATGATGTGCCTGCGTTCCCGCGGCGCCCAGCAGGGGCTCGGGGAGTTCCACACTCCGGCCTCCATCGCCGACACCATGGCCTACAGCATCTTTGTCGAGACCATGAACAGCTACGACACGCTGAAGGGCGCCAATGGCGGGGAGCACATCTACGATCCAGCCTGCGGCAGTGGCGGACTGCTGCGTTCGGCCGCGCAGAAACTGCGGGAACAGGGCCTGGACCCTGCCGACTTCCAGTGGTCGATGTGTGACGTTGACGAGATCGCCGCTGCGTGCGCGGCAGTGAACGCGATCATCTGGGATCTCGGCCCGCGCGTAACGGTCGCCTGCGACGACTCTCTGGCGAACCCGAACGCGATCGAGGACGCCTGGAAGCGGGCGCGTGCAGTAGTCGAGCACCGGGACGAGGTAGTCGGCAAGGCGCGGATCATCGCTGCCATGCGCCAGACCCAGCACCTGCTGGAGCGAGCTACAGCCGTCGCCGCCTGAGCGACATCCCCACCCCACCTGACCTGCACTAACGCAGTTGACCCCACCCCGATAGATAGTAGAATAATTTCAGGAGCTGGGAGGGGAACCCACCACCCAGCCGACCGCAGACAGGAAGCACCCCTCGTGACCGACACCGTCCACGCCCTGCTCATCGACCCCACCGGCACCGTCAGCGACCTCCGCCTGAGCACCGATCCGCACACCCAGGCCCGGCAGGTCCACGATCTACTCGGAGACGACGCTGAGATCGTGGGCTACGCCCACCACGAAGGCGGCTCCCACACCGTCGCCTTCGCCGGCGAACTCCGCGAGGACCTGCCGCCGAACCTGCCCGCGGCCCTCGCCCTGGTCCTCCTTGATGAGGCTCGTTGAATTTCCCCACCCCGCACTCAGGGGTTCCCCAGACCTGCTCACCTTGTCTCCCCACCCGCGACGCGCTGACCTGCGGACGGATGCCACTCGGGAGGGGCCGCCCGATAGCTAGCCAGGTCCAGGGGCGGGACGGACTGTCCAGGGTGGCCGAAGGCCAGCGCGCAGCGCCGCCGCAGGCGCCCTTGACCGGCCGGCACGGCCCGCACACTCCACGAGCGGGCGGCCCCGGCCCTCGTTGCCGACAGCAACCACCTGGGGAACGAAGAGCAGCCCCGGGGAAATTCACGAAGCCTCATCATCGACACCTCCCTCATCGTCGTCAATCTCAACGGGCCCGTCCTGTTCGCTGGCTTCGCCTCGTGCGGACACCTCACCGACCTGACCCCTACGGCGATCAGCCTGATCCGCACCGTCGAGCCCCGCATCCCCGGCACCTTGCCGACAACCGGACACCCCCGCGGCTGACCCGTACACGAACTCGCCTACTACTCACGCCTCTTGGACAAGGGAACCACCGGCATGACCGCCACCGACACCGCGCCCACCGCCGAAGTCACGCATGAACCGACGCAGCACCTCCTCACCGAGATCGACCTGTACCTCCTGGCGAAGCCCATCGCGGATGCGCTCGGCGACGGCTGGAGCGAGGACGACGACGAGACCCATGTGGACGTGGACAGGGCGATCAGGCTCCACCACACCGACGGCCGCGCGATCGGCATACGCCACCTGTGGCGTGGCCAGGCCGTACAGACCTTCGCCATCGGCGCCCCGTCCCCCGAGTCCGGCGACAAGACCGCCTCGTCCACCGGCAACAGGCTGCCTCCGGGAACCCGCTACAGCACCGGCGTCCGCTTCACCACCGACTCACCGCTCGACGAGATCCTCAACTCGATCCGCACCGTGCTGCTGCCCGCCTTCGACGGCTACCGCCCTCCCCTGAACGCCAACGGCACCCGCATCCTGCCCACCCCGGCAGGCGACGAGCAGGCCGCCAGCACCGACCCTTCCCCGGAGACCAAGGCGGCCATGGCGGCGCCCGCACCGGCGAATGCCAAGAGGGGCACACGCCGGTCCACGGCGCCGGCCAACCGGACAACGAAGTCCCGGGCCAACCGCAAGCCGCGCCGGGCTGCTGCCACAGCCGCCGCCTGACCAAGCCAGCCCATCTCAACCCGGGCGGGCACCGGCCAACCGGAACCCGTGCCCGCCCCGCGTACGAAAGAACCACACACCCCATGAGCACCACCGCCACCCGGCCGACCGCCGTGGAAGGCTTCACCGGCCGCTTCGCCTGGCTCGACCCCCACGACCTGGTCGTCGACCCGTACAACCACCGCAAGCAGCGCGACGCCAAGGACACCACCCGACCCGATCCGGCGCTCCAGGCCAGCGTCGACGAACTCGGCGTCCTCACCCCGCTCGTAGTGCGCCCCCAGACCGGCGACCGCGAAGGAATGCTCGGCATCATCTTCGGCCAGCGCCGCAACAACGCCGCCCTTGCCGCCGCGAAGAAGGCCAAGGCGAAGAAGAGAGCCTACCGATTGGTCCCGGCGATCATCCGAGACGACCTCGCCGGCGTCGACGACGAGGCTCTGGCCATGTCGTTCATCGAGAACAAGGACCGCGCGGCGGCAACTGTCCGCGACGACATTGAAGCCGCTCAGCAACTCGCCCTGATGGACGTCACCAAGACCCGCAAGGCCCGCCTCGCCCGCGCCATCGGCTTGAAACCCGCTGAACTCGCTGCCTCCATCAAGGCCGTCCAGCTCACCGACGAGGGCCTCAAGGATGGCGTCGAAGCCAACTTCAACTTGATCGAACTCGCCGAGTTCCAAGAGGTCGAAGACGTCGACGGCGCCCTGCGGACCTTGAAGTGGGCCAAGCGCCGCGACCTGAGCGAAGACAACACCAAGCGCGGTCACTGGAAGCACGCCCTCGCCGAACTGCGGGCCAAGAAGGAGCTTCAGCGCGCACAGCACCAACTCGTCGAGGACCTCACCGCAGCCAAGATCCCGGTCCTCGAGTGGCGCTGGACATGGACCGACACGACAACGCGCCCGCTCACCGACCTGCGCACGGCTGACGGCGGGCCGATGACCGCCGATGCGCACCGCGACTGCCCGGGGCACGCGGCGTGCATCGATCCCCAGGAAGCTGAAGCGATCTGGCTGTGCACCGCGTGGCGCCAGCACGGCCACACCCTCAGCCCCGACGCCGCACCGGACAACACCAGCCGGACAGCAGACCAGGAAGCCGCCGCCCAAGCCCGCCGCGAGGTCATCGCCAACAACAAGGCCTGGAGGCAGTCCCGCACCGTCCGCCACGAGTTCATCACTGATCTGTGCAACCAGCCCGAAGCCAGCTTGCGCGTCTGGCCGCTGATCCTGTCGACGATCACCGACACCAGCTACGCCTACTACAACTACGTCAGCCGCTTCCGCACCGATCTGGTCGCCCAGTTCCTCGGTGTACCGGACCCCAACGACAGCCGCAGCAAGTTCAGCCGTGTCAACGATCCCTTCGCCGACGTCATCGCCCACACCAGCCCGGCACGCGCCTGGCGCATCCTCCTCGCGCACGTCGCCGCCGCACACGAAGTCGAGCACATGGACGACGCCGCCTGGCGCAATCACATCAACCCGCAGACCATCGACTGGCTGACATTCCTCGAAGCAGAGGGCTACGTCCTCAGCTCCATCGAAGCGGCAACCGTCGCCACCGGCCGTGCGCAGCAAGCCGAAGGCGACCAGCAGCGTCAGGCGGAATCTGAAGCCGATCAGTCCGAGGACACCGAGCAGGAGACCGACCGGGCAGAAGCGCCCGCGCCGGCCGCCGCCTGACTCATACCTGGTGGCCCGCCATGGACGAGCCACCACCCCACCCACCAGCTTTCAGAACGACAACAGATCGAGGATCACCATGCTCAGCACCGTCAGCGCCACCCACCTCGTCCCCGACCGGAACAGGTGATGGGCAGCTACATCTACGGCGCCTCAATCTCCGGGAAACCCCACCTGGTCAACCGCTCCGCATGGCCGACCGTCCACAACCGGTTCGTCCTGGCACGCTGCGGCCGACCCACCATCCGAGAGGTCCCCGAGCCCACCGCAGACGAACTGTGCGGAAACTGCCGCCTCCTTCATGAGGCCGACCAGCGGACGGCCCAGCCCGACCCCGAGACCCACGCACTCGAGACGGTCCGGCAGCAGATCGCGGACGAGATCACCCACCGCCGCCATCGCCTCACCTCCCCCACCGCAGCATCCTCCGCCGTCACAACGGAACGAGCCGCGATCATCACCGGCCTCCTCATCGCCCTCACTATCGCGCTCGGCGCGCCCGGCGATCAGCACGCCGCCGACCTTTACCTCCAGCAGCGCCTCAGCACCTGACCGGCTCTGAGGACCTCGCAGCCGAAATCACGGCCGTCCACGACCTCGAAGACACCATCGCACTGAGCATGAAAGCAACGCCATGAGCACCCCGCACAACCCGCCCGGCCCCAACTCCCGCCATTCCAAGGGCTTCCTCGTCACCGTCGCACTCCCCATGACAGTTCTGGCATCCCGTCTGCAGCGGCACGACGTCTTCGTTCTCCCTGAACAGGGTGACCAACCGCTTGCTGTCGCAGACGTGACACAGCACCCACACCTCGAAGCACGCTTGGTGATCGAACTCAAGGGCACGTCGATACCGATCACGCTTCACGTCAACGAACCCGTCCAGCCCGTCTCCATGCCCCGCCGTGTCGACGTGAAGTGCCAGCTGTGCGGCAACACGACAACCACCGACATCGATCTCGTAGCTCACGGCGAACCGAAAACGTGGGTATGCAACCGGCACTGAACCGGTCGCACGCCCACTTGCGGCCTGCGTGGCAGATGGGGTGATCGTCGACCAGCCCCTCATGGAAGCAAGCCGCAGCCACCCACTCTGAGCCGGTGACGGGCTGTGATTGCTGGTCCCGTGATCACAGCCCCGAGGCGTCCGCTCAACGCAGGACGCTGTTCTTCAATAGCATCAAACCAAACGGGGCAAAGTTCACTAAATGGCCGGTACAGCAACGGTGGACACATTGAGCAACGACCGAAAATAGCCCTTCGCCATAGTGCCACAATCCCCTTGAACTGGGATGAATCGAACAGCCATGTACCACCGAGTCGCACCAGCCTCCCTACACCGGACTCTCCACCGACCGGCCAGGCAGCCACCCCATAAAGGGCGGTTCGGCGGTCCCACCAATGGCGAACAGCAGTCATGGTGGCAACTTCCCCCCAGGCCGCTCAGATAGTAGAATAAATCGACGAGGCTGAATCCCCCAGAAAGAAGTCCATGACCAGCCCCTGCCCCGACTGCTCCACCGCCTCCGGCACCCTCCACGCCGACGGCTGCGACATCGCCCGCTGCGCCTTCACCGGTCGGCAACGCAGCAACTGCCATCCCACCAACCAGTGCAACACCGTCTGGACCGGCCGCCTGCCAGGAGAGGAGGAGTGCATCGAATACGGCTTCTACGCCCGCAGCGGCCCAAACGGCTACGAACCATGCAACGCAGACGACCCCGGCGCACTCCCCGACTACAACCGGCTCTACCGCGACTGCCAATGGGACATATCTGCCCAGCGCATGATCCTCCCCGCTCCACGCCCGTCCACCCCAAGTCCAGAGCAATCAGGATCGCACCCCGCCCTGAACACAGAACTCAGTCAATGACAGCGGCTAACCTCACCGCCATAGGACGCCACCGGAACATGGAGAACCTCGTGAACACCCCCGACGCTCGCGCCGCCGGCCTCTTCCTCAGCGCCTTCAATGTCGCCTTCGAAGACGACGAACGGATGACGATCTCCGTCCACACCAACGGCGGCACGGTCTCCGTCGAAGGCCACCTCTCCAGCAGCAACATCATGACCTTCCACGTCGAAGACGTCGCCTTCCTCCTCGACCGCCTTACTCACCTCCTATCCAAGGACAAGCCGCTCGGCTCCATCACCGTCACCGTGCCTAACCACAAGGGACGCGGCGCCCTCATCAGCGCATGGGCGTGGAGCCTCACTGGCGGCACCGACGGCAGCACCGAAGCCCTCGACCCAGAGGTCGCCGTCATGCTGCTCCCAGAAAGCGCAGAGTTCCCTCAGCCCGACGCAGTGATCGGAAACGGCACCTTCACCAGCCCTCCTTCGGCAGCGATGGACGCCGCAACGCTGAACGAATTGCGACGTCGCGGCCTCACCATCACGGAAGCCAACTTCGGCTGACTCCGATTCGTCCGGCCTTCACCTGCTTAATGATCTCTTAGGCTTTGTTACTCCCCGAGCGGGCGCAGGCCCAGGCCCCGGTGCCCGCCGACGACGAGTTCGACCAGCCAGGATGGGACGACCACATGAGCCAGCCAGAAGCCCTCCGCGCAACCGATCCTGCGGAACTCACCGTCACCATTGCGACCCAGGGAGACGGACAGGCCGTGGCAGACCTTGGTGCCCTCGCGCTCAGCAAAGGCACCACCCCGCACGTTCCCTTCGCGTCCCTCGCCGAAGCCATCGACAACCACGGAGGTCGCCTACGGCTGCCCTACGGTCACGGTCACTGCCTGACAGCACGCATCGGTACGAACGTCGTTGGCATGCTCTACGCAGTACCTCCGATCCGTTGGCTCGAAGCCCAGCCCGCCACCCAGCGCACCCACCTCACCCAAGCCCTCATCGAGATCGAACTCCTCGCCGTCTCCGAGCCGCACCGCAACCATGGCGCAGGAACAGCTCTCCTCCGGGCGGCAGAACAGTTCGCTCGCCGCGCCGGCACGCAACTCGCCCTCGCCAAGATCGAAGCCGGAGCCTTCCCCACCATGCGGTGGTATCGCCGACGCGGCTACACCATCGCCGCCCAAGGCGAACCCGTCCTCTTCCGAACCCGCTTTGGCTTCAACTCCTGCGACGACGGCTCCGACGGCTACCAGCTCGCGGTTAAGACGCTCCAGCCCAGCGCCACCGTACGTCGCCGCGCCAAAGGGGCCGACTCATGCCTCGTGGTCGAGCAGGCCACCCAGCCCGCCGCCAGCGAGGTGTCCATGACGCCGCCGGGCCTGCCCGCCCCGAGTGCGGACATCCACGCCGCTACAGAGACGACCAGCTCCTCGCAAGGGCGCGAACCCTAAGCGGTAGTCCGCCGTTCCCTTAGTGGCCCGTCACCTGCGGCTTTGACTGGCCCTCGCCACCTGCGCAGACGTACCTGCCCGATGGGTACACGGTGGGGACAGGGTGGGGACAGAAGGGCGGGGACAGGCGAGGGCAGACAGGGAAAGAAGGGGTACGTTCTCCCGCTCCGTGACCGGCTCACCCGGCCCGGCAGATCCGCTCTGACCTGGGAAAACAGGAACCTTGCCAGGCGGGAGCCCGTATCCGCTAGGCTATACGTCGGATCACACAGATCTCCCCGCCTTCGTAGCTCAGGGGATAGAGCACCGCTCTCCTAAAGCGGGTGTCGCAGGTTCGAATCCTGCCGGGGGCACAACGCGTTAACGCTCTGACCTGGGGTTTCTTCCCCAGAGAGGGGTCCTAATCGGCCTCGGACATCTCGTCCGGGGCCGTTTGCGTGAGCGGTGCGTGAGCGGACGGGGTGCCAGGCCCCGAGATTTCTCCGGACGGATCAACACCGTTTGGCACGTTCGCCTCCGGCTCTCCGGCCTTGTGCTTGGCTTCCGGAGAGTCGTCCTTGGAGGCGGCGCGGGCGCGCGGTACGAGCCTGGCTGCGGCTTCGGCGATCGCCAGGTCCGCCTCGGGGAGCAGGCTCGTGTACGTGTCGGCCGTGATGGTGATCGAGGAGTGGCCGAGCATCTCCTGGATGTCCTTCAGGTCGGCCCCGGCCGCGTGGGCCAGCGTCGCGGCACCGTGACGGAGGTCGTGGAGCCGGACGGGCGGGAGACCGATCTCCTCGCACAGCTCGACGAACCGCCGGGTGACGTTGGCGGGGTGGAGCGTCTCGCCGTTCTCCTTGGTGAAGACGCGGCCGGTCTCCACCCAAGCGCTGCCCCACTCCTTGCGGTCCTTGTCCTGCTGGGCGCGGTGCCGCTTGAGGGCCTGGACCGTGTCGGAGTCGAGCGCGATGGTGCGTGCGCCGGCGTCGGTCTTGGGATCGTCCTCGTACACCTCCCAGCCATCCACGACGAGTTGCTTGGCAACGGTGATGAGCCCGGCGTCCAGGTGGGTGTCGGTCCACTTCTGGCCGCATGCCTCACCGCGTCGCAGTCCACGGAAGGCGATCAGGTGCCACAGCGCATACAGGCGGTCCTCCGCGACGTGGTCGAGGAAGAGGCCGGTGTGCTCCGGCGTCCAGACCATGACCGGCGACGGCTTCTCGCCGGTGCGCTTCCAGTAGAGGATGCGTTCGTCCGTCCACACCAGCGCCTTGGGCCGCTTGCCCGCCTCCAACTCGACGTGGGCCGCCGGGTTGAAGGTGATGAGCTGCTGGGCGATCGCAGCGTTCAGGGCGGCACGCAGGGTGGAGCGTACGCGCTGGCGGGTGGCCGGGCCCACGATGCGGCGGTAGGGCTCCATCTCCTCGATCGCCGCCTTCATCGCTTTACGGCGGGCACGGTGCTCGCGCCCCTTCCAGGGGATCTGGGCGAGATCCTCGAACGCCTTGCGGCGGGCTGCGTTGCCCTCGGCGATCTCGACGTTGGCCTCGGCGATGGCCTCGAACATCTCCGTGAGGTGGATGACCCGGAGGCGGTCGAGGCGCAAGTGCCCGATCCGCGGTTTGAGGTGCACCCGGATGTTGCTCTCGTCACGGCTGATGGCGCTCTGCCGCCCCTTCTTGCCCGCCAGCCACATGTCCAGCCATTCACCGACGGTGAGACGACTGGTCAGGTCCAAGCCGTGGCTGAGGCGCCTGCGGGTCGCCTCGATGTCCGGCAACGGCGCCTTCTCCTCGGCCACCTTCTCCAGCAGCTCCGCGATCTGCGCCAGACCCTCCGCGTCGTCGGCGTCGGCGAGGCCGATCAGGGCCCGGACGTGGTCGAGGTCGGCCTGGGCGGCCTTGAGGCTGTCGTAGCCGGCTCGGCTGAAGGAGCGGCGGGTGCCGTCCTCGCGGAGTGGTAGCTCCTGACGTATGGAGTACGAGCCGTGCTTGCGGCTCGTGAGCTTGGGGCACTTCTTGCCGAGCGGCTTACCCGTGTGGGGGTCGCGGCAGTAGCAGCGGCGGTGGGTGGAGCCCTTCAAAGGCGTTCCTCCTGAGTGGTGTCGGTATCGGGTTCGGGCGGGTCGACGTCGCCCAGCGCAGGTGGCAGATGAGGTGGGGTGGCCCCGTCCTCGCGGAGGTCGCGGCGGAGGTAGCGGAGCCTGTACTTGGCGGAGATGGCCTGGTCGGCGTACTTGGCCCGCTGGCGCTCGGCTTCTTCCATTTCGGCGCGGCTGGCGGCCGTCTTGGCCGCGAACCGGGCCTGTTCTTCCTCTTCGAGTGCGGCGAGCGCGGTTCGGACGAGGCTGGCGTGAAGCTCGAAGTCGGGGACCAGGCCGGCGTCGTAGCCGGGTACTTCCTCCTCGCCGGTGAAGCGGCGTAGGGCGTCCCAGGTGGGCACGAGGTGCTGGAAGGGGAGTTCCTGGGTCTGCTCGACGTAGCCGACCGGGAAGATCAGGCAGACCGGGTAAGTCTCCAGGGCGGCGGCCAGGACCATCACGTCCACGAGGGGAAGGTTGGCCCGGCGGCCGGACTCCATGTTGGCGATCACGTTGCGCGGGATGGCATGCCCGAGCTCCTCGCACCGGTCCGCCAGATCCTGCGCACTCCATCCCATCTCCTTCCTTCTGCGCCGAACTTCGCCGGCGACGTTGGCCTTGATCCGGTCCGCCCACTCAGGGACGTCGTCCTCGTCACTTCCATCATCGAAACACCGTTGTGTCATAAAGACACATTAGCTTGGCCATCCTGGTTCGTAGACGCCTGGAGCCGGACGTGATGACTGCGTTCGCCGAGGGCTGCATGAAAAGGGGCGCACTGCATGCGCGACGACGCGATGACCGGAGACTCGAAGGGATCGAAGGGGATGAGCCGGGAGGAGGTACTCGCCCTTCCCGTGGCGGTTGACCTGGACACAAGCAATCGAGCGCTTGGGCTCGGCCGGAGCAAGGGCTATGAGCTGGCGAAGCAAGGCGCCTACCCGTGCAAGGTGCTGCGCCTGGGCAACGCCTACCGGGTGGTGACCGCCGACTTGTGGGAGCTGCTGGGTCTGGCGGCGTGAAGGGGCGGCAGCGTAGCAGACGGTTCTGCGCTGAGCTGACACAGAAATGCTGGACTGTGCCACGGGGCGGACGTACTGTCCGTGTTCCCTCGGGGAGCAGAACGAGCGTCCCGACACGGGACAGAGCACGTGTTCGGTCTCTGAACGCAGCGAGCCTCCGGCGCGGCAACGCCGGAGGCTCGGGAATCCCCGTCGCCCGTCTCCAACGAACGATCCGCGCCGCTGGGCCTGCATGCCCGGCGGCGCAGAAGAGGAGCCACCTGGTGCAACCTGAGAACCCCGCGCCCTATTCCACCCCCGTACCTGCTGCTTGGCCGCCGGTCGTGCTGCCGGGCAAGCCCGACCAGGGCGAACCCGAGCCGACTGCGCAGGGCGAGGCGGTCGAGACTCCGGCACCGGATCCGGAGCCGACCGTCGGCTCGACGCTGCTGGACGAACTACGTGCGCAGATAGCGAAGTTCGTGATCCTGCCCTCGCCGGAGGCTCTGGACGCGGTGACGCTGTGGGTGGCGGCGACGCATCTGCAGCCGGCCTGGCAGCACGCGCCGCGGCTGGCGGTGGTGGGTCCGGCGAAGCGATGCGGCAAGTCGCGGCTGCTGGACGTGCTGACCGAGACGGTCCACGAGCCGATGCTCACCATCAACACCACACCGGCTGCGGTGTTCCGGTCGATCACCGAGGAGCCGCCCACGCTCCTGGTGGACGAGGCGGACACCATCTTCGGCACGCCGAAGATGGCGGAGAAGAACGAGGAGATGCGCGGCCTGCTCAACGCCGGCCACCAACGCAACCGCTACGTCACGCGGGTGGTCGGCAACGACCACACCCCACACCGGTTCGCCACCTTCGCCATGGCGGCGCTGGCGGGGATCGGTGACCTGCCCGACACGATCATGGATCGAGCTGTGGTGATCCGTATGCGCCGCCGGGCGGAGGGCGAGCGCGTCAAGCCATTCCGCTCCCGACGCGACATCCCCGCTCTGCACGGCCTGCGCGACCGGATCGCTGCATGGGCAAGGCCGCTGCTGGATGAGGCAGCAGACCTGGAGCCGGACATGCCGGTGGAGGACCGGGCCGCCGACACCTGGGAGCCGTTGGTCATCATCGCGGACCTGGCCGCCGGATCCTGGCCCCGTCGCGCCCGAGAGGCGTGCGCACGGATGGTCGCCGCAGAGGTCGAGGCAGAGGAGGACCGGCCCGGCGGAGCCCGGATCCTCGCCGACATCCGCAGGGTGTTCGTAGCCCAGCGCGAGCCCGACAGCCTTACCACGGACGAACTACTCCACCAGCTCCGGCAGGATGCCGAGAGCCCCTGGGCGGAGTGGGGACGCAACGGGCTGAACGCCAAGGACCTGGCAGCGATGCTCCGAGAGTTCGATATCAGGCCCGGCAACGTTCGCCTCCCCGACGGAACCCAGCGCAAGGGCTACATGCGCAACAAGTTCCTCGACCCCTGGCGGCGCTACTGCCCCACTGTCCACCCAGTGGACACCGAGCCTGCCGCCCCCAGCGCAACCTGACCCCCGCATCCCCGGTGGGCGTCCCTGCCGTCCCTGCCGTGATCCCGCAGGTCAAACGGCATGCAGCCAAGACGGCAACCGGCGACAAGACGGCAACACGATCATGGTGAACCGCTGCCGACAGAAGGACGCCGCCCGAAGCCGTCTTGTGCCGTCCCACGCGTCCTCGCCGTACCACCGCAGGTCGCAGCGCCGCCGGTCAGGACGGCACAACGTAGCAGTGCCGTCCTGACCGGCAGGGGACACGACGAGACGCCGCCGGTACGGCACATCCACGCCCCTGCCGTACCGGCCCTGACCTGCGCTTGCAACGGCCAAGACGGCAAGACGGATCACACCGCCAAACCTCAGGAGCACCCCGCTTGACCCTCCCTACCCCCACCCCCACGCCCACCCGTCGGGGGCACCGCCCCGACGGAGGACGGCTGTCGATGACCAAGCAGGACATCGAGCGGTACACGCTCGATGCAGCCGGAGTCGTCATCGTCGCCCTCACCATCAGCGGATTCTGGCTGTCGTACGCACACCTCGCCGAGGTCGCCGGACAGCACGGGCTGCGCAGCTCTCCCACCCGCCGCTGGGCCTGGCCGGCGACCCTGGACGCCTTCATCGTCGCGGGCGAACTGCTCATGCTCCGCGCGGGCCTGCGCAGAGTGACGGACAGGTGGGCGATCGCCCTGACGGCCACCGGATCGGTCGGCTCCATCGCGCTCAACGTGGCCGGAGTCAACGGCACCGGCAGCACCGGCACCGTTCCGCTGCTCGACTACGTGGTCGCCGCGGTCCCCCCGACCGCAGCCCTGCTGGCCTTCGGTGTCCTGATGCGGCAGATCCACCAACTCGTCGACCAGCCTGCGGGCCATCCGGAACCCGCGCCGGTCCAGGCGCCGGAACCACCGGTCACCGCACCCGCCACGCTCGCCGAGGCACAGGCCGATCCCGCCCAGCCCTTGCCGCCGACCACCGTGTCGTGCCAGCCGACGAATCCCCTGTCCGAGATTGCGAAGAGCAGGCCGCGCGGTGGCCGTCCGCCCAGCGCCACGCTTGAGGAACTCGTGGAGATCGGCCGGATCGCCCTCGCCGAGCACGGCACGCTCACCCGGTCACTGCTCCGAAGGGCCGTCAAGGCCAAGGGCCTGACGATCAGCAGCGAGCGGCAGACCGACGTGATGACCACCCTCCGGCCCGAAATCGAAGCCGCCGCCGAGACCGGTCCGGACAGCGCCTGACCGGAATCCCCACGGGGTGACCGGAACCCCCTCCGGTCACCCCGGCCAGTCGGCCACCCGTCTCACTCGCCGCCCGCTTATCCACATCTATGGACGACGCGGTGACCGCCCCCACTCCGCCGCCCCCTCCTGCGGAACTGCCCGCCCTCCCCACCCTCTCCTGGAGCACCGTCCGTGACGCACGACCCGCACCACCCTCAAGACACCCCAGACGTGCCGATACCGCTGACGAAGTCCCCTACGCTGATGGATCGTTGGCGCCGTGCCTTCGGACGGGCTGCCCCTGGCGGAGCCAGTAGTACCCCGAGTCCGACTCAAGGCCGGCCTTCGGGGGTCTCCGCCCCGGGGGTGGCGGAGACGGCCCAGCGCCAGGGGGCGCAGGACCAGGAGGGCGGGGCCGAAGGCAGCCCCGACCCGGACACGCTCCATGCCGCCCAGCGCGAAGTCCTTCGCCCCGTCCAAGCCGCCGAGACCACAGGCGGCGAGCCCGCCGTGCAGAAAGTGCAGCCCACGATCCGCCGCTTCACCGGCACCAAGCGCGTCGTCCGAGTCGGCCCCCTGCGCTTCACCGACGACGAGCACACCCAGCTTCAGGAGGCAGCGACCCAGCACGGCTACAAGGGCGAGTCTGGTTTCGCCGCCGACATCGTCCTTGCCTTCGTCACCGGACGGTTCACCGCCAATCTGCCCCTGTCCGAGGACCGCCGCCGCACCCACGTCTTCCGCGCTCAGGTCCTGCGCCAGCTCAACCGGATCGGCGTCAACGTCAACCAGATCGCCCGAGCCCTCAACAGCGACCAGACCCCGCCCGACATTCGCCAGCGCCTGACCGAGCTCCACGACCTGCTGGAGCTGATCGCCGAGGCCCTGCGCCAGCCCGCCGATCCGGAGACGGAGGCAGCCGCGTGATCGCCGCCATCAAACCGGCCGGGTCCAACACCCGCGGCCTGCTCGCCTACCTCTACGGCCCCGGCCGCCACGACGAACATCTCGACCCGCACATCGTCGCCGGATTCGCCATGCTCGGCATGCCCGACCCCGGCCGCGACGAGAACGCCACCCTCACCGAACTCGCCCGCCACCTCGACGCGCCCGTACGCCTGCGCAACAACGAGTTCGGCCAGAAGGTCACCGACCACGTCTGGCACTGCCCCGTCCGCGCCGCGCCCGAGGACCGCTACCTCTCCGACGTCGAGTGGGCCGAGATCGCCCAGCGCATCGTCGAGGCGGCCGGCATCGCCCCAGCCGGTGACGACCTGGCCTGCCGCTGGATCGCCGTACGCCACGCCGACGACCACATCCACATCCTCGCTACCACCGTCCGTGAAGACGGCCGCCGCCCCAAACTCCACGACAGCGGCCTGCGCGTCGGCGACGCCTGCCGCGAGATCGAGAAGGACTACGGGCTGCGCCGGCTGAAGAAGGGCGACCGCACCGGTGCACGCCGGCCCAACCAGGCCGAGATGCACAAGGCCGAACGCCTCGGCTGGGAACAGACCAGCCCCGAATGGCTCCAGGACCGCATCCGCGCCGCCATCCCCCACGTGACAGGCGCCGAGGAATTCATCGCCTACCTCGAAGCCGACGGCATCGAGGTAAAGACCCGGCGCGGTCCGTCAGGAGACCTCCTCGGTTACGCCGTCGGCCGCCCCGGCGACCTCAACGAGAACGGCGAGCAGATCTTCCACCCCGGAGGCAAGATCGCTCCCGACCTCTCCCTGCCCAAGATCAAGGCCCGCCTCGAATCCAGCCAGCCCGAAGAGCACCCCACCGCCCGCCGTAACCACCCCAGCACCCCCTGGCACCAGGCCACCGACGCACTCGACACCCTCCACGCCGACCTCGCAGAGGACACACACGCCCAGGCCCACATCGCAGCCCTCGGCGAGCTGCTCGAAGCCACCGCCCAGAAGGCTCCCGACAACCTGCGTGCGGAACTCCGAGCCGCCTCCAAGGCGTTCGCCCGAGCGCAGCGCTCCCAGATCCGGGCCGAAGACCGGGCCGCCCACGCACTGCGCAGCGCGGCACTCGACATCGTCCGCACCGCCACCGGCCCCGACGGCAGCGCGCTCGCCGCCCTCCTCGCAGCCCTCGTCTGGGCGACCATCGTCGCTGGGCGTTGGCACGAAGCGAAGGACCACGCCCACCAGGCCGACGCCGCTCGCCAGGCCGTCCAGCACCTCCGGACAGCCGTAGACCGTGCCCTCGTCCCGACGCTCGCCGAACTCGCAGCTCGGCCGCCCAGGGAGCAAGCCCGTCGCGTTCTCGCGAACGACGTACGTACAGCCGTCCCCGACCACGCCGAACGGATCCTCGCCGACCCGGCCTGGCCCGCGCTCGCCACCGTCCTCGCCGACGCAGAAGCTCGCGGCCACCAGCCCCACCAGCTCCTCAAGGAGGCCGCCGCTCAGCGCGAGCTGACCACCGCCCGCCAGCCCGCCCGCGTCCTGATCACCCGCATTCAGCACACAGGCCGAAACCCGGCGCCCAACCGCCGTGCCGAGGCAGCCCGTCGGCGCTCGACCATCGCAGGCTCGGCCAGCACCGCTCAGAGCCTTGGCCACCAGACCACAGCTGCGGTGTCGATGCCCACCGAACAGCATCACCGGCAGCGTCGGTAGGGGCCAACACTGCCTGCGCCCGAATGACGTAGCCGTCACTCCGATGCCCTCGCTCCTTCCTGGTGCTGAGGGCATCAGCGATTCCTGCGGTTTTCCTCGCTATGCGACCTTCGCGTCACACGAGAAGCCTGAGGCATCAGCCCGCGCGACGGACAACGGGGCGGCACAAGCTAGAACCTCGACCAAGTGCTCGGCCAAGAGACCGACATGCGGATCCGGCTGGACCAGGGCGGTGATATAGCCACGGGCGGTGCGCTCCCTGGCCCACTCGTGGTCGAGGTTGGTGAAGTCGTCGTCGATCCAGATGGCGGGCGCGTCGCTGAGCCAGGCGTCGACGTGGTCGCGTTTCCACAGGTAGCCGTTGGGGTGGCTGGTCGTGATCTCCGGACGCGGCAGCTCGACGTGTGGCAAGGGCGGGAGGCCGAGGAGCGGGCCAATGAGCGTGGTGGCGTCCTGACGCCAGCTGGTGCACCAGACGGGGCTGACCAGGCCGGTTCGGATCACGTGCATGAGCAAGGGGCCATGGGCTGGATTGAGCCAGATGGTGACCGGGTTGTCGGCGGTCCGGCCGGTGGGAACGACGTCGTGGCGCGTGTGGGTCGCGGGGCCGGCCCCTTCGGCGTCCGGGAAGGGGATGAAGACGCCGTCGACGTCGAGAAGCAGGTAGGGCGGGCGCATCGGGTTCTCCCAGGGGGCCGGGGCTGGGGTCAGAGCTTGTGCGCGGTGATCAGCAGCGTGGTGGGCCAGAGGCCGTGACGGGCGTCGTGGAATTCCTGGGCCGAGGCGAGCCAGAGCCCCGCTCGCCCGAGGTGCTTTTCCCAGCGTTCAGCGTCGAACTCCCAGCGTGCGACGGGCAAACGTGTGCGGTCGTGGAGGGTGACGTAGTCCCGGCTGGGTCGGTCGTCGGTGGAAGGGCGCCTGCCGCCCCGCTGGGGATGGGGGACGGAGAAGGCGAGGGTGCATCCGGGTTTGAGATGCTGGGCGATGGCCGGGAGCAGAAGCTCGGGGGCAACGAGGCCGATCGCCCCGAAGACGGAGTAGATCGCGTCGAATCGCTCGGCGGAGGCTTGCAGGTAGTGCAGGGCGTGTCCGGCGACGAAGGTCAGGTTGTTCAGCCGGCCGTAGTGCGAGCGGGCTCGGCGGACCTGAAGGCCGACGAGGTCGACGCCGGTGACGTGGGCGCCGTAACGGGTGGCAAGGTGGGCGGCGTTGTGGCCGGGGCCGCAGCCGAGTTCCAGCAGTCGCTTGCGGCGCAGATCCATGCCGAGGATTTCGGCGCCAGGCCCGCTTCCGGGCCGCGTAGTCCATTCCTCCGCGCGGGTACGGACAGCGGCTCGGCGGGGCTGGCCGTGGCGCGCTGGAGGGCGTGGACGTACCACGGGGACGCCTGGGCGAGCATGTCAGACCTCCAGGAGGTGGAGGACGTCAGTGAGGTGTCGGCGTACGGCCTTGATGTAGGCGAGGTCGGTGGCCGGGTCGTTGATCCAGCGGATCGACTGCTCCATGAACCACTCGACAGCCCAGACGCGGTGCCAGCCCAACGCCCACTTCTCCGCCGGAAGCCCGCCACGCTCGGCGAGGGCGTCGGTGGTGCCGCCCTCGGTGACGTACGTCTCCAGGAAGACGCGCAGACGTACGGGGTCGGGGTTGTCGAGGGTGCCGTGCCAGCTGGCGAGGTCGAGCAGGCCGGGGCCGGTGAAGGCGCGGGCGAAGTCCAGCAGACGCCAGCCGCGTCGGCCGATGTGGAGGCTGGTGGGGTGGAACTCGGAGTGCACCCAGCCGAACGGGCCGATCGTGGTGTCGGCCGAGCGCGTCTTGGCGGCTTGGGCGATGCGGTCGAGAGCGTCCTCGATGTCGTTGGTGTCCTCCCACCGGTCCGCCTTCCGCAGGTGGCCGAGGTGTTCCAAGGCCCGCGCCGGGAGGCCGCGCAGACCTTCCTGATCGAGGACAGGCAGGGCCGCGGCCGTGCGGGTGCGGTGCAGAACCACGGCTGCGGCGGCGCCGTCGAGGTCGTCGGCTTCTCGGATGGGAGCGCCGAGGTCTTCCAGCAGCATCCCGAGCCAGCCGTCCAGGACTGCCGAGGCGTGAACGGAAGGAACGGGGACCCCGAGCGTTTTTGCCAACCGGAGTGCATGGTCCTCCCTGTCGAAGGGCCTCCCGGCGTACTTGAAGATGGCGGTGCTGCCGTCGGTGAAGGTCAGGCGCTCGACACCGGACATGGACCAGACGCGCACCTCCTCGCGCGATGCGCACGTTTGGTTGGCGAGGGTCAGCAGGTTGTCCAGGAGTTCGGCGTTGAGGGTCGCGTCCATGAAGGGCTCTCCAGTGCGGTGGGGGCGTCCGGGGCGAGCGAGAGGTGCCTGCCCGCCCCGGAGCCTGGTGTGTGTCGTACTGCTACGCGGCAGGGCTGAAGCGGTGGGCGTAGACCTGCTCGATCCAGCCGGCCTTGAAGGCTGCGAGGTCGTCGCGGAAGGCGGTCATCGAGGCACCGTAGGGGGCGACGACGCCGCCGGCCTGGTCCGGCACGGACTGGCAGCCGTGCACGAGCCGACCACCGAGGGCGGCGTGGGCCTTGATGGACTCGATGCGCCGGTGCTCGTTGAACCAGCCGCCGTGGTAGACCTCGTCCAGCATCCCGCCCATCTCGTCGTCCAGGTCGAAGACGACCGAGGTGGCGGCGGGGAAGAACCAGCACGGGCCGACGTTGGAGATGTGCCCGTCCAACTCGACCTTGTTGAGCGCCATCAGCGTGGCCGCCTCGCGCAGCATCCGCAGGTGCTCGGCGGTGATCTGCGGCAGGCCGAGGCCAGCGAGGTGCTCGTCGCGGAACAGGTAGGCGTACACCTTGTAGGCGGTGGACAGTACGCGGGCGGCGTCCGAGGTGGACTCGCCGTGGGCCTTGATGAAGTCCAGTGCGAGCTGCTCGACCGCGCTCTCGGCGGTTTCCTCCACGTCCAGGAGCTGGGACTTGACCAGCTCCCAGTCGGCGACGAACCAGGTGTTGGACTCGAAGCGGAAGAAGTACTGGGCCGGGTCGATCGTGATGCGTCGGCCGTCGACCTGGATGCCCGGCAGTCGGCTCCAGCGTTCGTCGAACGCCTGGGGCAGCTCGACCGTGATGGCCGTGGTGTCGATGGTGGTCACCGTGTCTCCGTCTCTGATCGGCCGAGTTCGGGCACAGGCATGCCTGAACCCGGAGCGGTGGTACGGAACTTCGGGGAGCCGCCCGGCCAAAGGGGGGAGCCTGGTCACGGTGTCGGACCGGGCCGGGCGGCTGATATTCAGTGAACACGCCGTCACGCACAGTGGGTACGGTGAGAGACAGTTGAAGCGGTATACGCGGTTTACAGCTCCGGAGCGGAGGCGATCGTGGCAGCGCAGAGAGAACCCAACTCCCGCCTGCGCGAGACCATCGAGGCGACGGGCTGCACCTTCGAGGCTCTGGCGAAGGACATCCGACGCATCGCTGCCGAGAACGGCGAGACCCTCCAGACCAACAAGTCGGCTGTCTCCCACTGGGTGAACGGCAACCGCCAGCCGACCGGCCGGACCGCCCGGTACCTCGCCGAGGCACTGTCCAGGCGAGCAGGCCGCACGATCACTGAGACGGAGATTGGTCTCCATGGAGGCGAGGCACCGACCGAGCAGGCTGATCCCGTCCTCGCCGCGACCGACCTGGGCCGTGCCGACGTCGAACACCGGCGCTTCCTGGCCGTGGCCGCCTTCACCGCGGCCGGCGTCGCCATGCCCCTTGCGTATGACCACGAAGCCACAGCGCGCATGCTTCGAGCCCGCACCGGTAGCTCCCTGGTCGGTGCGGAGGACGTGGACGTCGTACGCCAGATCACTGCAGCTTTCAGTGTTGCCGACGAGCGTCTCGGTGGCGGCCACGGGCTCACCACCGTCACCGCGTATCTCGCCGACACCGCTGCCCCCATGCTGCGCGGACGGTTCCCGAACGAAGCCTTACGCCAGGCAGCCTTCGGGGCCGTCGCAGAACTCACCTACCTCGCAGGGTGGAAGCACCACGACCTCGGCCAGGAAGGTGCCGCCCAGCGCTACTACCAGGTCGGATACCAACTCGCCTGCGAAGCTGACCCGCACGGCCACGCCGCCTGGATGATGCGCGCCCTCGCCCACCAGGCCCTCAGCCTCAAGCAGCCCCACTACTGCGTCGACCTCGTCGAGGGCGCACTGACCCGCGGCCTGGGCCGCGTCGACGGCCAGACCGAGGCGCTGCTCCACATCACCCATGCCCGCGCGTACGCCGCTGCGGGCGAGAAGCCCGCAGCGGCCCGCGCCCTGCTCGCCGCCGAAGACGCCCTCCTGCGCGACGACGGCCCACAACCGAGCTACTCCCGCGTCAGCGGCCCGGCCGCCGGCACCGTGGCCAGCCACACCGCCCGAACACTGACCGACCTCGCCGACCACGTGGGCACCGAGCAGCAGCACCGGGACGCGTTGGTGCGCTGGGACCCGGAGAAGTACAAGCGGGTCCACGCGCTCACCTACGCGGACCTGGGCGACAGCCTTGCCGCCCAGGCCCGCGCAGACGAGGCCGTCGCCGCCTGGTCCCAGGCCCTGACCCTCATGGAGGGCATGACCTCCGACCGCACCCGCAAGGCGATCAGCTCGCTTCGCTCCACCCTCGCCGTCTACCAGCGCCGCAGGGTGCCCGGGGCGGCCGAACTGGCCCGCCGCGCACGCGAAGCACTGGCCTAAGCTGCCCACCAACCGGCCGACGAAGGGACACCAACCGTGGCTCAGCCGAACACCGACGACCAGCCCAAAGCCCTCCCACCCGCCCTCGAATCCATGACACTGCTGGTCGCCGCCGTCATCGTCCACGACAAGGCCACCAACCGCGTCGTCCTCCTCCAGCGCAGCCAGAACGCCAAGTTCGCCCAGGGCATGTGGGACCTGCCCGTCGGCAAGAGCGAGCCCGGTGAGCCCATCACCGAGACGGCGGTGCGTGAGCTGTACGAGGAGACCGGCCTGATCGTGAAGCCAGAGTCCTTGAAGGTCGCCCACATCATCCATGGCGCCTGGGGCGTCGAAGCTCCCAACGGTTTCCTCACTGTGGTCTTCACCGCGCACGACTGGACCGGCGAACCGGAGAACCGCGAACCTCGCAAGCACGCTCAGGTCTGCTGGGTCGACGCCGATGCCATCCCAGGCGAGTTCGTGGACACCACCGCGAGCGCCCTCCACCGCTATCTCACTGGTGGCCCTCAGGTATCGCTGGATGGGTGGAAGTAGGGATCAGCACGGCGTCAGCGTGGCCCTGGGGCGACCTGGAGCAGGGGCCAGGACGTCGGCGTAGGCGTCAATGTGGTCGTCGGGGACGCCGTTCCTCCGGCGCCGGGTACTGCCGTGTATGGCAGGGCCTGTTCGCCCTCGTCAGCGTGGGTGTCCGGCTCCTCAATTTCGTCCGGATCGGGCCAGCGCACCGGCAGCGTTGCCTGGCGTGGTCTGGATTGTGGTGGCTCATGCCACGGGTGCCCCTGCCTGCTCTGGTGCGGCGATGTCTTTGCGGGTGACCGAGAGGTACACGACCAGGCCGAGGATGACCGCCAGGAACAGCCCGCTGGTGATGACGGTACCCAGGCCCAGGCCGCCGTCGCCGGTGGGCTGAGAGAGGTAGTCGCCCACCGAGGCACCGAGGGGCCGGGTGAGGATGTAGGCGATCCAGAAGCTCCAACCCGCGTTCAGGTCAAGGGAGAACCAGGCGAGGGCGATCGCGGCGATGGCCGCGGCGAAGAGCACGGCCGACACCCAATAGCCGAGGTTTATCTCCGCGGCGACCAGGTCGCCGGCGGAGGTGCCGAGCGCGAAGGTGAAGAGGACGGCGAGCCAGTAGAACACCTCGCGGCGGGTGGTGTCGATGTGGTGGATCGACAGGGTGCGCTCGGTGCCGTACCAGAGGGCGAAGACGATCACCAGGGCGATCGCGAAGACCGTGGTGGTGGTCTCCAGCGCGACGCCCATGTTGTCGGTGAGATTGTCGCTGACCAGGGTTCCGACGACGCTGATCAAGGCGACGGCGGGCCAGTACACGCCCGGCCGGTAGCCCTTTGTGCGGAACTGCACCACCAGGACGACGGTGAGCAGCGCGCTCATCAGCAGCGAGACTCCGGTTAGCCCGAGGCCGGCCTTCTCGTTCAGGAGGCCGGCGGCGGTCTCGCCGACCGTGGTGCACAGCACCTTGATCACCCAGAAGCTGACGGTGACCTCGGGCGCCTTGTTCCAGCGCAGCCGGTGACGGGAAGGGGCTGCCTGGCCGACCTCCTCAAGCACCGAATTCTCAGATGTCTCGTATGCCATGTTGCCCAACCGTGGCACCGGGCGCCTGAACACATCCTGACTGCCGCCGTGGATCACCCGCCCCGCCAGTCCAGTGCGCGCACCATGGCTCCATGCACACGCACGCATATGGTCTCCACATAGCGGTCTTCCGTCCCGCCCCTGCCCCCGCGACGGAAGAAGACCGCCATGCACGCACCCGCTCCCACTGCCACCCCGGCGCCCACTGACCGCGCGAGCGCCTGGCTGCGGCGCCGTCTGGGCCGGGCCGTCGTCCTGTCCTACGCCGCAGCCCTGCTCGTGCCGGGCCCCGGCCTGTGGCTACGCCACTCCCACGCACTGCCGCTCGGACCGCTGATCCGAGTGCCGGTGTCCACCGCACCATGCCTGCTGTGGCTGGTGCTGTTCTCATCCGGACTCCAGGTCCCCGTCCGTGAGCTGGTCCGAGTCCTGCGGCGCCCGAGTGCACTGCTCGCCGGGCTTGCGCTGCACCTGGCGATCCCGTTGCTGGTCATCCCGCTCGTCGCGGTCCTGCTGCACGCCTCGCCCGACTCCGACGGCGGCAGCGGCCTGGTCACCGCGATGATCCTGATCGTGGCGATGCCCGTGGCGGCCGGCGCCACGGTGTGGACCGGCAAGGGCGACGGCGACCAGCCGACCATGGTCGGCCTGGTCCTCGCCTCCACCCTCATCAGCCCACTCACCACACCGCTCGTGATCGAGCTGCTGTCTCCGCTGCTCAGTGGCGGCTATGCCGGCTCGCTCGCCGCGAGTGTCCACACTGCGGACGGCGGCTTCACCTTCGTCGGCGTGGTGCTGCCCTGCGCGGCGGGCATCCTGGTCCGGCTCGCCCTGCCCGCGTCGTTGCGCGGCCGGGTGCTAGGCGCAGTCGTGCCTGCAGCCCTGGCCGGCTCGCTGGTCCTGACGTACGTCAACGCCAGCGGCGCCCTCGGCTCCTTCGTCGCTCGGCCACGCCCGCTGCTGCTGGGCGCCGCGCTGGTCGTGGCGGCACTGGTCTGCCATCTGTCGTTCGTGCTCGGCCGCTGCGCCACGCGGCTGCTGCGGCTGGACCCGCCCGCCGCCTCCTCGCTCACCCTCGCCTGCGGCATGAACAACAGCAGCGCCAGCGCCGTACTGATCACCGCCGTGCTCCCCGACAAACCACACCTACTGCTCCCGGTCCTCGCCTACGGTCTGCTCCAGAAGACAGCCGCCAACCGAGTCGTACGGGTCCGGCCTTCCACGGTGTTGCGTTCTATTGCCTAGAACATCGCGGGCCTCGGCCCAACGCCGGGAACCGGCAGGACACCGGTGCGCGCTAGCTGTCGCAGCCTGTTCCCAGGATGCGACAGGCGTCGATGGCTGCGACCGTATGGGCGAAGAGCGATCGATGCGGGCGGGTCCGCATGGGAGGTGGTCTTGGCCATGGCGTATCCTCCGCACTTGCGAGAGCTGGTCGAACGATGCGAAACGCTGAGGCGTCGCCTGGCCGTCGACCACAGCGCCGAGACCGCCCGCAGACTTGAAGATGCGACCCACACACTGTGCCTGCTCACCGGGACCCGTCGACTGGATACAGCGCTGTACGTCGCCCGTCAGCAGATGGCCGAGGCGATGAGACGCAAACAGCCCACTGAAACGCGCAGCCGTAAATGTCCAGGTCAGGTAAGACACCCTGGCTGCGGTCCGAAGACGATCAACACGGTCCCAGATCCTCGCCACCACGGATCTGGGACCGCCATCATGCGCGCTACGAACAAAGTACTGCGAACAGCCCGTTTTGAGACCGATGAGTGATCGATCAACAAAACCGAGTTCGCGACCTGCCCGTCTTCACGCTGTCCCACCCCGCGGATCGGCACGAGCATCACCGAAGCCATACATGCGCGTCCCGGACGGTGTCCTCGTCCGCCTGCACCAGCAGCTTGTGCCCCCTGGTCGGTCAACCTGCGGACACGGAGAGGCTGTGCGACCACACCCCCAACGGTCAGACCAACGGACGTCACCGCACATGCAACCGCTAGGGCGGAACCCGGGCCGGCCGTCCAGGGTCCGCCCGGCTGTGCCTGCGTGCAGGGCCGGGCTTCCGGTCAGGCCCTCAGCGCGGCACGGATGAGAGCGCGTAGTTCATCGTCGGTGACGACCGCCGTGTCCTTGGACCGCAGCCGAATGGTGGCCTTTCCGCTGATGAGCGTGGGATGGCGGGAGCTGAAGCCACCATCGCGGTCGGTTCCCCACCCGTAGATCGAGACGCCATGCTGCCAGACACCGACGTGCAGTCTGCGCTTTTCGACCCGGTAGGTGGGCATTCCGTAGGACAGCGCCACGCTCGCCTGCGGGAATTCCTCCAGGATCAGCCCGCTCACCCGGTCGAAGAGCGAGCGGTGACCTGGCGCAATGGCATCGATGTACTCCTGCACAGAGTCCATGCGCCCCATTGTGGTCCTCCCGCGAACCCCCACTGCTGCGGTTCGGTCGGTCGCGCCCGACCGTCGCGGCTTCAGGGCAAAGCAGGGGCGTGCGGCACCAGCGGAATGCTTCCGCCCGTCAGGCGGCTGACCAGGGCAGATGGAGAACTGGGACGGGAGTATCTAGGGTCAGCACGTGGCTTTCATCATGGTGTGTGAAGACGACGCGGCGGTCCGCGGCGTCCTCAAGCGCGCCCTGGAGCACGACGGCCACACCGTCTCCGTCGCCGCCACGGCCGACAGCCTGCTGCGGCAGCTCGCACCGGCGCCCCACCTGGTCGTCCTGGATCTCGGGCTCCCGGACGCCGACGGCCGCGACGTCTGCCTGGCCCTGCGGGCTCGCGGCGTCGACGCGCCGGTGTTGATGCTCACCGCCTTGGACGGCCTGCATCACAAGGTGGGCGGCTTCGAGGCCGGCGCCGACGACTACATGACCAAACCCTTCGACATCCCGGAACTGCTGGTCCGCGTCCGGGCGCTGCTGCGCCGGGCCACCGTGGCGCCCGCACCGCGCGAGGTCGTCCTCGATCCGGCGAAGCACGTGGTGACCTACGATGCGGTGAGCATGAGCCTGACCCCGACCGAGTTCCGGCTGCTGGGCCGCCTGATCGCCTCGCAGGGCGACGCGGTACGCCGCCACACCCTCATCGCTGCCGGCTGGCCGCACGGGGCGCAGGTCAGCGACAACACCCTCGACTCCTATGTGCGCCGGCTACGGGCCAAGCTGGGTGCGCTGGGGGTGGCCGAGCGTCTGGCGACCGTCCGCGGCGTGGGCTACCGATGGCAGTGACGGGATTCCGTAAGCGGGTCGTCGCACTCACCGTGCTGATCGCCACCGCCGTGGTCGCGGTCCTGGTCGTGGTCTCGCACGTGCTGCTGAGCCGGGTGACGGACGCCGACGCACACGATCTGGCACGTACGCGCGCCGAGGCGGTCGCGGCGAACGTCACCGCCAAAGGCGGCCGTGTCGTACTCACGGAGAACAGCAACGAGGCGCTGGACGAGGTCGCCTGGGTGTATGCCGACGACCGCCTGCTCGACGGGAACGTGCCGCCGAGCCTGGTCGATCGCGTCGAGGAGCTGGCGGACTCGGGGCGATCGCAGACCGCATCGGTCGGCCATTACCTCCTGTACGCGCGGCAGGTCCCGATCGACGGCCACCACGTCATGGTGATCGTCCGGGTGGACCTCACGCCCTACGAGACATCCGAGCAGCGCAGCCTGACCTTGTCCCTGATACTCGGCGGCCTCACGATCCTCCTCGCCGGCGGTGTCGCACACCTCGTGGTGCGCCGCGCGCTGCGGGTCGTGCACGAGATGGCCGCCCTCGCCGACGAATGGGGCCATCACGAAACCGGGCGCCGCTTCAACCTCGGGGTCCCCCGCGACGAGTTCGGGGAACTGGGGCGGACCCTGGACCACCTCCTGGAGCGCGTCGACAACGCGCTGGCGGACGAGCGCCGGCTCACCGACGAGATCGCCCACGAGCTGCGGACACCGCTCACGGTCCTGCGGGCCGAGGCGCAGCTGGCGCAGCTGTCCGGCGAACCGGTGCCGACGGAGGCGGTGCTGAGCGAGGTCGACCGCCTCGATACGGCGATCACGACGCTTCTGCGCGCCGCGCGCGCCCGCACGGACGACGGGACCCGGTGCGACCTGCGCTCCGCCGCCCGGCAGGCGATCGCCGGCCGCGCGGTCGAGGTCGCCTTCCCCGCGAAGGTCGAGGTCGCCGTGGCGGCCGACGTCGCCGTGTCGCTGCTGTCACCCCTGCTGGACAACGGCCTGCGGCATGCCAAGTCCCGGGTGTGGATCACCGCCCGCAACGAGGGCGAGGCCATCGTGGTCGATGTCCTGGACGACGGCCCCGGATTCGATCCCGCGGACGTCGACCGGGTCTTCGAAGCGGGTGTGACCGGCGGCGACGGGTACGGGCTGGGGCTGCCGGTGGTCCGGCGCATCGCCGCCTCGGCCGGTGTCGAGGTCCGCGCGATCGCGGACGGCCGCGGTCACGTCGAGGTGACACTCCCGGCCGCCCGTGCCACCACGTAGTCAGGTTATGTGCAGATTCCCCGCGTAAACCTCCCCGCATGACAACGACAACGGAAGCACGCACGCGCAGCGGGCGTCTCATGCTCAACAAGGTTCCCGAGGTCACCATCTGGTTCTGGGTGATCAAGGTCCTGTGCACGACCGTCGGTGAGAGCTTCGCCGACTGGATCAACATGAAGCTGGGCGTCGGCCTGGTGAACACGGCCTGGATCTTCACCGCGGTGTTCGTCGTGGTCCTGGCCGTCCAGCTGCGGCTGAAGCGGTACGTTCCGTTCCCCTACTGGCTGACCGTGGTCGTTGTCAGCGTCACGGGCACCCTGTACACCGACATCCTGACCGACCAGCTGAACGTGCCGCTGTGGATCAGTTCCGCGGTCTTCTCGGTGCTGCTCGCGGTGGTCTTCGGAGTGTGGTGGGCGCGTGAGCGCACGCTGTCGATCCACTCGGTCACGACGCTGCCGCGTGAGTCGTTCTACTGGCTCGCCGTTCTCGTCACCTTCGCGCTCGGCACCGCGACCGGCGACTGGACTCTGGAGCTGACCGGCTGGAGCCCGGGGGTCTCCGTGTTGCTGCCGCTCGGCCTCATCGCGGCGATCACGCTGCTGTGGAAGTTCGGCGCGAACCCGGTGCTGTCCTTCTGGCTCGCCTACATCCTGACCCGCCCGCTGGGCGCGAACATCGGCGACTGGCTCGCCTCCCCCAAGGTCGCCCAGAACCCGGGCGACCCGACCGGTCTCGACCTGGGCACCTTCACCACCAGCCTGATCTTCCTCGGCCTGATCCTGGCGACCGTGGTCTACCTGACGGTGACGCGCTCGGACGTGACCGAGACCCACGAGGCGACCCACGCCGCGCCGGCCACCAGCAACCCGCGCAGGGAGCGCACCGCGCTGGCCGGCTTCGGAGTGCTGGCCGTCGCCACCGCGGTCCTGCTGGTCTGGGCCCACGGCCAGCCGCACGTCGGCCCGGCGCCCGAGACCGACAACACCTCCGCCGTCCAGATGGCTCCCGGCCAGGCGGTGAAGAAGTTCCCGCCCGCGAAGGTCGACGCACTGAAGAAGCTCGCATCGACCTCGCTCAAGGACGCTCGCTCGGGGGACGCGGCCGGAGCCCATGCGGCAGCCCAGTCGCTGCGTGACCTGTGGGATGCCGACCAGGCATCGCTGCAGCCGCTGGACGGTACCGGCTGGACCTCCATCGACGCCCAGATGGACAAGGTGCTGGGGACCTTCGGTATCGATCACTCGAACCCGCCGATGCCGCCCGCGCAGCAGGAGAAGGAACTGAACGCCCTCCTGACGGACATGGGCTGACAGACCGCACAGCGCCCCGGCCGGCCCACCCGGCCGGGCAGGCTCAGTGTGCCGAAGCGGCGCGGAGAACCGCGCTTCCTCGGCACACGCCGGCGAGCCGCGGCCACCGTAATGCGGCCGGGGCCGCCTGCGGCAGCTTGGGCATGTCCGCAGACTCCCGTGGGGCGGTCGCTGACCGGATGGCGTCGGCCGAATGAGTGCAGACCCTCCTGCGCGAACAGGCGAGGGCCGGTCAACTCTTCGTCCCGGCCTCATCGCTCCAGCCGCAGCGCTCGAGGCGGTAGCCATGCCCTCGGAGCGTGGTGATATGGGGCAACCGGCAAGGGCGGCCGGACTCCTCCGCGGCCTGGGTGAGGCGTCGGCGTAGGCCGGCCATGGTGACGTCCAGGGTCTTGGTGGGGCCGAACCAGTTCTCGTCCCACACCTGTGCCATCAGCGTTTCTCGCGAGACGGCGGTGCCGGGGTTCTGGGCGAGCAGGGCGAGGAGGTCGAATTCCTTCGGCCGCAAGGAGATCTCCGTGTCGTGCAGAGTGCAGCGGCGTGCCGTGGTGTCGATGACCAGGTCGCCGAGCCGTAGTGGGGGCTGCGGCTGCGATGTGCTGGTCTGTCGGCGCAGGTGGGCGCGGAGGCGGGCCAGCAGAACGGTGAGGCTGAAAGGTTTGACCAGGTAGTCGTCGGCGCCTGCGTCCAGGCCGGCGATGACGTCGATGTCGTCGGTACGGGCGGTGAGGATCACGATCAGCAGGTCGGGGAAGCGGGCGCGCAGGGTGCGGGCGAGGTCCAGTCCGTCGAGGTCGGGCAGGCCGAGGTCCAGGAGAACGGCGTCGTAGGCGGTGCGGTCCGTCTCCGTCAGGGCCGAGGCGCCGGTGCGGCTCCAGGCGGGGGCGTAGCCGTTGACGCGGAGGCCGGTTTCCAGGTGGCGTCCGATGGTGTCGTCGTCTTCGACGACCAGGATGTGCAGGCGGCTGCGGTCCTGTGCGGCAGGCGTGCCCATGGCAACAGAGTAGACAGGTCGCTCCCTCACAGGTCGCGGAGTTCCTCCACCGCGGGGCGCCGGGCACTGCGGACGCCGTTCAGGGCTGCGGCCAGTACGGCGATCAAGGCGGCCATTCCGGTCAGGGTCAGGTAGACGCCGGGCACCGCCAGGGCGGCGGGCGGCGGGTCGAACACGCCGGTGAGTACCTTGACCAGCATCTCCGACAGCGCCCAACCGATGACGGCACCCCCGGCCAGGCCGCCTGCGGCCAGCAGGAGGGCCTCGGTGAGGACCATGCCGCGCAGCTGGCGTGTGCGTGCGCCGAGGACGGTGGCGATGGCGAAGGTCCGGCGGCGTTCGGCGAGCCCGAGGGCGAGGACCAGTCCCCCGGCTCCGGCGGCCAGCAGGACCGCGAAGGCAAGCTCGATGCGGGTGAGTCCGGCCAGGTCGACCGAGGTGAGGCTGGTGCCGACGGTGCCGCGGGTCTGGGTGAGGTCGCTGACGGTGGCGCTGGTGCCGAGCTGCGAGCGCAGGCGCGTGGCGATCTGCTTCTGGTGGGTGCCGCCGGTGTCGAGGAGGAAGACGCCGACCGCGTCGCTGCCGGTCGCCTTGGCGATGTAGGAGGCGTTGGCGACGAAGAAGCTGTCCTTCGGCGCCGTGGGGAACTCCTTGGCGATGCCCGCGTAGTGGAAGAGGACCGTGCGCAGGGCCTTGGTGCGGGCGTCCTGGATGCGCAGGTTGACGGTGTCGCCGGGGGAGAGCTGGAAGTCGTTGACGGTCTCGACGCTGACCAGCAGGTTGTCGGGCCGTTCGGCGAGGCGCCGCATGAGTTGCCGAGCCGTGCCGCCGGCGAAGTAGGCGTCCTGGAGGGAGGTGGCGCTGGCGATGGTGTCGGGGCGGACGCCGTAGAGGTCCTGGAGATCGGAGCCGACGTAGGCGAAGCGGTGCTGGAGGGGTTCGACGTGCCGTACGCCGGAGATCTTCAGGGCGGATCCGGCGCCGGGTGGGACACGGGCACCGGGTGGTTCGGTGACGGTGACGTCGGCGCCGTTGGTCAGGCGGGCGTCGACCTCGGCCTGCTGGCGGTATGTGGCGTTGAAGACGGCGGTGGAGAGTGCGAAGGACACAGCGAGGGCGAGCAGCACGACCGAGCGGGCCAGAGGGCGGCGGCGCCGGGAGAGGGTGGCGGCGGTGGTGCCGGCGAGGGTCGTGGTCAGCGGGCGGGCCAGCCGGGCCATGGCGGGACGGCCGTGGGTGAGGGCGAGGAGGGTGAGCCGCCACAGCAGCAGCGCGGCGCCGATCCACAGCAGGGCAGGTCCGAGGAAGGCCCAGTACGACACGGAGATGCTGGGCACGCCTTCCGGGGCCAGGACCAGCGCGTACTGGTTGCCGGAGGAGGCGCGGAAGACCAGCCAGGAGCCGATCAGGAGGGCGAAGTCCAGGCCGTACCGCATCCACCACGGGTTCCGGGTGCTGCGGGCGCCGGACTCCTTGCGGGTTTCCGCGACGGTCACCGTGTGCAGGTCACGCAGGGCCGGGACGAGGACGGCTACCGCGGCGACGGCGGCGCCGAGGACGAATGCAGTGCTGTACCAGGCGGCCCAGGTGCCCGCGCCCGCTCCGAAGGAGGCGGCACCGAAGGCGAGGCGGCCGGTCAGGGCGGCGACGCCCAGTCCGGCCAGGCCGCCGGCGAGACCGATCAGCGCCGCTTCCAACCCGGCGAGGGCGGTGATCTGGCGGGGGCGCAGGCCGCGCAGCCGTAGCAGGCCCTGCTCCTGGCGGCGCCGCTCGCCGCCGGCGGAGGCGACCGCGGCGGTCAGGGCGGCAGCCAGGACCGCGCCGGGGACGCCGAGGAAGAGGAAAAGAATCTGGGCGTACAGGGCGTCCTGCCGGGCGGAGTCGAGGGCGGCGCCGACGTTGTTGCCGACCAGCGCGGCGCCCGCGGAGCGGGCCTCCAGGTTGTGGGCGGCGCGGGTGACCGCGGTGAAGGCGGCGGCTGGGTCGGAGGGCAGGCGGGCGTCGTCGCGGGCGACATGGATCTGGGTGGTGACCGCAGAGGCACCCCGGGTCAGTGCGGCGAACCTGGCGGCGGGCAGCAGGACGACGTTGTCCGGGGGTGCGGTGGGCTGGGACTGGCTGGGTGCGCCGACGGTTTGGAAGAGGGAGTCGGCCTGGGGCAGGTCGATCACGCCGTCTACCTTCACCGGCCTCAGCCCGATGCCGGGAAACTGGACGGCGATGGTGTCGCCAGGAGCGGCGTGCAGGTTGGAAGCGGTCTGCTGGGCCAGCAGGACGCCGCTCGGGGAGCCGGACAGCGTGCGGATCGCGTCGGGGAAGAGGGCGCGGTAGCCGTCGGGCAGGCCGAGGGCCATGCCGGGGCCCGTGGTCTGGGTACTGCCCTGGACGCGCGCGGTGAAGCCGGTGGTGTGGGCGAAGCCGACGGGCAGGGCGGCGCGGGTCCCCGGCGCCTTGCGGACCAGGGACATTACCGCGCCGGGGTCGACGCCTGGCTGTACCTGGACCTGCCAGTCGACGGCGACCGAGCGCACGGCACGCTGGGTCATGGTCGCCTTCGACGCCGTGAGGAACGAGCCCAGCGCGGCGACCAGGGCGACCGCGAGGGCGATCCCGGCCAGCGCAGCCAGCAGACGTCCGGTGCGGTGGCGGGCCAGGCCGACCGTCCACGAGCCGATCATGGCACCTCCTCGGGTGCGAGCAGCCGGCCGTCGCGCATGGCGCGCCGGGTGGTGAAGCGGGCGGCGACGGCGGGATCGTGGGTGGTGACGACGAGGGCCGCGCCGGTGTGGTCGGCGGCAGTGAGGAGGGCGTCGAGGACACGGCCGCCGGTGGTGTGGTCGAGGCGGCCGGTGGGTTCGTCGGCGAGGATCAGGCGTGGGGACTGGGCCAGCACCCGGGCGACGGCCACCCGCTGGGCCTGACCACCGGAGATCTCCTCGGGCAGCCGGTCCGCCAGGTCGGCAGCGTCGACCAGCGTGAGCGCCGCGAGGGCGGCCTGCTGGGCCTCGCTTTCCGGGCGGTCGGCGAGGACCAGCGGGAGAGCGGTGTTCTCGACCACGTTCAAGGCCGGGATCAGGCTGTCGCCCTGGAAGACTAGGCCGATGTCGTACGGCCCCAGAAAGGCGGCCCGCCGCACGGTGCCGCTGGTGGCCTGTTCGAGCCCGGCCAACAGGTGCAACAGCGAACTCTTGCCCGACCCGGAGGGGCCGACGACGGCGAGCCGGTCGCCGGACCCGATCTCGAGGTTGGCGCCGTGTACGGCCACGACCGCCTGTGTGCCCCGGCCGAAGGTGAGCGCCGCGTCAGCGCAGGTCACGAGCACTTCATCCGGTGACATCGGGCACCTCATGCGACGCGGGACGGGCAGTCCGAGCCGAGGCGTCGGTGGCCCTGCCATCCTCCAGTGCGATCACCCGGTCCGCGCTCCGGACGACTTCCGCGCTGTGCGTCACGATCAGCACCGCGCACCCCTGTGCGGCCCGCTCTCGCAGCATGGCGAGGACCACTCGCTCGGTCTCTCCGTCGAGTTCGCCGGTCGGCTCGTCGGCCAGCAGGACAGCGGGCGCGTTTGCCAGCGCCACGGCCAGCCCCGCCCGGGCCAGCTCGCCACCGGACAACTGCCGGGGCAGCGCATGCGCCCGATCGCCGAGGCCCACCTGGGTCAGCAGCTCCCTGGCCGAGGTGACGTGCTTACGGCCGGCGGCGCGCTGCGGCAGGCGGACGTTGTCCCGCACGCTCAAATGGGGCAGGAGATTGCGTGTCTGCAGCAGCACGCCGATGTGCCGGGCGCGCAGCCGGGCCCGCTCGGTCTCGGGCCGGTGGCTGATCCGTACGCCGTCCACTCGGACCTCGCCGCCCGAGGGCTCGTCCAGCCCGGCCAGGCACGCCAGCAGGGTCGACTTGCCGGATCCCGACGGTCCCACGACCGCCACCGTCTCGCCCCGCCCGACCCGCAGCGACACCCCACGCAGCGCGAGCGTCTCCTCCTCGCCAGCCCGGTAGAAGCGGTACAGCTCACGGGCAGCCAGCACCGGCTCGGACGCCATGGTGTTCACCGCCAGGCGAAGGAGTCGCTGATGATCCGCCACGGGTCGACGTTGTCGGCGTTGACCGGGCCGGACAGGGTCAGATCCACCTCATGGCCCGACTTGTAGAAGGCATACCGCTCGAACCCGTCGCGCACCACCTTGCCCGTGACCGGGTCCTTCGCCGAGTCGCCCTGATAGGTCAGCCTGACGACACGGCCGGCGTGCCGGGACACCTCCGACACCTTCGGCGCGGCGAACTTCGGCACCTGGGAGCGCAGCTTGGGGACAACCGTCTTGGTCACCGAGTCGACCGTGGGCGCGGTGGACGCCGAGACGGCCGTGATCCTCACGGTGTTCAACTTGTCGGTGAACACCGTGCTGCCTCCCTGCTCGGTACGGGCCCAGCCCTCAGGCACCTTCACCGTGAAACCGGTGAAGGACCCGCCTGTCGGCCGGTAGGCGACGTACACCTGGTTGTCGGGGATGTCGCCGGGCGGATTGGATTCGGTGGGAGCGGGTGCCGGGTTGTTCTGCCCGTTTCCGACGCGCGCAGAGGAAGCCGGCGGTGATGATGTCGTCGAACCGGAACCGGAGTGCGAGCCGGAACCGGAACAGCCCGCGGTCACCGCCGCGACGAGCACCAGTCCGACTGCCGCGGACGTCCGTGCGTGTGCTGCCATCACCACTGCCCTCCAAGGAATCCCCCGGACCGGACCGTCATGGCACCCACGCTAGAAAGAGGCCGGTTAACGCCCTGCTCGCCGAGGGTTAGACGACGGCAAAAGCGTGCGCCTCGCCCCGCGCGCCCGGCCGGGCCGCCGCATGATGAGGGCATGAGACAGCGCGTGGTGCGAGTCGCCCTCACCGCCGCGTTGGTCGCCGTGGTCCTGCTCGCCGTCCCCCTGGCCCTGGCCATCAGGTCCTCCCTGTACGCCGGGCAGCGGGACACCCTGGAACGCGCGGCCCTCGCCGCTGCCGTACGGGTGAGCCCGGACTATGCGACCGGTGATCCGGTGGAACTGCCCAGGGCGCCGGCAGGGGGGCATCTGGGCCTGTACGACCCGCAGCAGGCCAAACGTGCGGGCAGCGGCCCCCGGACGGCGGACGCGCCGGTCCACCGCGCCTTTGGCGGAGAGGTGATCCGGGGGCGGTCGGGCGGCGACCTGGTCGCCGCCGTACCGGTCTCCCACGCCGAGCATGTGATCGGCGTGGTCCGCGCGTCCTCCCCCGCTGACGCCGTACGCGACCGGGTCCTGGCCGCGTGGGCCGTGCTACTCGGCGTGACCGTAGTCGCCCTGACCATCGCGGTGCTGGTCGCCCGTCGGCAGGCTCGGGCGCTGGCCGCCCCGCTGGAGGACCTCTCCCGCCACTGCCGGGCCGTCGCCGAAGGAGACCTGAACGCGAGGGCGGCCCCCAGCAACATCGCCGAGATCGATCAGGTGGCCCGCACGCACAACACCATGCTGCACACCCTGTCCGAACTTCTACGCCGCGAACGCGACTTCGCCACCAACGCCTCCCACCAGCTGCGCACCCCACTCACCGGCCTGCAACTCGCCCTGGAATCGGGTCTCGCCCAGGACGACGACACCCGTCTACGCCCCGTGCTGACCGAGGCACTGGCAACCGCCCATCGCCTCCACCACACCGTGGAGGAAGTGCTGCGCCTGTCCCGCTCCCCGGACCGGCCCCGCCCGGCCGCCGGGGACATCGCGGTGGCACACCTCCTTCAGGAGACGCAGGAGCACTGGCATGGCCTGTTCGCCGCCGACGGCAGACGCCTGGAGTGCGGCACACATGACGCACCCGCGGATGTCCTGGTCCCCAGTGGCCCCGTTTCGGAAGTGCTCGGCGTCCTGCTGGACAATGCACGGGTGCACGGACGCGGAATCGTGCGACTGGTGGTGCGGGACCTAAACGACGCCCTCGCCTTCGACGTGAGCGACGAGGGAACCGCGGAGGGCGAGCCGGCGCAGCTGTTCGACCGCGGACACACCGGCGACGGCCACGGGACGGGCATCGGCCTCGCCCTCGCTTCCGAACTGGCCCACTCCATCGGCGGCCGACTCTCCCTCACCAGAAGGGCTCCGGCCACGTTCACTCTCCTCGTCCCGGTCCGCGGGGCCGGCTTCGAAGACAACGCACCGGCCTGCAGATGAATGCCTCTTTCCGACATGCTCGGCTCCGGGGGTGTGGCTTGCTCCACTGCCCTTGTGCCGAGCCGATCCGATGGGCCCGGATCCACGACGGCCACCGCACAGACGGGGAACCTGCGATACCGGGCGTGACAGCCCGCAGCCGTGCCCTCGCCGGAGCGCGCCTTCCCGACGGGGAGGCCCGCTCCGACATTGCCGACTGATGCCGACGTGCGTGCGCGATGCGTGAGCGGACTGTCCGGCACAGGCCACCACGAGCCGGATGAAGCACACAGCCGCGTGACGCTGACCAGGCGAGACAGCAGCACGCGGCAGCACCACGCACGCCCCGGCAAGGTTTCGATCCCACTCCTAAAGCGGGTGTCGCAGGTTCGAATCCTGCCGGGGGCACGACGCATTACGCCGCTGACCTGGGGTTTCCCCTCCAGGGAGGCGCTTTGGTCGGCCTCGGACGCCCTCGTCCGGGGCCGCATGCGTGAGCGGACGAGGAGTTGATCTGCCGAACGTCGCCCGGCAGGTCAGCATCATCCGGGCCTCGTCCGGCGCCGTCCACCGCCTGTCCAGCCCCCCGCTCCACCGCGGGTCAGGACACCCCGATCCACCCGAACATGTGGAAAGGGTGCTGGGGGCAACCCCTCACGAGTGCGAGTCTCGCGTGCTCCGCAGCCGCCAGCGCAGACGAAACGAAGGGCGCACGCTCCCGCATCCCATTGCAGGACCTGATCACCCTCGACGACGCCACGGCGGCACTCGACGAACGGCAGGAAGAAGAACGACTCCGAAAGCACGTGAGCGAAACCGACACCCTCCGCCTCGCCGACGGCGGCACCGCACCGCCCCTCACCCAGCCCGCCGAGCCAGGACACCTCACCTGGCACCAGGCCCACCAGGATGCCGAACAGTTCCGCGCCGACCGGCAGGACGCCATCCACCGAGCACAGCAAGCCCTCCAGCTGATCGCCGAGAACTGGCCAGCCGTCCAGGACCTCGCCGCCCGATCCGGCACCGCCTACGCGCGGGACATCCTCGACTGCCTCGCACCCGAAGCCCGCTCCCTCGCCCAGAGCCTGACCACCCTGGCCTGAACACGGCACATCCCCTCAGGGCCGGAGCCAAGAAGGTCATGAGGGGGACTCCCTGCCGGCGCCGGGCATGGGCCGACGCACTGTGTTGGACACCAGGCATGGGTACCGCGTGCAGAGGGCGGGGAAATCGTACGAACGACCGACAGGCGCAAGGGGTTCACCGCACCGGCCCAGCCGCCTCACCCGCAACCGGCGATCTTCCGGGGAACCCCAGAGCGGGACCGGCCCGATCAACTGCCGTGCCTCATCCGGCAGATCACTCGGGGGAAGCGTGCTGTAAGGACGCGCGTAGTCGGCCGTTATGCCGGTTCCCATCGAGAGCCCCCACCGGATGGTCCTGACGGGGGCATTTTCGTGTGCTCGATCATGCGTGCCAGACCGTTCCACGCTCGACCAGGCCGCGCCGTCCGGCGTTCCCCCATTCGGCTCACAGCGGTCGCCGGTGGTCGCGGGGCAGGCTTTTCTGACAGCGCGTCCCGCGCTTGAGAGCGGGCGTGAGGCGAGGTGAGCTCGCCTCACAGACCAGGCCGGCTCTTGCCGGCCTCCATCGAGAAGTGGAGAAGGCAATGCAGTACGAGAAGGGACAACACGTCGATCCCTGAAAGCTATATCGAGGGGGAGGAATAATAACAGATCAGACAATGAGTCGCCCAGCCGTTACGGGCGGGCGACCCTGTGGTGAAGCCTTACTGCGCAGGATCTTCGGACCGAGTATTGGCCGCGAGGTATACGCGTAGGTCGACGGGCCCTTGGGTGGGGTCGGTTTCGGTGCAGTGCACGGTGCGACACAAGGATAATGGTGAGGAATCATCAGCCCGCCTAGCGTTAGGGCCTGCGGCGCTCCGGAAGAGCATCATTCAATGTAGCTCTGCTGCGACCCGTCGCTCAATACGCTTGAGGAATCTCATGGTGACAATTCCTGTTGACACTGTGGACCCGTATGACTCCCTGCCCTTCGATATCCGCAGTGCGGAATTCCGCGCAAACCCCAACCGCTACTACAGCCAGTTGCTGCGTCTTGGTCCGGTGCATTGGGTCGCTGACGGAAAAGCCCTTGCGCTAAGCCACAGCGCCTGTGCACAGGTACTGCGCTCGCCCGAGTTCGGAATCGGCACGCCAGAGCAACACAAGACGAAGTTGAAAGGAGCACAGACTCGCTCCTTCCTCCAGCTGGATCCTCCGAAAGACGCTCGTATGCGCAGCAGGATCAGTGCACGGTTTGCTCCACATGCCGTCAGTACGCTTGAGACTCTGGTTAAGAACCGAGTGGAAGCGCTGTACCAACAGAGTCTTGCCGCTGGCGCCATCGACTTCGTCGCAGACTTCGCCGAGCCGCTGGCCACGTACGTGATCGGCGAACTCCTGGGGGTACCTCCCGAGGACCATGCGTGGTTCCATACCCATGCCAAACAGGTAGTTCAGGGGTTGGACCCAGAGGTCGCGCTTGAGAAGACCGACTCCTCCATCGTCCGTTCGCGGATTCGATTCGTGCGATATTTCCATCAACTGGCCGGGCAGCGACGTGCCGATCCGCGGGATGACGTGCTCACGGACCTCGTCGTCGACGACGGACGACACTGCGACGCGGATGCCCGGATCAGCGACGCTGCCGGGCCCGATGAGGTGATTTCGTCGGCTGTGCTCCTCCTGACTGCCGGGATCGCGCCCATCGTGGATCTACTGAGCTGCGGTCTGCACGAGCTGATTCGTCAGTCGAGGTCGTTCGAACGACTCGCCGCCGACCCGCGCATCGCACCGTCAGTGGTGGAAGAGCTTCTGCGGCTGCAGCCGTCGGTGCAGTGCCCCGTCCGCAAGGCGTCGACCGACGTTACGATCGAGGGAACCGACATTGCGAGGGGCTCCACTGTGGTGGCGGTGCTCGGTGCCGCCAACCGGGATCCGGCTGTGTACGCTGATCCGGATCAGATCAACCCCGATCGTCGGCGAGCGGGCGGACACCTTGCGTTCGGAATGGGGCCTCATTTCTGCCTGGGGGCGGCAGTGTCGCGGCTGCTGGCGCGGGCGGCTTTCATCGCATTGGCCCATCGAGAACCCAAACATCTGGTCGAGGACCTCGACCCTGTCTACCGGATGAACCTAATGGTCCGGGGCCTTGAGCGGCTTCCTGTGCAGTGGGTAGCAGGTAAGTCTCAGGACAGCGGCTTGCGCATGACGTAGGCAAATCCGAACCTAGTCTCGCTCTCGCCGATATCGGTGAATCCGAGCTTGAGGTAGAACGAGTGTGAGGGGATGTTGGCATAGCGCTCTATGTACTCGTAGCCATCTCGAGCAGCCAGGCGTTCGATGTGCAGCATGAGTCGCCGACCAATGCCTCGGCCGACCATATCAGGATCGACGAACAATGCGTAGACATTATTGCCATCTCTCGAGACGGTGCCCACAACTTGGCAATCGGTCTCGGCAACGTAGACCTCCCAGCTGCGAGATACTTCGACGAACCACTCGGCCGTGAAGTGCGAGCACATCTTCTCGATTATCTGTGATGGATAATCGCGATTAATCACTTCATACAGACAGCGCTGGGCAATATCCATTAGCCGCACACCGTCTCCTACCTCGAACAGTCGGATCGCGATATCGGTCATTAGTGGTCCTCCGGTGAGTGTTGAGGCACAGCTGCCCCCCTTCTCTCCTCGACCACCTGGCCCCGCGAGTTCGGCCACTTCGCGGATCGGGCAGATCTTATAGTGGCGGGTCCTCCACAGCGTCCCGCTCATTCCAATCCGCCAGGGACTCGGCAACTCGATAGAGGGAACTGCCAGGGCTGCCGGGATTGCGCGAATCGTCAGTTCCGTACCGTCCCTGGCATCGGGACGAACGACACGACGGCATGCACCATGAGCTTTTCGCCCTGGTGAGCGAATCCTTGGGCCACTACTTTGGAACGTCCGCGACGTATGACTTCGCCCGACCCGATAATATCCCCATCGTGCACGGTCGCTGGACTCAGCATATGTACGGTAAAGGCAGTCGTCATCATCGCCGGAAAACAATCTTCCTCAGCTGGCACAAGGCTCCAGTAGGCCGCTTCATGGGCCACAGCCGCCGTGATTCCCGGATAGATGAAGCCGAGGCGCTCGTCGACACAGAACCGCGCGTCAGGGGTTAGCAGCACACCCTTGGGGCCTCGCTCCATGGCGAGCATCCCGTCAAGAAAGCAGTTCATGGCGTGGCCCTTTCGCGGCGCCGAAAAATTCCACTCAGGTAGAAGTATGGCCGTGAACCGTCCAGAGCGCCTGTCCACCGTCGTGGCAGGTCGATGGCCAGGGTTTCACGGGCAGCGCAGAGCATCATTCTGCCGTCACCCGAGAGTTACGCAGCCGCGGCATCCGGCACCGCATCGCCCGCAAAGGCATCGAGTCCTCCAAGCGACTGGGACACCACCGCTGGACCATCGAACGCACCTTGTCCTGGCTCGCCGGATTCCGCCGCCTCCATCGCCGCTACGAACGCAAAGCCGAACACTTCCTGGCCTTCACCAGCATCGCGTGCACCCTCATCTGCTACTGCCGACTCGCCAAATGAGATGACTTCTAAGACGGTGTCCTACTGTGGTGATCGCTCGTTGGGCTGTCCATGGGGCGGGGAACGTGGAGTTGGATTGTTCCGGACGGCTTGTGGGAGCTCGCCAAGCCGTTAATTCCGGAGGACCGGGTGCGACCGCAGGGCGGTGGAACGCCGAACACGCCTGATGAGACGCTGTTCGCGGCGATCATCTACGTGCTGGTCAGCGGATGTGCCTGGCGGGCTCTCCGTGAGCAGCAATGTGCATGCATCGGCGCTAGAATGCATGCATGACTGTTCTGACGATCCGGGACATGCCCGATGACCAGCTGCAGACCCTCAAGGTTCGAGCGGCCCAGGCCGGACAGAGTCTGCAGGCGTACGTGAAGGACGTCCTGGCCCGTGAGACCGCTAAACCGACTCTGGCCGAGATGATGCAGCGCCTGGACCGCGAAGCATCCGCGGACGTCAGCACCCGCGATGTGCTCGAGGCCATCGACGAGACGCGGGCCGGGCGTTGATCGTCCTCGACTGCTCGGCTCTCGTGCCCGCCCTGACCTCCCGGACCGCCGGGGCTCATCTCCTGCGTGGACGTATCGCTCAGGCGAGCACCGTTTTCAGTCCCACTCTGCTGGACTACGAGATCCAGTCCGCACTGCTGGGCATGGAACGCGGTGGCAAGCTGACCGCCAACCAGGTTTCCAAGGCCATCGACGACTACCGGCTGTTGCCCCTGACCCGGCACGAAACCCTGCCGTTCTTCGACCGGATTCGCGCCCTGCGCCAGAACCTGTCCGTCTACGACGCCCAGTACGTCGCCCTCGCCGAAGCTCTCGGCATACCGCTGGTCACCTGCGACGCACGGATCGACCGCAGCGGCGCGGCCAAGTGCCCGATCGAAGTCTTCGACGCCTGACTCCGCATCCGTCCCTCGCTGACGGCACTAATCATCACCGTCCGCGATGCTTTGGTGGCAGTTGTCGGCCCAGGGAAGGCATCGGTGACGATGTGGAGGCGATGACGTCCACGTCTCCTGGCCCGGAAGGGGCACCGTACGCGCCGTTCGCGCATCTGACGGCGCCCAACGCCGCTCTCTACGCCAGGTGATGCGGACGTTCCTGTCCGCCAAGGACCGGTTCGCCGTGCATCTGAGGCCTGAGGACGTGCAGGCCGCGCTCTCCGCGGAGCACCGGCCCGCCGACCTTGACGCCGTGGTCAAGGCGCTGGACAGTCTCGTCGGCTGGGGGAATCTCCGGTCCGACCCGGACACCGCCCGAGTCACGCGAAGAGGTCGTGCCAGACGCGTGCCAGAACCTGCGGGGAACCACGCGGTACACCGGGGAATCAACGAACCCGCCCACCAGGCGGCCGCATGCTTCCGTTGCAGGTCAGCCCCCAGCGATCAGCAATCACCTCAGCTTCCCAAGCTGAGGGCACAACGCGCTGAACGATGGTGGTGACCATTTTCGGCGAGGGACTCATGTCCGCCTGTCGGGGCAGTGCTTGGCAGCCTCACCAGCGAAAGCGCAGAGCTCGCCGATGAATTCTCGGTAGCTGTCGGGGACCCCGCGGTCCTTGCTGGGCGGCCCGTCGATCCACTGCTGCCAAAGTCCGTCAGGCGCGAGGAACCGGGCCGCGTAGTCAGCACCGAGCTTGGCGTCGAGCAACAGGAGCGCGCCGAGAGCGGCTGTCTGGTCGTAGTAGAGGTCAGGGCGCCGCAGGTAGCGGTCGAGGTAAGCGACCAGGAGGTCAGCGTCAGCCCGGGTGCCGAAGACGGCCAGAGCGACACAGTACGCCTGCCCCGCGTAGGGCCCTTCACTGGCGAGCAGGAGTTCGCCGAGACGATCCCGGAACTCGGTTCTGCCGGCCACGGCGACGAGCCAGGCTGCCGTCTTGCGCTCGCGCCACCCTCGGTCGAGCAACGTGTCCAGTTCCCGAGGACTGATCTCACCGGCAGCCTGGCCCAGCTTCCGGAGGAACTTGGTTCGGTCGCGTCCGCCCATCCCGAGAAGGCTGCCGCCAAGTTTGAGGTACCGCCGGTCGGGCGTGACGTAGCGGCGGATCAACTTGAGCGGCTCTTCCTCTTCGTCTGCGCGGCGCATGGCAGCATCCTCGTATGGACGAAGCTGTCAGACCAGCAAATTGGCAGGTCGGACGCCTCAGCCCTGCGTGCCCATCCGTCTCAGTTTCCGTCTCATTCAGCCCCGTTCACGACCGTTCAGCCGAGGCCCCGAGCCGTCACCACGCCGACGGCCAGCCGCCCATGAACGCAGGTGAACGCCCCCGTACACGGTTCAAGAGCCCACCAACGCAGTTGGAAAGCGTGCACCCCCGTCCCGGGATACTGTGCTGGTCATGCCAGCCCAACTCGTCTGCCCGCGCTGCGAACAGGACTGGGTCCGCCCGTACCGCTTCAAGGCTGACGGGACGTCCTTCCTGTTGTGCACCGAGTGCGACTCGCTGTGGTGGCCGGACGAGGCGGTCGCGGTAGCTCGGGCGCATTTCCTCGACGACGTCGTCGCGGCACGTCTCGGGGTGGAAGGCAACCCGTGGAGCGATCGTGTCTGGGCTGACGTCATCGAGCCGGCACCCGACTTCCGTCGTTGAGCACGTCGCACCACAACCGCACCAGATCGAGCGGGGAACAGCAGGGAACCACGGTGAAAGCGGCCCAGCCCGACGAGGCCACGAATCGTCCGTTCACCCAGCTCAGCACCCAAACCGCTCCCAGATGAACGCAGCTTCCCAAGCTGACAGGACCGAAAGGCGAACGTCCCCGAGTTGCCGCCCAGGGAACAGGCCATCGCGGCTTGCCCTGGTTGGGGTACCAGCAGCGTGGATCAAGCCGGTGCGGTGCAGCGAGGCATACGCGTACCCGGTCGGTCGGCCGGCCCGCCGCCGTGGCGGACTGTCGCCAGCCAAGGCTCAGACAGTCCGCATCGGAGGCACCCCCTGTTTACCGGCATGGTCGCCATACTGATCGAGGCTGGGCCATCTGTGGCACGCGACGTGCGTCGGCGTGGTCTTCCACCTTCGCCAGGGGACACATCGCGAAGTCAAGCCTAGGCACCTGGGCCGGGAAACTGCGCGAGATACGCACCTGAACGAGCAGGACGGGCGACCGCAGGTATCGAGCGGCCGGCTGACGTCCACAACTCCCGATGCGGGTACTGCGGGTCGAATCCCTGCCGGTCCTTCGCCGATGCCCTACGGCTGCGGGCATGTACCGCCGTGAACTTCTGACACCTGGTTGGCCTCACAGCCTCACACCTTGGACATACCCGGAATGCCAGTTATGCGAGCTGTAGGTACGTTCATCGCAGATCGGTCGTCCGGCCGACGCGCATAAGAAAGAGAGAAGTGCCCATGCCCTCGCGTGCCTTCACTGTGGTCGGTGCCGGAATAGGCGCGACCGTCCTTGCAGCCACCGGAATCACCTATGCCTCGACCGTCGAATCCACCCCGGCCTCCCCGCCTGTCCACCGGGCAGCCCAGCCACTCCACCACCCAGCCCAAACGGCCCACCATCTCGGCCAACCGGCCCACCGACCCGCCCAGCCTGCGCCACACGCCGCATCCGCAGCACCTTCCGTTTCCGCCACGACTCCTTCGGGCGCCAAGAACGGGAACGGAGGCGGAAACGGCGGACGCGACGGCGGCGGACGCGACAGCGGCGACGGACGCGGTGACGGCAGGGGTGGACGCGACGGCGGCGGACGCGGTGACGGCCACAGGAAGCACGGAAGGATCTTCTTCAACGAACGTTCGTACCCCGGCTTCGTTGAGGGCTGCATCACCGTGGCCAGCGGACTGGGCGCGGACAGTTTCAATGTCCGCAACGAAAGCAGGAGGACCGTCGAAGTCTTCCGGGGCTTCGACTGCGACGGTGGCCCTCCGGTCGCCATCGTGGGGCCCCGCAGCGAGACCTTCGGCGTGGTGCCCCATGACAAAGGCGGCGAATTCGGTTTCGACGGCGATGGCGAATTCGGTCACCACGGCGTCGTGGGCAGCTTCCGGGTGGTCTGCGACCACGACGGGTGGTGATGACAGCACCACGCGACGCACGGGAAAGTCCCCGGACCGCTCACGGTCCGGAGACTTTCCCCATCCGCCCCCGAAGGCAGCGGAACTCCCGCCGCCTGCACCGCTCCAGCGCCTGGCACACTACGACCTCACTGCCGGCACTCTCGTTCCGCGATCGGCGTCACCGCCAGCCATGTCATGGGCCGGGCCAAGACAGGCGACTGCCGAGGAGGCGTCGATACTCGGCATCCAGAAGGCCGCCCCTGGGTGACCCTCCAACCAGCCGACGACGGCACCGGGGGCGGGCGTAGATCGAACTCCCAAAGCAGATGTCCAGGTTCGGATCCTGCCGGGGGCACCACGCATTGCCGCTCCGAACTGGGGTTTCTCCCCCCAGGCGCGGGTCCTCATCGGCCTCGGACGTCTCGTCCGGGGCCGTTTGCGTGAGCGGACGGGGGTTCCGTGAGGCCAACGGGCCACCGACCCCGCGTCGACGCTCCGGTCTAGCGGGCACCCCGGCGGCGTGTCCGGTGTGCACGTCTCGTCGGCGCACTCTCCTCGATGTGCTCGGTGGTGTCGTAGTTGCGCCAGCCGGTGAGGCGTCCTTCCGTGTCGTATCTGGCTGACAGTCCGGGAGGATCCATGTGATCTTCGTGCTCCCTGACCAGTTTCTGGGGCAGCATGACGACCGCTGTGACGCCATGGGGCGCGGACCCGCGGAGCTGGACGCGGATGTCGTGGCGGCCGGAGAGCCGGCCGATGACGAACATGCCCATGCGCCGCGCCACCGCGACGTCGACGACTGGGGGGTTCAGGAGCCTGTCGTTGGCTTCAGCGAGGTCCTCAGCGGTCATGCCGATGCCGTTGTCCTGGATCCCGACCTGCGCGCCGCCGCCGGACAGGAGCCGGCACGTGACGACCACTTCGGTGTCCGGCGAGGAGAACGTGGTGGCGTTCTCCAGCAGCTCCGCGATGAGATGCACGATGTCGTTCACTGCCCGGCCGTCGACGTCCGCGGTGACCAGTCCGTGCAGCTGCACCCGCTGGTACTGCTCGATCTCGCTGATGGCGGCCCGGAGGACATCCACGAGCCGGACCGGGGCGCTCCAGCGGCGGCCCGCCTTCTCGCCCGCGAGGACGAGGAGGTTCTCCCCGTTGCGGCGCATGCGGGTGGCCAGGTGATCGAGCTTGAAGAGGCCGGCGAGCAGGTCGGGGTCCTGTTCGCCGTTCTCCAGGCGGTCGATCAGCTCCAGCTGCCGTTCCACCAGGCTCTGGCTGCGCTGCGAGAGGTTGACGAACATCGTGTTGATACGGCCGCGCAGCTGCGCCTGCTCGAACGCCAGCCGTACGGAGTCGCGGTGGACATCGTCGAACGCGCGGGCGACCGCCCCTATCTCGTCCGTCGAGTCGACGGCCGTGGGCTCGACCTCGATGGGCTTCAGGTGCGCGCCGGTGGACTCCCGCAGCAACCGGACCACTTCGGGCAGGCGGTGCTGTGCGATATCGAGGGTGGAGGCACGCAGGGTGTGCAGCGGGGCGACGATCGACTGCACGAGGACGTGCGTCACACCGAGCACGAGCAGGAGCATCAACAGCTCGACGAGCGAGGCTGTGAGCAGTGAGCGTTCAGCCTGGCGCTGCTCGTGCGAGCTCTCGTCCTCGGCCGATCCGATGAGGCGCTGCTCGATCCGTCGCAGCAGGTCCAGCTTTCTCGTCATGGTGTCGAACCATGCGTCGGCGTCGAGGGTGGGGCGGCTGGTGTCCTGAAGGGCGAGTGCCTGCTTCTGGAGGGTGTCGGCCTTGTCGACGTCCCTTCCGGTGACGGTGTGCTCGTAGAACTGACGCTGGGCGGCCGGTGCACTGGCCAGGAACTGTTCGGTCAGTGCCTGTTGCTGCCGGCCGGCGAGGGTCAGGCTCTGGGCCTCGTTCGCGTCGAAGTGTCCCTCGGCCAGTACGCCGCCGAGCAGTGCGCGTCGCTGAGACGCTTTCTCGGTGGCCTGGGCGAAGGTCTCGAGTGTGCCGGCCCTCATGACAAGGGTCTGGCCGGCGATGTCCGGCGCGAGAAGGCGAAGTGCGTCGGTGAGCTCGGTGATCAAGCCTGTGTATGCGTCGACCACGGTCGGCCAGCGCATCGCCGACCGGGTCACCGAGTGGCGCAGTGATGCCGTCTTCGGACCGAAGGCGTCGAGCACCGCGAGCTGGGTGGCCAGGACCGAGTTCGTCGTTCCGTGGACATGAGCGGCCTCCGCACGGACCTGGGCCAGCGCCGCGTCCGTCTTCGAGCGCTGTGTGCCGATTCGGCTCGTGTCGCCCGTACGGCCTTCGGCGACGTAGAGGGCGGTGAGATCGCGTTCGTCCTCGATCTTCTGCAACAGCGCCGTGCCCTTGTCGACGACACGGACCAGCCGGCGGGCGTTGTCGACGTCCTGTGCGTTCCGCACGGCGGATCCGACCCGCAGACCGCCCAGGACGAGCGCGGTGACGACCGGGATGACCACCACGGCCAGCAGCTGGGTGCGCACGCTCCAGTTACCCGGGGCGAACCGCCTCTGGATCCCGCCCCGTTGTCCTTGCACTTGCCCTCGCACCTTCTCCCCGCCCTTGAACGTGCGCGATTCGGGGGCGCGTCCCGCGTCGCGGGGCGCTCCGGCTCATCACGCGAGTGCGCTTGTCGTGTCATCGATGAATGAGGCCGTGCAGGGGTTACTGATGGCCTTTCGTACGCCGCTCGCCCGCCGAGCACACGGTCGCGAGGGCGGACAGAATGAGGACGGTCGACGCCGCGCCGGGGTCCTCGTGGCCGATGGTGCGGGCGCCGAGGTAGCTGGCGCGGCCCTTCCGGGCCTGCATGTCGGCGGTTTGTTTCAGGCCCCGCGCGGCCGCGTCGTACGCCGCGCGGGTGGCGCCGGCCAGGTCGCCGCCGGTGTCGATGACGGCCTGGTAGGCGGTCACGGCCGGGCTGAGGGCGTCGATCATGGTCTTGTCTCCCTCCAGGGCCGCGCCGATCCGCTGGATGCCGGCGACGGCGGCTGCCAACGCGGCCCCGAGTTGTGCCGCGGAGACGTCCGGTTCCTGGCCCAGGGTCCGCGCGGCTTGCCGGAACCCGGTGCCGTACAGCGGTCCCGAGGCCCCGCCGGTCTTGCTGATCAGTGCCCGGCCGACGGTGGCGAGCACCCCACCGGGAGTGGACGGGTTGGTCTCGTCCAGCATCGCCACCGCCGCCTGCAGGCCACGGCGCATGTTGATGCCGTGGTCGGCGTCGCCGACAGCGGAGTCGAGACGGGTCAGATGATCGGCGTTCTCGGTCACCGATCGGGCGGCCTCGTGGATCCAGGCCCGGAACATGCTCGCGTCCATCGTCGTGCCTCTCCCTCGTACGATCTTGTAGGTCTCGTACGACCTCGGACGATCACGTACGACCTCGCACCCTCTCGTGCGACCCCGCACGACCTCGTACGGTCTGGCGTCGATGGCCTCGGCCTGCTCAGCGTCCCCAGCGCAGTGCGGGGGTCACGACCGGGGCGTCCCACAGGTGGGTGAGCTGTGGCGTGAGCCGGCACACGGTGATCGTGCAGCCGGCCATCTCCAAGCTCGTGACGTAGTTGCCGACCAGGTTGCGGGTGATCCACACGCCGTGGCCGGCGAGCCACTCGGCGACCGCCGCGTACACCACGTACAGCTCGATCAGCGGGGTGCCGCCCAGGCCGTTGACCATCACCAGCACCCCGCCCGAGAGCGGCATGTCGGCGTGGATGGCATCCAAGGCGACACCGACGATCTCCCTGGCGGAGGTGAGCCTGCCGCGGGCCCGACCGGGCTCGCCGTGGATGCCGACGCCCAGCTCGACCTCGTCCTCGCCCAGTTCGAAACCGGGTTTGCCCGACGCGGGCACCGTGCACGACGTGAGCGCCACCCCGAAGGACCGGGACCGGTCGTTGACCTCCCGGCCCAAAGCCGCGAGCGTGCCCAGGTCGGCGCCGAGTTCGGCGGCCGCACCGACGATCTTCTCCACGAACACGGTCGCCCCGGTGCCCCGTCGGCCCGCCGTCCACGTGCTGTTCTCCACAGCGACGTCGTCGTTGACCACGACGCCCTCCACCCGCACCCCGTAGTCGGCGGCCAGGTCGGCGGCCATCTGGAAGTTCAGCACGTCGCCGGTGTAGTTCTTCACGATGTGCAGCACTCCCGCGCCGCCGTCCACGGCCCGCGTGGCGGCGAGGATCTGGTCCGGCACGGGCGAGGTGAACACCTCACCGGGGCAGGCCGCATCGAGCATCCCGTGTCCGACGAACCCGCCGTGCAGCGGTTCGTGCCCGGATCCGCCGCCTGACACCAGGCCGACCTTCCCAGGGGTCGGCCCGCCCGCACGGGCGATGTAGCGGTCGGACGCGTTGACCGTCAGCGACGGGTGTGCGGCGGCCACACCGACGAGCGCATCGGCAAGTACCTCATCGGGCGAGTTGATGAGCTTCTTCACGGTTCAGACGCCTTCTTCTCAGGGCAGCGACGGCCGGCAGCACTGCTCCACGAGTCGCCATACCTCTTCGGGCGTTTCGCGGGTCAGGGCCACGGTGGCGAGGGAGGCGCAGGTGTCGTGGCGGAGTCGGCGGATGCGGGCGCGGACCTCGTCGAGGGCGGCGGGGCCGACCGAGAGGCTGTCGCAGCCGAGGCCGATGAGCAGGGGTGTCACGAGGGGGTGTGCAGCTGCGTCGCCGCAGACGGAGACCTGACGGTCGTGGCGGTGGGCGGCGGTGACGACGCGGGCGATGGCGTCGAGTACGGCGGGGTGTGCCGCCATGGCGGGGGTGGCTGTGGGGTCGCGCCGGTCCAGGCCCAGGATCTGGCAGGTGAGGTCGTTGCTGCCGATGGAGAAGAAGGAGGCTTCACGGGCAAGGTCGTCGGCGGCAGCGACCGCTTCGGGGAGTTCCACCATGATGCCCAGGGGCGGCGGCGGTACGCCGGCTTCAGTGGCCGCTTCCTCAAGAAGGCGGCGGCAGGCACGCAGTTCGTCGACGCTCGCGACCATGGGGATCATGATGCGCAGGTCGGTGTCGGCTCCGGCGCCGAGCAGGCTGCGGAACTGGTCGGCGAAGGCGTCCGGTTGGGCGAGCATGAGGGGCAGGCCGCGACCGATCCGCGCACCCTGGAGACGGGCGAGGAACGGCGGCAGTTTGTCGTCGGCGAAGTCGAGCGTGCGAGCCGTGACGACCTGACCGGCGAGAGCGCGCAGGACGGGGACGAGCGTGGCCGCGTGCTGTTCGCGGGTCGGCCAGGCGGGATGGTTGAGGAAGGGCAGTTCGGTGCGGAGCAGGCCGACACCTTCCGCGCCCGTGGTCACGGCCGTGCGGGCCTCGGCCGGGGTGGCCACGTTGGCCCGTAGCACGATGCGGTGCTGGTCGAGTGTCTCGGCGGGCAGGTGCCGCTCTTCGGCGAGGGCGAGCCTGCGCGCGCGGGCGGTCTCCATGGCGTGCAGGGCCCTGGTGCGCTCCTCGTCGTCGGGGTGGGCGACCGCGTTGCCGCGATCTGCGTCGAGCAGGATCTCCTGCCCGTCCGGCAGTTCGAGGAGCTGGGGGTCGACGCCCAGCAGGAAGGGGATGCCCAGCGAGCGGGCGACGATCGCGGCGTGCGAATTCGGGCCGCCCGTCACCGAGATGGCGGCTGTCACCGTCAGGCCGGGTTCCAGCAGGTCGGCGGCGCCGATCTCGTGGGCGACCAGGACGAGCGGCTGGTCAGGGGCGGGGCCCGTCTCGCCGTGGAGGTGGGCGAGGACCCGGCGGCCGACCTGCCGGACGTCCGCGGCGCGCTCGGCAAGGGTGGGGTCGTCCAGGGCGGCGATGGTTCCGGCGTAGGCGTCGATGGACTGGCGGACCGCAACGGATACCGGCTCGCCGTCGTTCGCGCGCTTGACGGCCTGGTCGCGCAGGTCCTGGTCCTGGGCGATGTAGCTGTTGACCTCCATGATGTCGGCCTGTTCGTCCTTGCCCTGTTCGCGCAGCGAGACGGACAGGTCGAGCAGGCGGGCGGCTACGGCGTCGAAGGCGTCGGAGATCTGCTGCGTGGGGTCGCCGCCGGCGCGCTGGGGCAACGCCGTTCTGGTGAGTGGCCGGTCGGTGCGGTGGACGACGCCGAGGGCTATGCCGGGCGCTGCGGCGTGTCCGGTATAGGTGCAGCGGTCGGTCATCGGGCCCCCAGCGGCTCGGCGCGGGACGCCAGCGTCTCGGCGAGGGCGCGGAAGACCAGGGCGGTGGAGGTGGCGCCCGGGTCCTGGTGGCCGATGCTGCGGGCGCCGAGGTAGGAGGCGCGGCCCTTGCGGGCCTGCATCGGGGTGGTGGCGCGCATGCCCTCCTCGGCTGCGTCGGCGGCGGCCGCGGCCGCGGCGGCCAAGTCGGCTCCAGCCGCGGCCTGTTGCTCGAAGGCGGCCAGTGCGGGGGCATAGGCGTCGATCATGGTCTTGTCGCCGGGTGCGGCCGCACCGAGCTTCTGGATGCTCGCGAGGCCGGCGGCCAGCGCGGTGGCGACCTGCTGCGGGTCGGCGGTGGGGGTGTCCAGGGCCTTGCCGATGGCACGGAAGGCACCGCCGTAGAGCGGCCCGGAGGCGCCGCCGACGGTGGAGATGAGGGTGGTGCCGGTCTTGACCAGTACGGCTCCGGCGGTGTCCGGCTCGTAGTCGGCCAGGGCCGTGACGGCGGCGGAGAAGCCGCGGTGCATGTTGGTGCCGTGGTCGGCGTCGCCGATGGCCGAGTCGAGCTGGGTGAGGTGGTCCTTGTGCTGGTCCACGGCGGCTGCGATGGCCTGCACCCACGTGCGGGCGAGGTCGGTGTCCACGGAGTCTCCGTTCATGGTCGGTACGGGGCTGGTCGAGCGTTGGGTGAGCCGGGGGCGGGGGGAAGACGCGAGGGGTGCGATCCGGGCGGGCTTGGCAGCGGGAAGGCCCCGGCCCGGCCCTCGCGTCGCGCGTGGCCCCGCCCCCGGCTCGGTTCAGATGCCCCAGCGCAGCGCCGGGGTGTTCACAGGCGCGTCCCACAGGGACAGCATGTCGGCATCGGCCTTGCACACGGTGAGGGAAACGCCCTCCATGTCCAGGCTGGTCACGTAGTTGCCGACGAGGCTGCGGGCGACGACCACGCCCTTGTCCGCGAGTGCGGCGGCAACCTCGTTGAAGACCACGTACAGCTCGATGAGCGGGGTGCCGCCCAGGCCGTTGACCATGACGATGGTCTCGTCGCCGGCGACGAGCGGCTGGTCGGCGAGGATCGCGTCCAGAGCGGTGGCCACGATCTCCTTGGCCGGGCGCAGCTTCTCGCGGCGCCGTCCGGGTTCGCCGTGGATGCCGACGCCGACCTCCATCTCGTCCTCGGGCAGGTCGAATCCGGGCTTGCCGGAGGCGGGGGTGGTGCAGGCGGTCAGCGCCACCGCGAAGGACCGGGAAGCGGCGTTGACCCGCTTGCCCATGTCGGCGACCTCGGTGAGGCTGCCGCCCTGCTCCGCGAGTGCTCCGGCGATCTTCTCGACGAAGACGGTGGCTCCGGTGCCCCGGCGCCCTGCGGTCCAGGTGGAGTCCTGGACGGCGACGTCGTCGTCGACCAGGACCGTCTCCACGGTGATGCCCTCCTCGGCAGCCAGTTCGGCGGCCATCTGGAAGTTGAGGACATCACCGGTGTAGTTCTTCACGATGAACAGCACGCCCACGCCGCCGTCGACGGCTTGGGCCGCGGCCAGCATCTGGCCGGGCACGGGCGAGGTGAACACCTCGCCTGGGCAGGCGGCGTCCAGCATGCCCTTGCCCACGAAGCCGCCGTGCAGGGGCTCGTGCCCGGAACCGCCGCCGGAGACGAGGGCGACCTTGCCCGGCTTCGTGCCCAAGGCGCGGGCGATCACCTTGTTCTCCGCGTCGACCTTCAGTCCGGGGTGGGCGGCGGCGATCCCGGACAGCGCCTCGGCCAGCACCGCTTCAGGGGCGTTGATCAGCTTCTTCATGACAGGGCTCCTTCAGCGGCGGCGACCGGCTCGGCCGTCACATCCGTGGTGGCGGCGATGCCGCGACTGGCGTTCAGGGCGACGTACAGGAAACCGGCGGCAACCGCACCCACGATGTCGCCGATCAGGTAGACCGGCAGCTGGTTCCAGTGGACCGTGCCGTTGAACACCTGGCCCACCAGCATGGGGCCGACGACGCGGGCGGGGTTGATCGCGGAGCTGGTGGCGGGTCCGACCACCATGATGACGGCGAACACCGCCAGGCCGATGGCGAGTCCGGCGAAGCCGCCTGCCGAGCGGCGGTCGATGGCGCCGAAGACGACGAAGGCGAGGATGGCGGTGCCGACGGCCTCGGCGAAGAAGGCTTGGCCGGCGCCGACTTGGGGGCCGTAGTTGGCGATGCCCAGACCGACGGTCACGGCCTGGTGGCCGAGCACCCCGATGATCGCGAGGGCTCCCAGGACCGCGCCGACGACCTGGGCGGCTATGTAGCCGGGGACGTCCCGCCACGGCATCTTCTTCGTCGCGGCGAGCGCGAGGGTGATGGCCGGGTTGATCTGACAGCCGGAGATGTGGCCGATCGCGTAGATCATCGCGATGACGACCGTGGCGAACGCCAGCGAGATCATGCCCAGGTCGGCGAAGGTGAACGGCGCCTTGCCGTTGACGATGAGCGTTGCGGGGACCGAACCGACGCCGATGAACACCAGCATCGCGGTGCCCAGCATCTCGGCCACAAGCTTCTGTGGGTAGGTGTTTTCTTCCATGGAAGGCGCCCAGAGCCGGACGGCGGCTCGGGCGTCTCACCTCCTCCGCGGGGAGCGGGCTGTGAAGGGAGGTGGCCGCCAGGTTCATCAGGGTCGGGGCAACCTGGCGGCCGCTCAGGGGGAAGCCGGGCGGATCGAGCATCCGGCTGGCGGTTCGTTCATCATGGATGAACGTTGTTCGGGAAATTAAGGCTGCGTTTCCGGCCTGTCAAGAGGTTCGGCAGACGCTCGCGTTCCGCCGGCAGTTCCGCCGACACGAAGAAGGCCCCACGGCGGCGTGCCGAGGGGCCTGGATCAGGTGGCGAGCGGAGGGGCGGCCGACCGTCGCCGAGTTGCGGGGGCGGGTCAGGTCATCGCGGTCCGAGCAGCTGTCCCACGGGGGGCGCCCAGGTCGCGGGAGAGGTTGCGGGCGGTCTCCCGGACGGCGACCGCAAGCTCCTGACGTGCGGATTCGGCCAGCACGCGCTCGACGGGGCCGACGATGCCGAGAGCGCCGACCACCCCGCCGGACCGGTCGAAGACAGGGGATGCGATACCCGCGTCACCGATGGCGGATTCCTGGTCCTCGATCGCATAGCCCGTCCTGAGGACCTCGTTCAGCTGCCCGGCCAGCTCCTCCGGGTCGGTGATGCTGGCGCCGGTGAGCACAGCCGGCTCACCCGCGAGCAGCCGCTCACGCTCGCCGGCCGGAAGGAAGGCCACGATCGCCTTGCCCAGGGCGCACGTGCTCCACGGGATGCTGGCGCCCACCTCCAGGATCTGCACCGCCCCCTCGGGCCGGAAGGCATGGTGCACCACCATGACGTGGTCACCGGTGAGCACGGCCACCCAGACCGCCTCATTCGTCCGGTTCGCGAGCTGGTCCGCCCAGGTCAGCGAGCGGGTCCGCAGCTCCTGGGTGTCCAGGTAGGCGTTGCCCAGCTGCACCAGATCCGGGCCGAGCTGGTACTTCGAGCTGTCCCGGTCCTGCACCACCAGCCCCTCGGCCTCCAGCGTGCGCAGCAGCGCATGCACGGTCGGCTTGGCCACGCCCAGGCGGTCGGCCAGCTCGGTCACTCCGAGCCGGGGCCCGGTGGACGCGAGCTCCCGCAGGATCTGCACCGCCCGCTGTACCGCCTGCACCATCGAAAATTTCTCCCTGGTTCACTATTGATGAACAGCGTTCCGAGATTTAACGTAACTGTTCATGAGCGCATCTGTCGGCATCGTACTCGTGTCCCACAGCGCCGAGCTCGCCGCGGGCCTTCGCCTGCTGGTGCAGCAGATCGGCTCCGACACGGTCCCCCTCGCCACCGCCGGAGGCACCGACGACGGCCGGATCGGTACCAGCTACGACCTCGTCCTCGACGCCATCCGCAGCGTCGACCGGGGCCGGGGTGTCGTCGTCCTGCCGGACCTCGGCAGCTCCGTCCTGACCGCCCGCACCGTCCTGGAAGACCATCCCAGCCCCGACGTGCTGATCGTCGACGCGCCCTTCGTCGAAGGAGCCGTCGCAGCCGTCGTCACCGCCGCATCCGGCGCCGACCTCAAGACCGTCGCCGACGCCGCCAAGGAGGCCCGCCATGTCCACAAGCTCTGAGTCCACCACCACGACCGCGACGACCGCGTCCACGCACGAGACGGCCGTCGTCCTGCCCGCCAACCTCCACGCCCGGCCCGCGGGTCAACTCGCCCGCGCCGCAGCGGCATTCGTCAGTGCCATACAACTGCAGTACGCCGACCGGACGGTCAACCCGACCGGGGTGCTCGCCGTCATGGGGCTGGGCGCCACCGCCGGCAGCACCGTGACCGTCCGCGCCGAAGGCGACGACGCCGAACAGGCCGTCACGGCGCTGGTCCACATCCTCGCCAACGCCGAGTAACCCGGCCGCCACCAGCGGCACCGAACCAGCCGCCGCTTCCGCCATGAGAAGCAGAGACCAGTGGAGGTGGCCGAGGATGAGCGCCCCTGCCCCGAGCACGTCCGACGCCCCGGTGGACCCGCCCGCGTGGGTCGAGCACGTCTGCCCGCTGCCGCACATCCCCGAGGCCGTCTGCGCCGTACGCCGACGGGCACGCACCGTTCTCGCCCAATGGCGCGTGCCCACCCCGACGGCCGACGACGCCCTCCTGGTGATCTCGGAGCTGACCACCAACGCCATCGTCCACGCACGGCCGCCGGCAGTGCTGCGGCTCTCCCTGCCTGCGCCCGGCCACCGTCGCGCGCTGCGTATCGAGGTCACCGACGCGGGGCCGGTACCTCGGCGACGACCGTCGCACGATGACCTCCACCCCGCCGAACACAGGGAAAACGGTCGCGGGACCGACATCGTCGCGGCTCTCTCCGCACGACACGGCATATCCCACCACCCCGAGAGGACCACCCGATGGGCCGACCTTCACATGGGGGTTTGACGCTTCGTGGGGGGTGGCCGCCTGCTCGCTCGGTTCCCCACGCTGAGCGGCTGCTGGGATGAAGTCCCGCAGGCCAAAGCCATGCTGCTGAGCGGCTGAACCAACTGAGCGACTGAACCAACTAGCGGGAGTTCATGACGGCCCCGGCGCCACGGCCACCGTCAGCCCCGGCCGCCCTCCCGACCATACGCAGGCGCAGTCTCTCAATCTGCGCCACACCATTGACAGTCCACTGACAGATTCACTACGGTCCCTGCCGTTAGGAAACTTTCCTAACGGTACACCGGCATGAGCACACCGGCAGGCTTCAGCGCCACCGTCGCATGCGGTGTCCCGGCATCACTGCTCGACCCGCTCCAGGGCCCGGACGGCGATCCCTCCGGTGGCCTGGGCAGGGGTCAGCCGCGCGTCGAGGCGCCGCACACCCGGATCGCGTGGTCCTCCCGACCACTCGGCGCGGACGCGGCCCCCCCACATCCAAAGCGAGGTTCATCCGCATGACCTCTTCAGCACGTCGCGGACGCACACTTCACCAGGCCCCTGCCGTCCTTCAGTAGAACGAAGGCCGCGCTCTCAGCCGGACACCCTGCCCTGGTCGCCCCACCGTAACTTCTCCGCGGGCCACGCCGCCCGCCCTTGCAGACGACGGGCCGGCATCCCTTTCGGCAACTATGCCGTCCGCGGCTCACATCCGCCGCTGCCACCTCACCGGTCTCCGGGCTCGGTCACCTCGAACGCGTGCTGCCGGAGCCCATGTCCCGCAGGATCCAAGGAGGTTCCATGCGTCATCGTCTCACGCCACCGCTGCTCATGGCCGCGAGCGCCCTGTCGCTCGCCCTCATCTCACCGTCAGCATCGGCCACGACCGGCACCCCCGACACGAGCGGTCATCTCCACGGTGCCAGGTCCTCCGAGAGCCAGACAGTCAACGTCAATGTCACGTCTTACGGTTACAACGACAACGACGACGGCAACGGCCACTACGGCACCGCGCAGATCGCCTACCCGCAGATCCACAGCGAGGCCACCGAAGACCTCGGCACCTACGACCAGCCGTCCACCTTCGCCACCGACCCCGGTGAGTTCGCTCCCGGCACCCGCATCTACGTCCCTTACCTCCAGAAGTACTTCATCATGGAGGACGGGTGTGCGGAGTGCAGCTCGGACTGGCAGAACGGCATCCATCACGTCGACCTGTGGATGGGGCCCGCGTCCATGCAACCGGAGCCCGCCCTCGACGACTGCGAGGGATCGGTCACCCAGAACGCCGACATCATCGCCGACCCGGACCCGGGGCTGCCCGTCGACACCACCCCGCTGTTCTCCGACGGACAATGCACGGCCGTCCACCATTGAGCCGTCCGGCACCGGAGGCGCCTGCCGTTCCTCGGCGCCGCCGGTGACCGGCCAACTCACGTGCCACAACGCACGGTTCGCCGAAGCCGAGCACCCGGCGCCCCTTGGCAAGGGCGTCTCGGTGGTCGCCGGCTCAGCGGCAGCCGCACCGGCCGGGCACCGACGTGGCGCCCCGCTCCGTGCTCCAGGCCCTCCGCGTCCGACCGCCGCCGCCCCTCCCGGTCCGAGCCCGACGGGCGGCGGCCCCGGTCCTGATGCCTTCCCAACGCGCCCTCCAACCCACCTCCAGGACTCAGTAATGACCATCCGCCCACCCAGAGCCGCTCTCGCCGCCGTTGTCCCCTTCACCGCATGCGCCACACTGATCGGCACCGGCCAGCCGGCCGGCGCCGAGCCGGCGTCCGCCTGGCCCGCGCACTACGCGGCCCCCTATCTCCAGATCGGCTCCGGCACCGCCGGTGACATGGCCGACGACATGGCCGCCACCGGCCTGAAGCACTACACACTGGCCTTCCTCATCCCCCAAGAGGGCTGCACGGCGCAGTGGGAATACAACGGCGACCCCGTCGGCGCGTTCACCTCACAGATCAACGCGCTGAAGGACAGCGGCGGAAACGTCATCATCTCCTTCGGCGGAGCCGCCGGCGGCGAACTCGCCCAGACCTGCACATCGGTCCCCGATCTGACCGCCGCCTACGCCGGCATCGTCAACACCTACGGCGTCACCCGGCTCGACTTCGACATCGAAGGCGCCACACTGGACGACACGGCCGCCAACACCCGTCGTAACCAGGCGCTTGCCGCCCTCCAGGCGCAAAACCCCTCCGTCGAGGTCGACTACACGCTGGCGGTCGCCCCCGACGGCCTGCCCTCCGCGCAGACCGCCCTCCTCCAGGACGCCTGGGACAACGGGGTCAACGTCAGCACCGTCAACCTCATGACCATGGATTTCGGCAACGGGCACAACGCCCTCTCCGACGCCGAATCCGCCGCGCAGGCAACCGCCGGGCAGCTCGCCGCTCTCTACGGCATCTCCAACTCCCAGGCGTACCAGATGATGGGCCTGACACCGATCGCCGGCCAGAACGACGACGACGAGTTCTTCTCGCAGTCAGACGCCGCCGCGCTGGAGAACTTCGCCGCCTCCCACGGAGTCGGGGAACTGGCCTTCTGGGAGGTCGACGGCTACGACAAACCCACCGGCTACGCGTACTCCAACACCTTCAACCAGATCAACGCCCAGGCCGTGACGGCGCACACACGAGGTGTGCGAGGGCTACCGGCCGGCGGCTGGACCGGCTGATCCCGGACCGGCCCCGGCCCCGTCACTGCTCCACTCGGATCCCCCGTCGCGCCGCCAGAACAGGGCCCTTCCGTCCGATCTTCCGTTCTGGCGGTCGTCGCAACACCCCAGTTCAGGGGATGCGATGGACTTCAAGATCCAGGAGCCCTCGACCAAAGTGCCGCAGCACGGGACCGGACAACCCGCCTGGACCGCGAAGCCCCGGGAGGAAGGGCTCGTCCAGGTGTCACCTGGACGGCTGAACCCTGTCGCGGTGGGAGGGGAAACGTAGGACGCTGCCCTCAGCTGCGGCGACGCCACTCCGCAGCACCACCGCAGAGGAGACCTGAACCGGCATGGTGGCTGTGCGGATCGTCGACCAACCGGGAACCGGCCTTGGCCTGGTCACCGAGGTTGCCCGCAGGGAAGGCGATGTGGTGGCCACGATCCATGGGGCTGAGCACCGTTGCCGCGAGGCCGAGGCCGCCATGGACCGCGCCGAGTCGCGCGGCAAGGCGTTCGGCTCGTACGACCCGACTGCGCTCAACTACCGCATCAGCCAGGTTCGTTACGAACTCGGTGACGTCCCCGGTGCCATCTCGGCCATGCAGGAATCGGACCCGGGCCCGCCACCGCGCCACGCTGGCTGAGCCCCGACTGGAAATCGGCCAGCGCCCCCGCGCGGTGGCCCCGTGTCAGTTGTCCCTCGCCAGCAGGCCGCGGGAGCGGAGCACATGGCGCTCCAGCGGCGCGAAGACGATCAGCTCGATGCTGATACCGACCAGCAGGATGAGGACGATGGTAGCCAGGACGGCCGGCATGTCCTGTGCCTCGCGGGCGTTCTCCAGGGCCCGGCCGAGGCCCAGGCCCAGGGAAGGCGAGCCGGCGATCAGCTCGGCTGCCATCAGTGAGCGCCAGGCGAAGGCCCAGCCCTGGCGAAGGCCGGCGACGTAACCGGGCAGTGCCGCGGGCAGCAGGATGTGCCGGATGCCGTGGATTCCCGTCGCGCCCATGGTGCGCCCGGCGTGCAGGTGAACGGGCTGCACGCGGTCGATGCCCGCGACGAGGCCTCCCGCGATGGACGGTACGGCGCCCAGCAGGACCACGGCGTAGACGGCGGCGTTGCTCAGCCCGAACCAGAGGATGGCGGCGGGCACCCAGGCCACGGACGGGATGGCTTGAAGGCCCGTCAGTATGGGGCCGATCGCAGCCCGGACGGACGTGACCCGGCCGATGAGCAGGCCCAAGGGGGATGCGATGATCACGGACGCCAGGAAGCCCAGGGCGCCGCGCGAGACGCTGGTCCAGATCACGCCGAGGATGGTGCCTTCCAGCCACTGCTCGTGCAGGCTGTCCCACACATCCAGCGGGCCGGGCAGCAGGTCGGCGCGCTGGGCATGCGCCATGGAGAGAAGCTGCCACGCTACGAGCACCAGAAAGACCGCCGTTATGGGCGGCACGATCTTCTCGAGCAGCAGTCGACGCAGAGCGCGCTGTCGGACGGCGGTGGTCTGCAGGACATCGAGCCCCCTGGCCATGCCTGTGCCGCCGAACGTATCGCGAGGTGTGGAATCTGCGGTGGACGTCGTGGTGCAGGTGTCAGTTGCGGCCATGGAGGCTGACCTCCTTGCGGAGCTGATCGGTGATCTCCTTGCAGAGCCCGGCCAGGGCGGCCGACTCGGTCCGGCGAGGCTGTGGCACGTCCACGGCCCATTCCCGGGCCACGCGGCCCGGGCGGGAGGAGAGCAGCACCACGCGCTGCGCGAGATGAACGGCCTCGCGCACGTCGTGGGTGACGAAGACGACGGACAACCCCTGTCCGGCCCAGACGCGGATCAGCTCCTGGTGCAGTACGTCACGCGTGATGGCGTCCAGCGCGGCGAACGGCTCGTCCATGAGCAGGACCTTCGGGGCCTGGGCCAGCGCTCGGGCCAGCGCGACGCGCTGCCGCATGCCGCCCGAGAGCTCGTGCACACGCTTGCGATGGGCGCCGCCCAGTCGCACGATCTCCAGCAGCCGCTCCGCCTCGGCACGGCGTTCGGCACGCGGCACGCCGCGCAGGCGCAGCGCCAGCTCGACGTTGCGACCTGCCGTCAGCCAGGGCAGCAGGGCGTGCTCCTGGAACATCAGCGCGGGGCGCCCGCCTGGCACCTCAATACTGCCTTGAGTCGGCCGGTCCAGGCCGGCGACCAGGTTGAGGAGGGTGGACTTGCCGCAGCCGGAAGCGCCGAGCAGGCAGACGAACTCCCCGGGAGCGATGTCCAGGCTGATGTCCTCCAGTACCGGAGCCGCGGGGCCCGGTCGGCCGAAGGTCTTGTGCACATGCGTGAGCCGGACGGCAGGACCGGTTCCGGCGACCGGACCGGCTCCGTCAAGGGATGCGGCGGCCGTACGACTGAGTGGCGTGGCGATGGCCATGCCGGTCACCTCTCTTCCGGTTCTTCGACGGGGGACCGGCCGGCCGCGGTGAGCACCTTGTCCAGCAAGGACAGGTCGTAAATGCCGGTGAGGTCGGGCTGCTTGAGGAATCCGGCGGTCAGCGCGTGCTGCGCCTCCTGCTGGAGTGTCGCGGTCAGCGGGTCGTCGGTGACGGTGATGTGCGACCAGGCCAGGTTCAGCACTCTGGCGGGCAGCGGTTTGCCGGTGAGAACGGCCAGTGCTGCGTTGGCGTCCGCCTTGGCCCGGTCCGGGTGGGCGTTGATCCAGGCGTTGGTGTCCATCGAGGCTTTGAGTACGGCCTCCACCACGTCCGGGTGGGCCTTGAGAAAGGTCTGCGAGACGATCACGTTGGTGGTGACGAACCTGCCGCGTGGCCACAATGACGCCTCGTCGACGAGTACCTTGCCGCCCTCGGCGACGAGCTTGGCCGCGGTCGGCTCCGCCACCCAGGCGCCGTCGATCTGCCCGGACCGGAACTCCTGCGGGGTCAGGGCATTGTCGCTGCGGATGACGGAAACGTCGCCTGCGCCCGAGGACGCGTTCTCCTTGAACCGCTTGGACGCCAGGAAGTTGAGCAGGGCCACGTCCTGGGTGTTGCCGAGCTGCGGGGTGGCGATCTTCTTGCCCTTGAGGTCCGCGACATTCTTGATCTTCGACGGGTCGACCACCAGCTCGGCCCCGCCGGAAACCGACCCGGAGATGATCCTCAGGCTTCGCCCGCCGGACCGCACATAGCCGTTGATCGCGGGTGAGGGGCCGATCCAGCCGATGTCGACGGCGCCCGCGTTGAGCGCCTCGATCTCCGATGGGCCGGCGTTGAACACCTGGGGCTCCACCTTGGTGCCGCCGAGGTCCTTTTGGAACAGTCCGTCGTGGAGGCCCACCAGTGGTGTGACATGGGTGAGGTTGGCGAAGTAGCCAATCTTCACGTTCGAGGCGGAGAGCCGGGTCGACGATCCGGGCCCGGACCCTGATCCGGCCATCGCGTCCGCCGCCGTGCCCGGGGCTGCCTTGGATCCGTAACCGCAGCCGGCCAGACCCAGCAGTGCGGCTCCGGCCAGCCACACGCCCATGAGACGCCGAAAGCGGGAGATGCGGAGGAGCGCGGTCATGTGAGTACCCCCCGCAGGGGTTCCTTCGCTGCCGGGGAAAAAGCCTCTCCCACCATGCCCGCGGTCCGGGTGGTGCCGTCCGCTGGGTCGATGAGGAGGAACGACCCGGTGCTGCGGTTGGCGGCGTACGAGTCCAGGGCCAGCGGCTCGGCGGTACGCAGCACCAGATGCCCGATCTCATTGGCCCGCAGCGCCTCCGGGCGCTCCCGGCGCTCCAGGGTCGACACATCCAGCAGGTAGGGGACGTCCTTGACGATCGCACGCACCGTGCGGGTGGTGTGCTTGAGCAGGACGTGGTCGCCGACCCGCAGCGGGCGCTCGTCGAGATGCGTGACCGTGGCCTCGATGTCCCTGACCGGCTCGGGCACCGCGCCGGTCACGATCAGGTCGCCGCGAGAGACGTCGATGTCGTCGGCCAGGGACACGGTCAGGGACTGTGGCGCCCACGCCTCCTCGACCGGCTCGCCCAGCAGGTCGAGCCCGACGACGGTGGTCGTCAGCCCGGCCGGCAGCACGGTCACGCGGTCGCCGACCCGCAGGGCACCGGATGCCAGGCGGCCGGCATAGCCGCGGTAGTCGGGGTGCTCGGCGGTCCGGGGACGGATGACGTACTGGACGGGGAAGCGGGTGCCCAGAGCGGCGGCGTCGGAACCGACCGGGACGGCTTGCAGGTGTTCGAGCAGGGTCGGGCCGCCGTACCAGTCCATCCGGGCGGAGGACTCCACGACGTTGTCCCCGGCCAGCGCCGAGACCGGGACAGATGCGATGCCCGGGATGCCGAGGCGGTTCGCGAAGGTGCCGAACTCCTCGGCGATCGCAGCGAACACGGACTCCCGGTAGTCGACCAGGTCCATCTTGTTCACGGCGAGGACGACGTGCGGGACGCGCAGCAGCGCGGCGATCACGGCGTGCCGACGGGTCTGCTCGACGACGCCGTTGCGCGCGTCGACCAGGATCACCGTCAGCTCGGCAGTCGAGGCCCCGGTGACCATGTTGCGGGTGTACTGCACGTGGCCAGGGGTGTCGGCGAGTATGAACCGTCTGCTCGTGGTCGCGAAGTAGCGGTAGGCCACGTCGATGGTGATGCCCTGCTCGCGTTCGGCGCGCAGTCCGTCCGTCAGCAGTGCCAGATCGGGTGCGTCCTGGCCGCGGTTGCGGGAGGCGTGCTCCACGGCCTCCAGTTGGTCCGTGAGGACCGACTTGGAATCGTGCAGCAGTCGGCCGACGAGCGTCGACTTGCCGTCGTCGACCGACCCGGCGGTCGCGAACCGCAGGGTGTCGACGGGGGCGGTGGTTGTCGTCATGGTGGCGGTCATGGCTAGAAGTACCCCTCGCGCTTGCGGTCTTCCATCGCGGCCTCGGACAGCTTGTCGTCGGCACGCGTGGCGCCGCGCTCTGTCAGACGCGACGCCGCGATCTCGGCGATGACCTTCTCGACGGTGTCGGCGTCGGAATCGACGGCACCGGTGCAGGACATGTCGCCGACGGTGCGGTAGCGGACCCGCCTTGCCTCGACGGCCTCACCGGCCCTCGGCCCGCCCCAGCCACCGGCCGTCAGCCACATGCCGGCCCGCCGGAAGACCTTGCGACGGTGGGCGAAGTAAAGAGACGGGAGTTCGATCTCCTCGCGGGCGATGTACTGCCACACGTCCAGCTCGGTCCAGTTGGACAGTGGAAAGACGCGCACGTGTTCACCGGGCGCATGCCGGCCGTTGTACAGGTTCCACAGTTCGGGCCGCTGACGGCGGGGATCCCAGCCGCCGAACTCGTCCCGCAGCGAGAACACCCGCTCCTTGGCACGGGCCTTCTCCTCGTCCCGGCGCCCGCCGCCGAACACCGCGTCGAACCTCTGGGACTGGATCTTCTCCGTCAGCGGCAGCGTCTGCAGGGGGTTGCGTGTCCCGTCGGGCCGTTCGCGCAGCACACCCCGGTCGATGTAGTCCTGTACAGAGGCCACATGGAGGCGCAGCCCATGCGCGGCCACCACACGGTCCCGGTACTCCAGCACCTCGGGGAAGTTGTGTCCGGTGTCCACATGCAGGAGCCCGAACGGCACCGCAGCGGGCCGGAAAGCCTTCAGCGCCAGATGGAGCATCACGATGGAGTCCTTGCCGCCCGAGAACAGCAGCACGGGGTTTTCGAACTCTCCTGCCACCTCACGGAAGATGTGCACCGACTCCGCTTCGAGGGCGTCCAGGTGGGAAAGCCGGTACCCGGGACCCGGCAGGGGTGCGGTGGCGTGCTGCCGCTCGTGTCCGACTGATCGGTCGATGACGGTGGTCATGCGATTCCCCGTTCCCTGAGAAGGCTGTGGACGGCGGCTGCGGACTCCCCCGGCGTCTGTGTGTGGGCCTCGATCCGCAGGTCCGGTGCGGTCGGCGCCTCGTACGGGTCATCGACACCGGTCAGGCCGGCGAGCCGGCCTGCGGCCTGCTGTGCGTACAGCCCCTTCACATCGCGCCGGCTGCACACCTCGACCGGTGTGGCCACGTGTACCTCCAGATACGGGGTCCCCTGCGCGGCGTGGTGCTGCGCGACGGCGGCGCGGGAGGCCGCGTAGGGGGCGATCACCGGGGCCAGTACGAGGACGCCGTGGGAGGCCAGCAGTTCGGCGACGTACCCGATGCGGGTGACGTTGGTGTGCCGGTCGTGCGGGGAGAAGCCGAGCCCGGCGGAGAGGAAGCCGCGCACCTCGTCCCCGTCCAGCACCTCCACCCGGTGGTCCTCTCCGCTCAGCCGCTCGGCCAGCGCCAGCGCGATGGTGCTCTTCCCCGCGCTGGGCAGGCCGGTCAGCCACACGGTGGCGCCCGGTCCGCGAACGTCAGCGGTCATCGCGCGGCTCCCTGTTGCCGGAGTCGCCGTACCAGTTCTCGTGCCAGTGACGTACCAGGTCCGGCCATGCCTCGGTGGCGCCGACGGGAAGGTAGGTGCGCCGGATGGCGTGCGGGGCACGGGACCAGGGGAGGGCGGGCGAGCGCACGGTCCCGAAGCCGAGGACACCGGGCGGGAGCAGGGGCTCGGCAGGGATGCCCCCATAGGGATACGCGAAGAGGTCCGGACGGCGGCCGTAGCGTTCCTCGATGGTCTGGAGGGAGCCCTCGACCTCGTCGCGGGCTTCTGCATGGCCGATCCGGTCCAGGTGTGGGTGGCTCCGGGTGTGGGCGGCGATGATGTGTCCCGCCTCGGCGAATGCGTCGCACTGCTCCCAGGACAGGAAGTCTTCACGGGGATTGGTGGAACGGTCCGAGATCCGGCCGGTGTTGACGAAGAACACGGCGCGGACTCCGAACGCGTCGAGGACCGGCCGGGCGTACACGGCGTTGTCCCGGTAGCCGTCGTCGAAGGTGATGAGCACGCTTGGCTCGGCCGGGCGCACGGGACCGCCGGGTGCGAGCAGATCGGACGGGCTGTACGGGCGGAACCGTTCCAGTACGGTCTCCAGGCCGCGCGCGAAGCCGTCCGGTGCGAGCGCGGTGTAGTGCTGGACGGCCGGGTTGACGTGGTGGAAGTAGAGCACGAGGGGCCAGCCGGGTGCGGTGCCGGTGGCGGGTTGGTGCTCCTCCGCGATGCCGGGAAAGTGCGGCGCGGGACGCACGGGGGTGGTCGTTGCCGGGGTGGTCATGCCGCTCCGATCGTGGCGGGGCCGAGTGCGGGTACGGCCAGGTGCATGCGTTCCTCGACGGCGGCGCCGAGGGACTCCATGTCGTGTGCGTGCCAGTGGTCGGTGCTGTAGCGCAGACCCATCTCAAGGCGGTCGCCGACGATGTCGGCCTCGGCCATGACGAGGTAACGCTCGGTCTGGGCGGGCGACCGGTGTGCGCCGAAGCTCTCCTGAGCGGAGGTGAGCACGCTTCCGGGCCGGCGCTGTTCCAGCCGCAGGATGTGCCCCCGGAAGTTGAGGCGTACCTGCGGGCGGCGCAGTGCGCTCAGGGCCGCGCGTTCCCCGGCGTGCGGGGAGCCGTAGCGGAGGGCGTCGAACCCGTAGCGGCGGGCGGGCAACCGGTCGAGAACGGCCAGGGTGTGACGGAGGTTCTCCAGTCCGTCGCCGTGCCAGCGCAGCACGGCCGGGAAGGTGCTCTGCAGGTATCCCACGGTGTTGCTGACGTCCAGGTCGCCGATGCTGGTGTCCCGGCTGTGGGCGTAGACGTCCACCGCGTGCGCCGCCTCTCCGCTCCACTGGGCGAGGCCGCCGACGAGGCAGCCGAGTGCGAAGTCGTGGGCGGGGAGGCCGAGCGCGGGCAGCTCGTGCATGATGCGGTGGGTCAGCTGCGGGGAGAGCCGGAAGCGGTGGGTGCGCAGGCTGGGCAGGAGCGCGGGGCCGTTCTGTCGCGTTGGCGTCAACGCCTCCCAAGAGCTTGCGAGTTCGGTGGTCCAGCAGGCGAAGTCGCCGCGGGCCTGGTCGCTGGTGACCCAGGCGGAGACGGCGGTGTGCAGGCCGAAGACGGTGGCGGTCGGGGCCAGCCGGTCGCAGGGGCGCCCGAGGTGCAGGTCGAGGGCGGCCTCCAGTTCGTCGACGAGAAGCCCCATGGCGACCCCGTCGAGAACGAAGTGGTGAACGGTCATCAGCAGACGGCCGGGAGCGTCGCCGAGGTCCACATGGAGCAGTTGGAAAACCCGGCCCTCGGGCAGCGACAGCGTGCGCTGCGCGCCCGCGAGCAGGTCCTCGATCCGGCCGGTGAGCTCCGCCTCCGGAACCTTGGCGAGCCGGTGGCAGGCGACGGCGGCCTCCGCGTCCACGGGCCGGATGTCGACCATGACATCGCCGTCACGCAGCGCGGAGCGAAGCGCCGGGTGCCGCTCCAGCAGGGTGCGCGCGACGGCGGTGACGGTCTCGCGACCGAGCCCGGCGGGCACGCTGAACACAGCGTTGAGGTTGAAGTGGTCGCGCTCCGGCAGCGGGCCGTCGTGCAGCCAGCGGCACTGGGCGGGCAGTAGGCCCACGACACCGGTGTGCCGCTCCTGTCCCGGGGCACCGGATACCCGTTCCCGTTCCTGCCCCGGGCCGTCGGCCGGCGGCACGGCGCGCTCGCGGGTTCCGGCCAGCGTCACGGCCGCGCGGGCGGTCCTGCCTCGCAGCAGGTCGGCCGGGCGTAGCGGGACGCCGGCCTGGCGGGCGAGCGCGGTGACTCGCATGGCGACCAGGGAGTCGCCGCCCAGGAGGAAGAAGTCGTCGGCGGGGCCCGCGTGCGGGGTCTGGAGCAGCCGCGCGATGAGCGAGGTCACGATCGCGACCGGATCGTCGTCGGCTGCAGGCAGGGGGGCCGGTTCCGCCTTCCCGCGCTGGGCTGGGGCGGACGGACGGGCATGGAGCCGCTCGGCCAGATCGCGGGCCGCGTTGCGGTCCACCTTCCCGGAGGTGGTCATGGGCAGTTCGTCGAGCGCCAGCACACGGCTCGGCACGAGGTAGCCCGGCACGGAGGCGGCGAGCCGCTCCTGGACACCGGCCGGGGTGGGGCCGCCCGGGGCGGTGACGACGGCGGCGGCCAGTTGCTTCGCGCCTCCTGCGGTGGTGTCGTCCCCTGTGTCCAGGACGAAGCTGACGGCGTCGAGCACGCCGTCGAGGTCGCGCAGGTGCCGGTCGACCTCGTCGAGTTCGATGCGGTAGCCACGCACTTTGACCTGGTTGTCGACCCGGCCGAGGAACTCCAGGGCTCCGTCGGAGCGGACGAGGACGAGGTCACCGGTGCGGTACATCCGTGCACCGGGTCGCTCGGCGAAGGGGTCCGGGCGGAACCGTTCCTCGGTGCGCCCGGGGTCGTGGAGGTAGCCGGAGGCCAGCAGATTGCCGCCGATCCACAGTTCGCCCTGGCCGCCGGGACCGACCGGGCGCAGGTCCTGGTCCAGGACGTGGAGCTGCCGGTCGCCCAGGGCGACGCCGATGGGCAGGCTACCGGTGCGGCTGTCGAGCGGGCCGTCGGGTGGGATCTGATGCAGGGTCGCTGTGATGACGGTCTCGGTCGGGCCGTAGCCATTGGCGAGTTCGGCGCCGGCCAGAGAGGTGCGGCGGTGCACCTCGGCGTCGCGCAGGGTGGCGTTCTCACCGCCGATGACCACGAGGCGGACCGACGCGAACCGGATGTCCGGCCGGGTATCCAACTCCGCGCAGAGCATCCGCCAGTAGGCGGTGGGCAGTTGGAGCACCGTGACACCGAGCCCGGCGACTAGCTCGGCGAGCAACGCGGCGTCGAGCAGACCGGAGGCGTGGAACCCGGCCTGGAAGGCGAGGGTGCCGCCCGCAGCCAGGGTGGGCCAGATCTCCTCCTGAGCCACGTCGAATCCGATGCTGGCGAACTGCAGCACGGTGTCGCGGTCGGTCAGGCCGAAGCTGTCGACGACCGCGTCCACATGGCCGCCCAGCGCGGGGTGTTCGACCAGTACGCCCTTGGGGGTTCCGGTGGACCCGGAGGTGTAGATGACGTAGGCGGGGCCGCCCGGCTCGGCGAGGGCGGACTGTCCGGCGCCGTCGCGGCGGCAGCCGTCCAGGGTGAGGACCGGGATGCCGTGCGGCGGGACGGCAGTGTCGCCGGCCCCGGCGGTGCCGATGAGGACCGTGGCACCGGAGTGCGTGAGCAGGTAGGCACGCCGCTCGGCCGGTGTCGTCACGTCGATCGGCAGGAAGGCCGCGCCGGCCCGCCACACGCCGAGCATCGCGGCCACCGCATCCGGCCCGGACGGCAGCTGTACGGCGACGAGCCCGCCGGGCCGTACCCCGGCGCTCGTGCGCAGGGCTGCGGCGATGCGACCCGCGTCGTCCCACAGCTGCTGGTAGGTCCACGACCCGGCGGGCGTGCGCAGAGCCGTGGCCTGCGGGGTTCGCGTCACCCGGTCCGCGATGCGGGCGAGGGTGCCCTCCATCCTTGTCTCCTTCATGGTGGTATCGCCCGCTCAGAGCTGGGCCGTGTTCGGGGCGGACGCGGGACCGGTGGCGTCCATGACCCGGCGGGCCCCGGCCAGCAGGTCTGCCGGGTAGCAGCCGTGCCGCTGGACCAGAACCACCAGGTCGGCGGCCGCGACGGCCTCGGAAAGCTCGCCTTCGACGGCGGGCAGGACCGTACCCGCCGCCTCGAACACGTCGACGTACGGATCGTGGTAGGAGACCCGCACTCCGGACGCCAGGAGCGCCTCGGCCAGTGGAACGGCCGGTGAGTGCCGTACGTCGGCCACGTCCGGCTTGTAGGTGACGCCGAGCAGCAGCACGCGCGCGCCGGCCGCGGTGACGTCTTGGGCGCCGAGTTCGGCGATCGCCCGCTCCGCCACCCACAGCGGCATCGCGTCGTTCACCGTCTGGGCCGCCTCGACCAGGCTGAAGGGGTAGCCGGCTTCGCGTGCGCGATGGGCGAGGTAGAGCGGGTCGACGGGGATGCAGTGCCCGCCCACTCCGGCGCCGGGCCGGAACGGCATGAAGCCGAACGGCTTGGTGGCCGCCGCGTCGATGGTGTCCCAGACGTCCACGCCCAGCCGGTGGCAGACCCGGGCGAACTCGTTGACCAGCGCGATGTTGACCTGCCGGAAGGTGTTCTCAAGTATCTTCGCGGCCTCCGCCTCGCGGGTGCTCCGGGTGACGTGCACCCGCTCGGTGAGCCGCGTGTAGAAGGCCGCGGCCCGGTCCCGGCAGCGGTCGCTGAACCCGCCGACCACCTTGGGCGTGTTGTGGAAGGCGAAGTCGCGGTTGCCCGGATCGACGCGTTCGGGGGAGAACGCCAGGGCGAAGTCGTCGCCCGCCCGCAGCCCGGACTCCTCCAGGACGGCGCGGACGACGCCGTCCGTGGTGCCCGGGTAGGTGGTCGACTCGATGATGACGAGCTGGCCGGGGCGCAGATGGTCGCGGACCGTGGTCACCGCGGCCGTCAGCAGCGCCAGGTCGGGCCGGCCCCGCTCGTCGACGGGGGTGGGCACGCACACGACCACGACGGTGCAGCGCGCCAGTACCGCAGGGTCGGTGGTCGCGGCGAACCGCGTGCGGATTCCGGCGAGTTGCTCGGCGGACACGGTGTCCACGAGCGGCCGGCCGGCGTTGAGGCTGTCCACCACCTCGGCGCGGAGGTCGATGCCGCAGGTGACGTACCCGGCGGCCGCGGCCGACACCGCGACCGGGAGCCCGGCGTAACCCAGTCCGACGACGGCGACCTCGGGATGCGTCAGGGGATCCGCGGTGAAGAACGCGCCGTTTCCGGAGTATTCAGGATCCAGTTCCGCGGGGAGGGAATCCAGTCGCGTTTCGGAGAGAGAGCCGGAGACGGAGCTGGGAAGCGTCTCGGAAACCGACGCGGAAAGCAGATCGGAAAGCGGATCGGCCAGGGAGCCGGGAATCGCGGGAATGCGGTCGACAAGCAAGGGGCCGGAGTTCTCCGGGGTCATCGAATCCTCCGCAGTACGTGTCGGGATGCGTTTCGGACAACGCAGGGTCAGATCCTGACCGGCGTTCCGGCACCCGGTCCACAGATCCCGCGCCCGACGGACCGACATGACGGGGAGCTGCCGCGACGCCCCGGATTCTCGGCATGTGAGACACCTCAGGGGTGTCTCGGGTGCTGAGACGGAACGCATCCTGGCGTGCTGACGCCATGGCCTGCGCACGCATGCGGACGGGCTGGACCCGCAACTTCCGGGCCCCCAGGATGAATTCCGACCAGTGCACCCTCGAAATGCGAGGAACCATGCAACGACCGATAACGCGAAAGCTCCTCGACGCGTTGCCGCCTCCCGGGGCCGCGCGCGTGCTGACGCTCAACGCCTTTGCGGGCTCGATCGGTACGGGGCTCTTCCTGACCGGCAGCATGCTCTTCTTCACCCGCAGCGTCGGACTGCCCGCGTACCAGGTCGCTCTCGGCCTCTCCATCGCCGGTGTCGCCGGGATGGTGGCCTCTGTGCCGACCGGGATGCTGGCGGACCGGATCGGCCCGCGCCGCACGATGGTGGCGCTGCACCTGTGGCGGGTCGTCACCTACAGCCTCTACCTGCTCGTGCACAGCTTCCCGGCGTTCCTCGCCGTCATCTGCGCCACGACCCTGGCCGAGAAGGCCGGCCCGCCGATCAACCAGGCCATGGTCGGCACCCTCTTCACCAAGCAGCAGCGCACCCGCACCATGGCCTTCCTGCGTGCCGTACGCAACGTGGGTCTCTCGCTCGGCGCGCTGCTCGCCGGCATCGCCCTGTCCTACGACACCCGGGTCGCCTACGACTCCCTGGCGCTCGGCAACGCCCTGTCGTTCCTCGTGATGGCCGCGCTGATCTGGAGTCTGCACCGGTACGAGCCCGCACGGGACTCGTCGGCGCCGGCCACCGCGGCCCCGGGCGACGCCACCGAAGAGGCCCCGGCCGCCGATCGCCGGCCGCTGCGGGAGTGGCCCTTCCTCGCCCTGAGCGGATTCAACGGCGTGCTGGCGCTGCACGACTCGGTGCTCTTCGTCGGCCTTCCGCTGTGGATCTCCGCCCACACGGACGCGCCGCGTCAGCTGGTCAGCGCCGTACTGATCGTCAACACGGTGATCACCGCCCTCACCCAGGTCCGCTGGACCCGGCTGACCGACTCCACCGCCAAGGCGGTCCGGGGCATGGTCACCGCGGGCCTGGCCCTGGCTGTGGCCGCCGTCGCCGTTCTCGCGGCGCACTACGTGGGCAGTGCGGCGGCCTGCGCGCTGCTGGTGCTCGGGGTGCTGCTGCTGACCGTGGGCGAGAACCTGCACTCCTCCGCGGCCTGGGAGGTCTCCTTCAACCTCTCCCCGGCCGACGCCCGCAGCCGGTACCTCGCGGTCTTCCAACTGGGCGAGTCCGCCCGGGACATCGTCGGCCCCCTGCTGGTCACCTCGGCCATGGCCGTCGGCCCGTGGGGCTGGCTCGGCCTGGCCGCCGCCTTCGCGCTCGCCGGTTTCGCCGCCCGTACGTCGGCCGACCGCGTCGAACGCAGGCGCGCCCGGGCCCACGCCACCGAGCCTGCCGCCACCGCATCCGCCGGCACCGGCGAGCCGGCGGCCGCACCGGTGACCGCCGCCCCATAGCCCCCTACGACGCGGCGCCCCGCCTGTCGCTCCGCATCCCCCGCATCCCACCGCAGCCCAACGGCCCAAGGAGGCAACCCGATGCCCGATCCGAACCCGCGCCACCTGCTGATCATCAGCGGCGGCCGTGATCTCCCGGAACGTGCCCGCGCGGTGGAACCCGGCCTGCGCACCAGCGTGATCTGCCGCCAGGACGTCGTGCCGCGACTGGTCCACCCCGAGAAGATCCAGCGCCTGATCGTGCTGCGTGCCGACGCGCCTGTCGCGGAGTGGGTCGCGGCGGCCGAGTTCGTGCACCGCACCGACCCGGTCGACCTGATCACCAACTACACCGAGAAGGACACCGAGAAGACCGCGGCCATCGGACAGGCACTGGGCCTGCCGACCCCCGCCGCCGATACCTACGAGCTGGTGGCTGACAAGCTGCGCATGCGGCAGCGGCTGGCCGAGCGGGGCGTGGACGGCACCCCGGCCCGCGTGGTCCGCAACGCCGAGGAGATCAGGGCCTTCGCCGAGGAGGCCGGGTATCCGCTCATCTGCAAGCCGCTGCGAGGCGTCGGCAGCGAGGGCGTGGCCCGGATCGACGCCCCGTCCGACATCGACCGCGCGCTCGCCTGGGCGGCGGAGGGCGCCGCGGAGATGGACTCGCCCGAGATCCTCGTGGAGCAGTTCCTCACCGGCGCCGAGTTCAGCGTGGAGAGCATCAGCGAGGGCGGCCGGCACGTGGTGGCGTGCATCACCCAGAAGATCTCCGAGCGCGAGCACTTCGTGGAGGTGGGCCACGTCCTGCCGGCACCGGTGGGCGCCGAGGTCGCCAAGCGCATCGAGGCCACCGTCACCGCGGCCCTCGACGCCCTGGAGATCACCTCGGGCGTGACACACACGGAGGTGATCGTCACAGCCGGCTCGGTGCACATCATCGAGACCCACCTGCGTCCCGCCGGGGACGAGATCCCCTACATGCTGGCCAGGGTGTCGGGCATCGACCTGATCGACGCCGTGGCCCGGCAGAGCCTCGGACTGCCCGCGCTGGCGGAGATCGAGAAGAAGGTCGACGCCCGGACGGACACCGCGCAGTACGCGGCCATCTGGTACGCCTGCCCGGACGCGGTCGGGGACGTGCTCGCCGTGGACGGAGTCGATGAGGCGCGGTCCATGCCGGGCGTGTGCGAGGTCGGCGTCCTGCGCGGCGTCGGCAAGAAGCTGCGCGGGGTGACCGGCTCGTTCGCCCGGGCCGGGCACGCCTGGGCCGTGGGGGCGACCCCGCAGGAGGCTCTCGACCGGGCCCGGGACGCTGCGAAGTGCCTCACCTTCACCGTCGCCGCAACCGGCATGCCGGGAGCGTTCGAGGACCTCTCGGCGGAACTCGGCTACCTGCTTGAGTAGTTGCCCGCAAGGGCACACAGTCTCCCGGCCCTCGCAACCCGTCCCGGACCAACCAACCCATCCCTTGACCGACCGACGACACCACACCGTAAGGAGAACACCGGCATGACCGATCAGACCACCGAGGACTACGCCTTCGGCCCGCTCCACCACGTGCAACTCGCGATCCCCCCGGGGGCGGAGGACCAGTGCCGGGCCTTCTGGGGCGACATCCTCGGCATGACGGAGCTGGAGAAGCCCCCGGTCCTGGCGGCCCGCGGCGGCTGCTGGTTCCGCGGCGGCGGCCTGGAGGTGCACCTGGGCGTCGAGGCCGACTTCCGGCCGAGCAAGAAGGCGCACCCCGGCATCCTCGTGCGCAACCTGCGCGCCTTCGCCAAGCGCCTGGAGGCCAAGGGCGTCGAGGTCACCTGGGACGACAACTTCCCCGGCCACGACCGCTTCTACGCCTTCGACAGCCTCGGCAACCGGCTCGAGTTCCTCGAGCCGGTCGCCGACAGCTGACCGACTGCCGGGAGACTGATGTGAGCAGCACATCTGTCCGCACGTCCGTCCTGCGGATCGACGACCTCATCGTCGCCGAGGGCCCGGTGGGCGACGAGCGGATCCTCGTACCGGGCTTCAACGTCACGGTGCCGGCCGGAGAGGCGGTCGCCGTCATCGGCGGTCGCGACGCAGCGGCCGCGTTCCTGGACGCTTGCACGGGGCGGCGACGCCCGCAGTACGGAACGATCCGCGTCGGGTCGCGGCCCGTCGGAGGCGGCGGACGGCGGGCCGCACGCGACCCCCTCACCGTGGTCGCCGGCTCGGTCCGCGCGGTGCCGGACGCAGAGGCGGTCGTGGTCGACGCCCGCAGGACCTCTGCGCCCGGCGACCCCGGGCGACTGCGTACCCTGGTCCGCGACCTGGCCGAGCGCGGCACCGCGGTCCTGGTCGTCGCGGACGACGCGGCCGCCGTCCAAGGGGTGGCGGACCGGGAACTTCCTCTCGACCGCGCGGAACGCCGGCCCGCCGGCGACCAGCCGACGGCGCCGGAGCCGCTCAGGTTCAAGCGGAGTGAACTGCTCGCCGGGGTGGCGGACGCCCTCACCGCGGCGGGCGCCACACCGGACCGGGCACGCCTGGTGGCGCGGGTCCTCGTCGATGCCGACGCGCGCGGTCACTTCTCGCACGGTGTCGGACTGCTGCCGATGTACCTGGACCGGTTGGCCAGGGGCGGTATCCGGGCCGACGCCGAGCTCGAGTGGATCAGCGCCGGCGGTCCGGTGTCGGTGCTGGCCGCCCACGGCGGGTTCGGCCAGGTGGCCGCCGAGCTGGCCGCCGCGACCTGCGCCCGTACGGCGAAGGAATCGGGCGTGGCCACTGTCGCGGTACGCGGCAACAACCACATAGGCATGCTGGCCGCCTACCGGCACCACTTCGTGGAGCACGGCGTGATCGGCCTGATCTTCAATATCTCCGGCCCCGGGGTCGCGGCGCCGGGTGCGGCACGGGCGACCCTGGGCAACGACGCCGTGTGCATGATCGTGCCGCGCGGCCACGACGAGCCGTTCGTCGTCGACTTCGCCACCGGCACGGTCGCCAGCGGAAAGATCCGGCACGCCGCGCAGCGGGGTACCACGGTGCCCGACAGCTGGCTCGTGGACCGCGAGGGCCGCCCCACCACCGACCCCGAGGAACTGGACCGCGGTGGCGCGGTCCCGGTCTTCGGCGGCCACAAGGGGCTGGGCGTCGCCCTGATCACGGAGGTCCTCGGCGGCATCCTGGGCGGCGGCACCATCAGCCCCCGGGTGCACAAGCAGCGCGCCGAGCCCGAACGCGCCATGGACTGCGCACAGTTGTTCATCGCGCTGGATCCGGCTGCGTTCGGCGACCCTCCTGTGGACGATCTGGTGAACGCGCTGCACACGGCCGTGGCCTCCGGCTACGCCGCAGAGCCGCCCCTTGTCCACTTCCCCGAGCAGCAGGAACACATCGCCGAGCGCCGGGCGGAGGAGAGCGGCATCCCGGTGCCGCACTCGGTGGCCGCCGCACTCGGCTGGACGGCCGCCTCCCCCTCCGGGGAAGGCGGCGGCCACTCCATCGACCACCGCCTCCAGCCGGCAGCGGCGGGAAAGGGGTAAGCAGTGACCATCGCGGTAGGACTCGTCGGATACGGCGCGGCCGGACGCCAGCACGTCCAGGCCCTTCAAGACGCGGGTTTCGCGGACGTACGCGCGATCGTGGAAGAGAACCCCGACGTCGAGACGCCGCCCGGCATTCCGCGCTACACGTCCTGGCAGCACCTGCTCACCGACCGCTCCATCCGGCTCGTCGCGCTGTGCACACCGCCCGGCGGCCGGGCGGAGCTGGCGGAGCAGGCCCTGGAGGCCGGCAAGGCCGTGCTGCTGGAGAAGCCGCCCGCCACCTCCACTGCCGAGCTCGACCGCCTCGTCGAGACGGCGCGGCGCACCGGCAACCCGATCGGCGTCATGCTCCAGCACCGGCTGAGGCTGCCGGACAAGGTGCTCGCCTGGGACTGGCCCGCTGCGACGTCGGCGGTCCTGGAGGTCTCCAGGTTCCGCCCGGCGGCGCACTTCCAGCGCGCCTCCTGGCGGGGCGACCCTGCCAACGCGCTGGGCGGCATCACCGCCCACCTGGGCGTGCACTACCTCGACCTGGCCTGCCAGCTGCTCGGCGAGCCCAGCGAGGTGCGGGTGACGGGCACCCGTGAGCTGGCGCCCGGCATCGAGACCCGTACCGCCGGTGTGGTGCGGTTCGCCGGCGGCGCAACGCTGAGCTTCGCCGTGACCGCCGAGTCCGGCTCCCGGACCGAGCGTCTCGACCTGCTCGGTCCCGACCGGCGGCTGCTGGTCGAGGATGGCCGGGTCACCGGCGACGACCTCGGTGAACCGTTCGCCGCCCCGGCCGCCCACACGCCGGAGCTGCGTCGCGAGGTCTACCGGGACATGGTCGAGGCGATTGCCACCGGCCGCACACCGCGCCGCTGCCACCTGGCGGGCGCCCGGGCTGTGACCATGATCCTGGAGGCTCTCTCCGCGCCTGCCGGGGTACTGGTATGACGGCCGCCGTGCGCGTCGGCCTGTCCTCCGGCTGCGACCCGAAGCTCACCGCGTCCCAGCTCGCGGCCCTGACTCTCTCCCTGGGCGGAGACGTCGTGGACCTGCGTGCGGACAAGGGACATCGCTGGGAGGAAGACGGCCTGCCCGCCGTGCGTGCACAGGGGGTCGGGGTCGCCTTTGTGGGGCTGAGCCTGGTGCTGGGCGACCCGCGGTGGGATCCGGAGACACTGCACCGGTCCCCCTCCGTGCCGGACGCGGGAGTTCCGGTGAAGGTGTTCGCCGCGGACGGATGCAACACGAGCGGCCGCGAGCTGACGCTACGCCAGCTACGGGCGCTGGAGAGCCTCGGCGTGCGCCCCTGCGCCGTACTCGTCGAGACGCATCACGGCTATGCCACGATCCCGGAACTGCTCGACCTGTGCGACGACTTCGGGGTGCGTGTGCTCGTCGACACCATGGGCCTGGTCCGCCTGGTCGGCGGGGCGGACCAGGCGCTGCGAGCCCTGCCGCTGCTGGCCCCCCGCACCGACGCCGTGCAGGTCAAGGGGTTCGACTGGGAAAGTCCCGAGCTGTCACGGCACCTGGCGCTCTCCGCGTGCGAGAAGCCGACGAGGCACGTTCTCGACGCCCTGCCCCGGACCGCCACTGCCACCGTCGAGTCGAAGGCCGGCTGCCTCGACCGTGACGTGCCGCTGCTGCGCGCCTGGCTCGGTCTGTCCTGACCCCGCCCGCGCGCCCGGCCTCACCCGACAACACCCTCTTTGCTCCACGTCAGGAGGAGACGTATGCGCCTGGCCATCATCAACGACGAGATCGATCAGAGCCTCGACAGGGCGATCGGCCTCGCAACACACCTGGGCTATACAGGACTTGAAGTGCGCTCGGTCTGGAACCGTCCGCCCCACCTGCTCGACGACGGCCAACTTCGCCGGATACGCGAGACGCTGGCGTCCGCCGGGCTCGAAGTCGCGGGCTTCTGCCCGCCCGCGCTCAAGTGCGCCCTGCCCCGGACAAGCCAGGACGCCGCGCGGGTGCGCGCCGAGCTGGAGGACGCCATTCGCCGGGCGCGCCTGCTCGGGTCGCCCACCGTGCGCATCTTCAGCTTCTTCCGCGACGGCGACCCGGACCCGTCCGCCGCCGCCACGGTGGCCCGCGATGTGCTCGCCGGCCTCGACTGGCACGGCGTGGAGCCCTTGGTGGAGTCCGGCACCCGTACCAACACCCCCACCATGCGCCACCTGATGGACTTCCTGGACCAGGTCGGCGACGACCGGCTCGGCGCGCTCTGGGACCCGGGCAACAGCGTGTTCAGCGGCTGGGACCCGCAGCCGTTCCCGGCGGACTACACGCTCGGCCGGGAGCGGATCAAGCACGTGCACGTGAAGGACCCGGCGGGCCGCAGCGGCTACGTCCGTATGGGTGACGGTGACCTGCCCTGGCGGGAGATCCTGACCGCTCTGTCCGACGACGGATACGCGGGCTGGCTGTCCCTGGAGACCCACTGGCGTATCGGCCGGGTCCTCACCGCCGGACAGCGCGACGAACCCTGGGGCGACACCTTCTCCGAAGGAGGCAGCGAGGCCAGCGCCACGTGCATGCGTCTCCTCTCCGCCCTGCTGGACGACGTCCGCCAGAGCGTGGGAGCCCGCGCATGACCGGCCCCGTGCTCCTGGTCGGCTGCCAGAGGTCAGGGACGACCGCGCTGTCGTACGCGCTGAGCTCCGCATTCGCCGCGGCCGGCGGACACTTCACCGTCAACGGCAAACTGCCCTACCTGCTCGACCGCTGGCTCACCCCGGTCGACCTGGAAGCCCGTCACTTCCGCGCCGACGAGGTCCTGTACGCGTTGGACCGCAAGCCTCCGCAGGGAACCGGGGTAGAGGTGTGGCGCGCCCAGGCGGAGGCCGCTCTGCGCCGCGCCGCGCGCGACGTCGCCGAGGGCGCCGTCCGGGACGCGGACGAACTGGCGCACCGCATCACGAGCGAGAGCTACGCCGGCTTCCCGTACTGGGGTGACAAGTACAACGAGTACCTGCTCCACCTGCCGAGGCTGGGCCGCATGCTGCCCGACGCCCGCTTCCTGGTGCTGGTGCGGCACCCCGACGAGGTCGCCGACTCCATGCTGCGGTGGACCGGTGACCGGCCCTGGTGTCCGGTCAGCCGTGCCGCCGCCCACGCCAAGTGGACCGCGTGGAACGCCGCCTGGCTGGAGTTCTCGGCCTCGCTCCCGACGGACCGGTTCCTGGTCGCCGAGTACCGGGACGTGTGCCGGGGCGAGGCGACGGCCCGGATGGAGGCATTCCTCGGCCTGGAACTCACGCCGTTCCTCACCGAATTGGCGCCCCGCACGCACGAGGTCACGGGCGGTGCGCTCCCTGCCGAGACCGAGCGCGTGTGGTCCGCCCTCACGGATCAGGCCCGGCCCGTGCCCTCCGTCGGCCACTGAAGCCCGCATCTTTCGATCATCCGACGCATCCGAAGAACCCGGGAGCAACACCCATGTCAGCACCCCGCGTCCTCGTCCTCGGGGGCAAGGCCGGAATCCTCCGCAAAGCCGCCGACCTGGGACTGGATGTGGTCAACATCCAGAAGCCCAGTGCCTTCGACCCGGCGGCCGTGGCCTACTGCACCCAGATCCACCTGATGGACTATCAGGACATACCGGCCGTGACCGCGCTCGCCGAAGCGCTGCACGCGACCTCACCGTTCAGCCGCGTCCTCACCCAGACGGAGGCGGCCCAGGTCGTCGCCGGCCACCTGACCACCCACCTCGGGCTACCAGGCAACGGCGACGAGATCACCCGCGCCCTGCACGACAAGAGGGCGCTTCGCGAACTGCTCAACGCCCGGGGCCTCGGCCCTGTGGCGGTCGAGCGAGGCACCGATCGAAGCGCCCTGCGGGACTTCGTACGGCGCCACGGCGCGGCTGTCGTCAAGCCCACGATGGGCTCCGGCAGTCTCGGCGTACGTCTGATCCACTCCGCGGAGGAGGCCGACGCGGCCTGGGACTGGCTGGAGTCGTTCGGCCTGAAGGATTTCATGGTGGAGGAACTCCTCACCGGAACCGAGCTCAGCGTGGAGACCTTCAGCTGCGCCGGCGACCATACGGTCCTGGCCGTCACCGGCAAGGACACCGGTGCGGGCGTGGTCGAACTGGGCCACGTCGTCCCCGCCCGGATCTCCCCGGAACAGGCGGATACCGTCGCCGAGTTCACCTGCCAGGTCCTGGACGCGGTCGGGCTGGTCGACGGCACGGCACACACCGAGATCATGCTCACCGGCCAGGGCCCGCGCGTGATCGAGTCGCATGCCCGGCGCGGCGGCGACCGGATCAATGACCTGGTCGAGATCGCCTGCGGCGTGGACATGGAGCAGCTCGCCTACCGGCAGGCCCTCCCCGGCTTCCGCGTGCCCGGCATCTCCGGGGCGGGGTGCGCAGCGGCGATCCGGTTCCTCACCGCGGAGCCCGGCCGGGTGGTGGCCGTCGAGGGCATCGAGGAGGCCCGCTCCCTCGACGGAGTCCTCGACGTCAGGATCCAGGTCGAACCAGGGGACACGGTACGCCCGCTGCACTGGTCGGAGGACCGCTGCGGCCAGATCCTGGTCCGTGCCGAGGACAGCGAGCGTGCCGAGGCTCTCGCACGCCGGGCCGCCGGCCTGATCACCATCCGTACCGTTCCGCAGGGCCAGGACGCCGCTGTCGACGAGCCTCTCACCCTCGGACGCCTGCTCACCGAGGTTGACGAGGTCCTGGATCCGTTCGCCGCTGCCCATGCCCACTGACCTTCCAGGAGAGCTGATGCACGCCGAGCCCGCACCCGACATTTCCGTGGTCGTCGCCACCAGAGACCGGCCGGCCGACGTCCTGCACCTGCTGAACGCGCTGCGCGTCTGCGACACCGGAGCCATCACCGAGGTGATCCTGGTGGACGACGCGTCTGGACGCCCACTCGAAACCCCCTGCGGAGAATGGCCGTTCAGGCTGCGTCTGCTGCGCAACGACGTGCGGCGCGGAGCCGCCGCCAGCCGCAATCTCGCCGCCGAGGCCGCGCACGGGCAGGTGCTCGCCTTCCTTGACGACGACGCACGTCCACTGCCCGACTGGTGCGCGGTGCTGTGCGAGACGCTGACCGCCGACCGGGCGGCGATCACCGGCCGCGTCCTGCCCTTCGACAGTGGCGTGGTCTCCCGGGCACGTCAGCACCGCTACGACACCAGGTACGACGCCCATGCCCCCTACAGCGCCGTGCGCTTCTTCGCCGGAGGCAACTCGGCCGTCTGGACGGACCGGTTCCGCGCCGCGGGCGGGTTCCCCGACCTCGTCACCGCCAGCGACAACGGGCTCGTGGAACGAGTGGCCGAGCAAGGGGGCGAGGTGATCTTCGTGCCAGAACTGCGCGTCGCCCACCGCAACAGCAAGGGGGCCCGCATCGCCTTCCGCGAGGCGTGGCGCTCCGGCCGTCTCGCCGGCGGGAGCCGGCCCGTCGACTGCTGGCGCCAGTTCCGAGGCGCAGCGCGCACCCAGCCGTGGGCCGCCGACCGCCCGGCTGCCGGCCTCAACACCGCTCTCCAGGCAGCGCACTCCCTCGCCAGGGCGCTGCCGACCCGGTGAGGACGGGAATCGACCGAGGCCACCGCGGAACCCCGGGCCGGGTGGTGGCGCCGTGACCTGCCGCCACCACCCAAGCGCCACCCGCCGTCAGACCGAAGCCAGAGCGGGGCCGGAAACGGCCAGCCAGCCCCGTCGGCTGAGTTCGAGGGCCGCCTGGAAGCGGGTCTGCACGCCGAGCCGCTCCAGCAGCGAGGCGATCATCCTGCTGAGGGTCCTCGTGGAGACACCGAGCCGCCGCGCGATGGCGTCGTCCTTCATCCCCTCCACGAGGAACTGCACGATGGCCCGCTCTTCCGGGCTGAGGGGCGTCTCGCCTCCCACGGCAGCCGGCTCCTGCACCGCGGCGTGGCCGTCCCAGCGCTCGGCTGTGAGCCAGCAGTGGTCGTACAGTGCCTGGAGCGTCGGTACGAGGTCACGGCCGTGGACCGCCAGTGCCGGGGCCCACTCGTCCTCGGGATCCACGGACAACAACGCGAGGTCGTCGTCGACGACGACCATCGACGCCGGCAGGTGCGCCGCCAGCCGCACCTCGGCCCCTGCTCCGGCCAGTTCCTCCAGGTAGCCGGAGAACATCTGGTCCTTCGCGTGACTTCGCGGGAAGAGCAGCCGAAGGGCCACCCCTGAAGCGGCCATGGCCGAGTCCCGCAGCAGCATCGCGTCAACAGCGTCGGCGCTGAGCGCCGCGCCCCCGTACATCGACCAGACGCGCCCACGGGCCACCGCCGCGGCGTCATCCAGAAAGGCGATGACGCCTTCCGCGGTTGCCAGGGTCTCCAGCTCGACCGTCCTGCGCCGGGCCGAGCTGACGCCGAGGAAATCCCGCATGATGATGGAGATCGCCCGGCGCGTTCGGGACACCTCTTCCTGGTGGCGGGCGAGCTGCTGGTCCTCCAGTGAGAAGAGGCGCATCAGCGCGATATTCGGATCCACCGCGTCGTATCCGCCGGGAGAGTTCCGGGAGGGCCTTACCAGTCCGGCGGTCTCCAGGTGGTCGAGCGCCTCCTCGACCGCGGGCGTGGCGATGCCGGCACGCAGGGCGATGGACTCCATGGTCCAGTTCACATCCTGGAGCGCCGCCCGGTACACCAGCTCGCTCAGTTCCTCCGAAGTGACCGTCCGCCTTGCCATATCAGCTCCGTCCGAGTCCGCGGGTCCACTGTTTTCGGCTGCCGGGAGAACCGGCGCTCACGAGCCCCACGTCAGGTCGTTGGGAGCAACGGACGCGGCGACGGCCGAGGAGGAGCTCGTCCGCGTCGGGTGCTGGGCGGGCTGACAGTGTCCGGGAATTACAGCAAGGCCGATTGTTGCGAGAACGGGTGCCACCAGAATGGCGGACTTGATGACGACAGTATTGGAGAATCGCTTCGAAATAGGCACAGCAAACCCCCGTACGAATATCCCGAGTAGGTCAGAAACAGGATCAGAATTCCTGCCGTCGGCTTTCGCGAATATCCCTGCCGACGTCCTCTACTCTGGCCCGGCGCCCGTACGAGGGGAAGAGATCGGCCATGGCCGGAACTGACCTTGGCACAATGCGTCCACTGTGGTCAGAACCGGGCAAGGCAACGAGGGCCGGTGCGTGGAGTTCAGTGGCGGCCGGCCGGGAGCCAGCCGTTCTGGACCGCGTGCACGCCCGCCTGGAACCGGCTCCTGGCCTCCAGGCGTTCCATCAGATCGGCGGCGATGCGCCGCGCGGTCCGCGGGGAAACGCCCAGACGTTTTGCCATCGCCTCGTCGGTGAGACCACTCGCGAGCAGGCGCAACGCCTCGGCGTCCTGTGGGGCGAGTCCCCGGGAGTCCGCCGAAGGAGCGTCTCCCAGCGGAACGGCCGCGGTCCAGACCTGCTCGAAGAGGGCGCACAACGCCGCCACGACACCCGTCCCCTTGAGCACCACCGCGCCGGCACGTGCGTCGGAGGTGTCGGTCGGCAGAACGGCCAGACGCCGATCAATGATGATCAGGCGGACGGGCAGGGTGGGCATGGTGCGTACCCGCCCGCCCTGGCTGTTCAGCCACGCCACGTGCTCCAGCGTGGGCTGATGGTTGCGCACACTGTCCAGATACACGGTGCGCATCCGGATCCCCCGGCTGAGCAGGGCCTCATTGGGGCCGCGACTCGCCTTCAGGTCCTCGGCGGTGTGGGCACCTCCGGGTGCGAAGGTCATGACCTCGGACTGGGCCTGCTCGCCGAGTTTGGCAAGTCGCACGCGAATCTCATCAGCACCCACCAATTGCTCGGACTCGGAGCCGTCCTGCCCCCGGTTCAGCATGGAGTACTCGGCGATCAGCTGTGCGGCGGCCGCGCGGGAAGCTTCCAGCCGCTCCTGCTGTGCGGCGAGATCCGCCTGGCGGCGGGCCAGCAGGAGTTCCATCGCCACCTCGGGGCTCACTGTCAGGAATTCGGCCTCTTGTCCCGCCGACGACCGGATGAGGGACAGCGAGCTGAGCACGTCGAGACTCCGCCGGACATCGGATTCGCTCAGTCCGAGCCGCTCCGCCAGTGCGGCGACGCCCTCCGACGGATGCGCCAGCATCGCCCGATAGACCCGTTCCGAGCAGGTATCAAGTCCCAGCGTTTCCAGCATTGTTCCCCCCTGACCGCCTGAAAGCCGCACGGATTGTAAACACACAGGCCAAGGCGGCCGGAATAACAAAGCCATAGATTCGGTAAAAGGCTCACCAAGAGCGCCAGGTATACAGAGGTTCCACGGAAAGGCACGGTCGAACGGCAGCCGAGGCGTATCGCTTCAGCCGCCTCCTTGCTGGCCTGTTTGTGCAGCGGCCTGAAGCGTCCAGGGTTGAGGTGACATGGGCCCGTTGCCCGGGATGCATGATCCTGAGCATGTACCTCGTCCACGCAAGGCTTCGGGCCGCAGCCGGAACAGCCGTTCCGGCCGACGTGGCGGACATCGTCACACGTCACGCCGACGCCGACACGAGTCTCGAACACGTCAGCGTCCACAACGACACGGGAACCGGGCTCGTGCTCGGCCTCTTCCTCCTCGCCCGTTCCTTGGAGGCAGCGGAGCACAGCGCGCTCCAGGTGTGTCTGCGCGCACTGTCCCACGCCCCGCAACTCCGCGCGTTCACCCTCCTCCAATGCAGCGCCGAGGCCCCGTTCGCCTACTACGAAGAACTCCTCGCGGGCGAGGTGACGGCCAGGGAATGACAGGTCTGATCGCCCGCAAGCGGGTGTCGCAGGTTCGAATCCTGCAACCGGTGTGAGTCACATCTCGTTGTACGCGCACGGCACATCTGCCTAGCCTTCGGAGGTCCTCCCGGGTGGCCTCAGCCGCCGGGACGCCGAGTCCTGCGGGGACGGGACCGTGGACCGTGGTCCCCACAACACCTCCCCCCGCAGGCGCCGTTGAGGAAGCCCCCCACCATGCGCCCTTCCATATCTCCTGCCCGCCTGGGCGTGGTCGGCACGGCCGTCGCGCTGCTGCTCCTGCCGTTCGCCACCCAGGCCTCCGCCGCCACCTCCGTCACCCAGGACAGGCTGAGCCCGACCGCGATGACCGCGGGCGTCGCCGGCTCGGCCCAGCTGACCGTGCACTCCTCCAGCTGCTTCACGGCCAAGACGCTCGGCGTCGGCGTCCGTGACGCCTCCGGCAAGAATCTGGACTTCCCGGGCAACGCATCGAATGTCCGGATATGCCCGAATGGAGTGCACTTCACCAGTGCCTCGCGCACGCTGACGGCCGGGACGTACACCGTCTTCGGCTTCTGGCAGGAATCGGGCGGGGCCTGGCACAACCTGCCGTCGCACACGCTCACGGTGAACAAGGCCCCGTCCACCGCGACCACGCCCTCGTCCGGCAACAGCGGCTCGCCGATATCCGGCCAGTCCCTGGTCTGGTCGGACAATTTCTCCGGCGGCATCGCCTGGAACTCGAAGTGGGTCGGTGACAAGAGCTCGTCCTACCGGTACGGCGACCAGAACCCGGACGACAACAAGCTCGACTGGCTGGACCCGAGCGCCGTCACCACCTCGAACGGCGTCGCGACCTTCACCGCCAAGCCCTCCTCGCACATCCTGGAGAACGGCAAGAAGGCGTGGACCACCGGCCTGCTCACCACCGAGGGCTCCAGCGAGGGCTTCCAGGTGAAGACCGGCGACTACGCCGAGACCAGGGTCAAGCTGCCCGCCGGCGCCGGCGCCTGGCCGGCCCTGTGGACCTGGAAAAACGGCAACGGTGAGATCGACTCCTTCGAGTACCACCCGGACAACCCGAACCTGCTGGAGCTGACCAACCACGTCACCTCCGGCTCCGACTACTACACCGACTCCGGCGCGGTCGCCCCCGGCCAGTGGGTCACCATCGGCACCCACTACGGCGCCGGCTCGGTGGACTGGTACGTCAACGGCAAGAAGGTCTACTCCGACGGCCACGGCGTGGGCAGCAACTTCTCCGCGTACCTGATCCTCAACCTGTCGATCAGCGCCGGCAAGTACCACCCCGCGCCCACGGGCTCGACACCGATCACCATGCAGGCGGACTACGTGAAGGTGTACCGCTGATCAGCAGCCGGCCGCTCAGCAGTCGACGGACAGCGCGAGCACATCCAGTCAGCAGCAGAGGTGCGGAGAAGCACCCCTCGGAAGGGACTTCGAGGGGTGCTTCTCCGGTGGGAGGGGGCTCAGGGCAGCCGGCTCTCCGTTGTCAGCTCGTGTTCCAGCGCGCGTTCGTAGTCGGTCAGGGGGAGGTCGGGACGGAGGCGTTCCGGGTGGTGGCTCGGGACGTCGGAGCGGTCGGGGTGCAGGTCTGCCAGGGGCATCCAGACATACATGCGGCCCGACGCGGCCAAGATGCCGTAGATCGCCTTCAGCACGCGTACCGCCGTCGCCGCTGCCAGTCCCATCATGAGGTCGCGGCGGCGAGCTGCGGTGTGGCGGCGGGGGTGTTCCCGTGCCTGGCGTCGGCGGTCCACGTCCACAGGGCGGAGAGCGCGACCGGGGAGGGAACGTGGCCCTCGGTCCACAGTCGGGCCGCCGCGGTCAGGACCGACTGGCGGTCGGCCTCCGCCGTGCCGGGGCGGCCCGGGAGCAGGGGTACCGCGGCGCTGGCGCCGAGGCGTACCGCGCGGTGCCGGCGGGCGAAGGCGGTGAGGGTCTGCCGGGGGCCTGCCTCGATCAGCAGCATGTCGTCGGCGGCGAGGAGGGACTCCAGGGCCTGTTTGAAGTACACCGTGTCGGTGATCTGGCGGGCCCAGAAGCGGGGGCTCAGTGCCTCTTCGGGGCGCAGCAACTCGCCCGTGTACCCGGAGTACAGCGGCAGCGTCGGCGGGCGGAGGGGGATGTCCCGGTAGGCCGCCTCCACGGCTTCGGACGCGGGTGCCATCGCCGGGGAGTGGAAGGGACTGGTCGCCGGTACGGTGACGACGGTGAGGCCGTCGGCCCGCAGCCGCCCGGCGATCTCGGCGAGCGGCTCGGCCGGACCCGCGAGCATGGTCTGCTGGTTGGCGTTGACCGCGGCGATCGCCACGTCGTCGCGGAGGTAGGGGCGCAGGCGTTCCTCCTCCGCCGCCACCGCCAGCATGCCGCCCGGCGGGATCTTCACAGCCTGGCGGACGCGTTCCATGACCATGGTGACCGCGTCGGGCAGGGCGACGGCACCGGCGATGGTCGCGGCGACGAGTTCGCCCGCGCTGTGGCCCAGCACCGCGGTGGGGCGCACCCCCCAGCCGATCACCATGCGGCCGAGCGCGTAGTCGACCGCGAAGAGGAGCGGCTGGGCCCGGCGTACGTCGTCGATGGGGATCAGGGGGCGGCCGTCGGTGAGCCAGTCCGCCCGGATCCGCGGGCCCTCGTCGCCCATGTGGGACAGGGCCGCGTCGAAGGCGGCGGTGAACACCGGCTCCCGCCCGTACAGGCCGGCCGCCATGGCGTGGTGCTGGGAGCCCTGGCCCGGGAAGAGCAGGGCGACGGGCCGGGGCCGCGTCGCGGTGACCGCCTTCGCCTTGTGCACCGTGGCGGCGGACAGCGCGGCGACGGTGACGGCCGCGCCGCGCACCGGTCCGGGCTCGGTGCCGCACGGGACCGTGGTGGGCAGCGCCGGGAACGCCTCGTGGTGCAGAGCCGAGAGCAGGGGCAGCAGTTCGCCGCGCACCCGCTGCTCGTCCCGCTCGTCCCGGCCCGACCACAGCAGCAGCCGGTGCCGGCCCGGGTCGGTGGCGCGGTGCCCGTGCACCAGGGCCTTCAGCTCCGGTGCGGCGTCGGGGCCTGCGGCGGTGAAGTCGAGTGTGCCGAGGACGGTGTCGCCGTCCGCGACCGCCTCCGCGGCGCGTTTCACCGCGTAGACCGTGATGGTCCCGGCCTCGGGCTCGTTGAATCCGGCGACGAGCGCGAAGTCCGCGGTGCCGTCGTAAAGTTCCTGGTGGGCCAGGCGCAGGGCGCGGCCGGGCGCCGAGGCGGTCCGCACCGCGAAGCCCTCGTGCTCGGGGGCGAGTCCGGGATCCGGCGCGTGCGCACCGACGTAGACGACGGTCCGTACGGGCAGGTCGCGCGGGGAGCGGCCGAAGGCCCGCAGCACCGCGGAGACCGCGGCGGCCGACGCCGGCACGGGCGACCAGTCCTCTCCCGCGGGACCCGGCCGGACGATCAGCCTCCGGATCACCGCGCTGTCAGCCGTCAGCGGCATGGGGTACCTCCTCGTGGGCCGCGGACCGCCGCGGCCGGTGGGGCATGGATCGACAGGAACCAGGGGGCGTGGGGGGAGTCGGGTCGGGAAAGGAGTGCGGGCCGCCCCTGGCGGCGGGGGATCCGGAATCGGGGCGGCCCGCACCGTCCGGCTCAGGCTTCGTTGCCCTGGCCGGAGTTGATGAGCTCGAGCAGGGCACGGGGCGTCTCGGCGTCGACGACCGCGTCGTCCGGGACGCTGATGCCGTAGGTGCGCTGGACCTCTCCTATGACCTGGAGCAGGGCGAGCGAGTCGTAGCCGAGTTCCAGGAACGGGGTGTCGAGGACGTCGCCGTCCAGGTCGATGCCCTCCTCCTCACCCGCGCTCTCGCGCAGCATCCGGGTCAGGTCGGCCAGGGTCACGGTGGTGCTCGTGGTGGTGGTCACGGTGGGTCCTCCGTTGGGTGATGGTGGTGGTGCCTGACTCAGGGTGTGGCGAGGGGTGGTCACGCCGCACGGCGTACGACGAGGGCCGCGTTGAAGCCGCCGTGCCCCCGGGCGAGAACCAGCGCGCTGCGCAGGTCCGCCTCCCGGGGTGCCCCGGTGACCAGGTCGATCGGGTAGTCGGCGGCGGCCGCGTCGACGCCCGCGGTGTGCGGGATCACCCCGTCGCGCAGGGCGAGCAGGGCGGTGGCCGCGTCGAGGGCGGCGCCGCCGGCGAGCAGCCGCCCGGTCATGGACTTGGGGGCGGTCACCGGTACGGCGTTCGGGCCGAACACCTCCGCCAGGACCTCGGCCTCGGCCCGGTCCAGCTCCGGGACACCGGCGGCGTCGGCGAAGACGACGTCGATGCCGGCGGGGGTGAGACCGGCGTCGGTGAGTGCGGTGCGCACCGCCCTGGCCAGGCCCGGCGGGCGCCCGGAGCCGGGGTCGGGGTCGAGCGTGGCGGCGTACCCGGCGATCTCGCCGTAGACGTGGGACGCGCCCCGCTCGCGGGCTGCCGCGAGGTCCTCGGCCACCAGGATGGCGCCGCCCTCCCCCACCACGTATCCGCTTGCCTCGGCGGCGAAGGGCAGGTAGGCGCGGGCCGGGTCCTGCTCGGTGCTCATCAGGCCGGTGGTGAGCTGCGGGACCCAGCCCCAGGGGCAGATGCCCGCGTCGACGCCTCCGGAGACGACCGCCTGGAACCCCTTGCGGACATGGCGGCGGGCCTGGCCGATCGCGTCGATGCCGCCGGCCTGTTCGGTCAGCAGCACGCCGCTGGGGCCGCGCAGCTTGTGCCGGATGGAGATCTGCCCGGTGTTGACGGCGTAGAACCAGGCGAAGGACTGGTAGGCGCTGACGTGTTCCTTGCCCTTGCTCCACAGGTTCTGCAGCTCGCGCTGGCCGAACTCGACGGCGCCGCCGGACGCCGAGGTGACCACGCCCATGCCGTACTCGGGCACTTCACCGGTGTCGAGGCCGGCGTCCTGGAGGGCCCACTCCGCGGCGGCCAGGGCGAGTCTGGTCATGTGGTCGGTCTGCGGCATGAGCCGGCTGGGGATGTGCTCCTCGGCGACGAACCCCGGTACCTCTCCGGCCAGCCGGGCCGGGTACCGCGTGGCGTCGAACCGGGTGACCGGGCCGATACCCGACTCGCCCGCGAGGGTCGCCTTCCAGTAGTCCTCGGTGCCCAGGCCGTTGGGTGCGGCGATACCGAGGCCGGTCACCACGGTGGACGTGGTCATGCGATGCTCCTTTCCGGTCGCGCGAGGACCATCGCGCTCTGGAAGCCGCCGAAGCCGCTGCCCACGCTGAGAACGACGTCCGTCTTCTTCTCCCGGGCGGTCAACGGGATGTAGTCGAGGTCCAGTTCGGGATCCGGCTCGTGCAGGTTGGCGGTGGGCGGCAGCACACCGTGTTCCATGGCGAGGGCGCAGGCGGCGATCTCCAGCGAGCCGATCGCGCCTAGCGAGTGCCCGATCATCGACTTGATGGAGCTGACCGGGGTCCGGTAGGCGTGCTCGCCCAGGCTCCGCTTGAACGCGCCCGTCTCGTGACGGTCGTTCATCTTGGTGCCGGAACCATGTGCGTTGATGTAGTCGATCGTGGTCGGGTCGAGCCGGGCCTCGGCGAGGGCGGCGTCGATGGCCTCGGACATCTCACGGCCGTCCGGCTTGAGCCCGGTCATGTGGTACGCGTTGCAGCGCTGGGCGAAGCCCGCGATCTCGGCGTAGATGTGCGCACCCCGGGCCCGGGCGCTTTCCAGCTCCTCCAGGACCAGGACGGCCGCGCCCTCACCGAGGACCAGTCCGCTGCGGGTCTTGTCGAAGGGGCGGCAGGCGCTCTCGGGGGTGTCGTTGCGCGGGGTGGTGGCGAGGATGGCGTCGAAGCAGGCGGAGGTGATCGGGGAGATCGGGGCCTCGGTCGCACCGGCGATCATGATGTCGCAGGTGCCCTCGCGGATCAGTTCCACCGCGTGGCCGAGCGAGTCGAGGCCGGAGGTGCAGCCGGTGGAGACCACGGCCGCCGGTCCCTCGGCGCCGGCCGCCCGGCCCACCTCGGCGGCCATCGAGCTGGGCACGAAGTGCCGGTAGAGCTGGGGAATCGCGTACTCGTGGTCGACGAGCCACTCGCGGCCGCCGTCGCTGACCACCGCGTACTCGCGTTCCAGGCTGGTGGTGCAGCCGACCGCGCTGCCGAGCGAGGTGCCGATCCGGCCCGGGTCGAGGTCGGAGGTGTCGAGGCCGCTGTCGGCGAGCGCCTCCCGGGTGGAGACGACCGCGAACTGCGCGGCCCGGTCCAGCCGTCGGGTCTCCTGCTGGGAGAGGCCGGCGGCCAGCGGGTCGAAGTCGCACTCGGCGGCGACCCGGGAGCGGAACTGGGAGGGGTCGTAGAAGGAGATGGTGCGGGTGGCGGTACGGCCGGCGGTGAGCAGGTCCCAGTACTCCTTGACGCCGATCCCGCCAGGGGCCACGACGCCCAGTCCGGTGATGGCAACTCGACGCATCATCTACCTCGCCTTCGACGGGGCGGGGTGCTTCGCGCACTCCCTGCCGGATGGAACTGTGCGGGCCACTGTCGATCCCTTCGTCCGGAACACTGCGGTGTCGCGGCGGCCGGGGCTGCCATGGATGGGATCGCGCCCCGGCCGGCCGGGCCGGACGGCCACTCGCTTGTGGCGTGCCGCCGTATCCGGTGCATCCCATGGAACGTGCAGGTGCTCGACGGCCGCTCGCGTCCGCGTGGACGCCGTGTCTGCGCAGGTCAGGTGCAGGTCAGGTGCTGGCCAGGTGCAGGTCAGGTGCAGGTCAGGTGGGGAGGTTGCCGTGCTTGCGGGCGGGCACTTCGGCCTTTTTGCCGCGCAGCATGGCCAGGGACCGGATCAGGACGGAGCGGGTCTCGGCCGGCTCGATGACGTCGTCCACCAGGCCGCGTTCGGCGGCGTAGTAGGGGTGCATCAGCTCGGTCTTGTACTCCTTGATGCGCTGCGCCCGTACGGCGTCGGGGTCGTCGGCCGCGTTGATCTCGCGGCGGAAGATGACGTTCGCGGCGCCCTCGGCGCCCATCACGGCGATCTCGTTGGTCGGCCAGGCGAAGGACAGGTCGCAGCCGATGGACCGGGAGTCCATGACGATGTAGGCGCCGCCGTACGCCTTGCGCAGCACCACGGAGATCCGGGGGACGGTGGCGTTGCAGTACGCGTACAGCAGTTTCGCGCCGTGCCGGATGATGCCGTTGTGCTCCTGGTCGACGCCGGGCAGGAAGCCGGGCACGTCGACAAGGGTGACCAGCGGGATGTTGAACGCGTCGCAGGTGGAGACGAAGCGGGCGGCCTTCTCGCTGGCGTGGATGTCGAGCACACCGGCGAGCACGGCGGGCTGGTTGGCGACGATGCCGACGGTGTGCCCGTCGAGGCGGGCCAGCGCGCACACCACGTTGCGGGCCCATGCCTCGTGGACCTCGAAGTACTCGCCGTCGTCGACGAGTTCCCCGATGACATCGCGGACGTCGTAGGAGCGGCCCGGCTCGGCGGGTACGAGGTCGCACAGGGCCTCGGTGCGCCGGTCCGCGGGGTCGTCGGCCGATGCGGCGGGCGGCAGCTCGCGGTTGTTGGACGGCAGCAGCGAGATGAGGAAGCGTACGTCCTCAAGGCACTCGGTCTCGTCGTCGTACGCGAAGTGGCAGACGCCGGAGGCGGTCGCGTGCGGCTCGGCGCCGCCCAGGCCGTTGTGGGTGATCTTCTCGCCGGTGACGGCCTGTACGACGTCGGGTCCGGTGATGAACATCTGGGCGGTCTCGCGCACCATGAACACGAAGTCGGTCAGGGCGGGGCTGTAGGCGGCGCCGCCGGCGCACGGGCCGAGCATCACGCTGATCTGCGGGATGACACCCGACGCGGCGACGTTGCGGCGGAAGATCCCGCCGTAGCCGGCGAGGGCGGTGACGCCTTCCTGGATGCGGGCGCCCGCGCCGTCGTTGAGCGACACCAGGGGCGCGCCGGCCGCCTCGGCCAGGTCCATCACCTTGTGCACCTTGGCGGCGTGGGCCTCGCCGAGCGCGCCGGCGAAGACGCGGAAGTCATGGGCGTACGCGAAGACGGTACGGCCGTGGACGAGGCCCCAGCCGATCACCACGCCGTCGCCGTGCGGCTTCTTGTCCTCCAGGCCGAATCCGGTGGCGCGGTGCCTGCGCAGCGGTTCGATCTCGGTGAAGGTGCCCTCGTCGAAGAGGACCGCCAGCCGCTCGTGGGCGGTGAGCTTGTTCTTCGCGTGCTGCCGCCGGGTGGCCTCGGGATCGGGTCCCCGGCTCACTTCCTCTTTGATACGACGCAGCTCCGCGGCGGCTCGGCGCAGGTCAGGGGCGGCTGTGGAGACCGTGAGGTCGTCGAGGATCGTCATCGGCCGAACGTAGGACCGCTGCCTCGAACCCGCCTCGAGGCGGGAGCCGCCGGACCCGGCCGACCACCGGGGGAGCGGGCGGACTGGGCCGACCACCGGGAGGGGCGAGCGGACTCGGCCGACCGCACGGAGGGACGGACGGACTGGGCCGACCGCCGGGGGCGAGGGGACTCGACCGATCGCCGGGAGGAACGGGTGAACTCGGCCGACCGCCGGGGGCGAGCGGACTCGGCCGACCGCACGGAGGGACGGACGGACTGAGCCGGCCGCCGAGGGCAAGGGGACTCGACCGATCGCCGGGAGGGGCAACCGACTTACCCGGAAACGGGAAGGGCGGCAACCGGCCACGCCGGCCACGGACAGGAACCACAGGGGGCGAACCCGGCCA
>NZ_CM002285.1:5383206-5393771 GCF_000497445.1 Streptomyces roseochromogenus subsp. oscitans DS 12.976 | reverse complement strand
GGGGCGAACCCGGCCAACCACGGGGAGGAGCGGGCGAACTCGACCGACCGCACGGAGGGACGGACGGACTGAGCCGACCGCCGGGGGGCGAGCGGACTCGACCGACCGCCGGGAGGAGCGGGCGAACTCGGCCGACCGCCGGAAGGGGTAACCGACTTACCCGGACCGAAAACGGGAAGGGCGGCACCGGCCGCGCCGGCCACGGACAGGAACCGCAGGGGGCGGACCCAGCCAACCACGGGGAGGGGCAACCGACCCGGCAGACCACCCACGGGAGCCGCGGAATCGACCGGCAGGAGCCGCGGACGGGGTCGTCGGTTCAGCCCGCCGCGGAGAAGGGGACCCGGTGGTGCAGGTCGGCGTCCAGTGCCGGGTCCGCGGAGAGGATCGACTGGTGCAGCCGCTGCAGCCGGGGCGACGGCTCCAGGCCGAGCTCCTCGACGAGCGAACCGCGCAGCCGCTGATACGCCTCCAGCGCCCGCCAGGCCTTGTTCGAGCGGTGCAGCGCGGTCATCAGATGCGCGCAGAAGTTCTCGTGCATGGGGTGCTTGGCCACCAGCACCCGCAGTTCGGGCACGATCTCGGCGTGCCGTCCAAGGCGCAGATCGGCCTCTATACGCAGCTCCAGCGCCGCCATCCGGTCCTCTTCGAGCCGCAGCGCCTCCAGTTCGAGCACGCTGCCCACCGGTACGTCCACGAGCGCCGGCCCCTGCCACAGGTCCAGGGCCCTGCGCAGCAGCTCGGCGGAGGTCCGGTAGTCGGCCGCCTCGTGGGCGTCCCGGCCGGAGGCGCACAGCTGCTCGAACTCCTGCACGTCGATCTGCCCCGGCTGCACCTCAAGGAGGTAGCCGCCGTGCTGGGTGACGAGGATGTCCTTCGGCTGCCGGCTCGTGTCACCCTCCAGGGCGGCCGCTATCTTGCGCCTCAGCTGGAGGATGTACGTCTGCAGGGTGGTGGCTGCGCTGCGGGGTATGTCCTCGCCCCAGATCTCCTCCATCAGCGTCGGCACGGTGACGACGCGTCCCGTCTGCAGGGCGAGCAGGACGAGAATCTGCCGCGGCTTGGCGGCACTAGGCACCACCGACACGCCGTTGAGTTCCGCAGTGAGCCGACCCAGTACCTTGATGTCCATGTGATCACTCTCCCGTCTCGCGCGGGCGGTGCCCGCCCCCGTCTTACGCGGGCGGTGCCGTCGGCCGAGGGGCCGGCGGTCGCCGCCTCCCGAGCAAGGCAAAAGCTTCGCAGCAGCCGGGTTCGAGCCACAGTGTGCGGGTCATGAAGAGGCCTATGAAAATGTCATACCGCGATGGTGACGGCCACACTGTGCGGCTTGAAACAGCGCCCTCCAGAATTTCGGTGACGCGGGACGCCGAACGAATTCCCGATTCGCAGCGCTTCTCAACACTCATGACTCTGGAGGGTTCCATGAGCACGTTGACCATAGCCGCCCCGGCCCGTCCGGCCGGAGCGTCCGCGCAGGACCACGGCATCGCACTTCTCACCGCCCGAGCCGGACTCGAACCCGACCTGGCCGCCCGCTACCTCACCGACCCGGTCTCGGTGCTCGCGGAGTTCGGGGTCGCGGCGACGGAGCCGGTGTATCTGGTCGAGGCCGGCCACGAGACGCTGGTGATCGAGGACCTGGACAGCATGGACACCTCCGTCACCCTGGGCAGCTACTTCACGCCCCAGTACCTGGGCGAGCACTCCGGCCCCCGGTGCGCATGAGCAGATCCGGCACGATGCCCCGTGTGGCACCGCAGGTGGGGTTCAAGCCCCACCTGCGCGTCGAGGTGGTCGGCGGTGAGGCCGTGTATCTGCTGTCGGAGCACGGCACGACCGCCCTGCACGGCCCGGACGTGGAGATCCTCGCCCCGTTGCTCGACGGGACCCGGACCCTGGAGGCCGTCCTGGAGGAGGCCGCGACACTGCTGGGCGCCACGGCGGCGGGCCGGACGATCGCCGCGCTCGCCCAGGCCCAGCTCATCGGCTACCGCGTCCCGTCGTCGGATGCTGCCGCCGAGGCGTACTGGGAACTCGCGGGACTGAGCGGCGCAGGCGCCCAGGCAGCCCTGCGCGGAACCCAGGTGCAGGTCCTGGTGCTGGGCCGGACGGACCCGGACACCATTCGCGAGGAGTGCCTCGCCTCCGGTCTCACCCTGGCCGACGATGACGCGTCCGCCGCGTTCACGCTGGTCGTCTGCGACGACTACCTGGACCCGTCGCTGGCCGAGGTGGACGCCCGGCACCGGGCCGCCGACCGGCCCTGGCTGCTCGCCAAGCCGTACGGCGTCGAGGCCTGGGTGGGTCCTGTGTTCGGGATGCCCGGCCAGGCATGCTGGTCGTGCCTCGCGTACCGGCTGCGCGGGCACCGCGCCACTCAGGCGCCGGTGCAGCGAGTACTCGGGCTGCCCGGTCCGGTGCCGCTCCCGCGGGCCTACGTCGCTTCCGTACGCGCTCTGGGGCTCCAGAGCGCCGTCCTGGAGACGGCGAAGTGGGTCGCCGGGATGCGCTACGCCGAGCAGGCCGCCCTGTGCACTCTGGACACCCGCACCCTGCGCACGCGCCACCACCCGGTGACCCGGCGCCCCCAGTGCCCCGAGTGCGGCGACCGTGGTCTGGTCGCGGCGACCGTACGGCGCCCGGTGTCCTTCGTCTCCCGGCTGAAGTCGGCCACGGCCGGCGGCGGTCACCGGGCCCTGTCCGCAGAAACGGTACTGCACCGCTACCGGCACCTCGTCGACCCCCTGACCGGTGTGGTGCCGGAGTTGCGGCCGGCCCCGGGCACCCCGCAAGGTCTCAACCGATACGTCTCCGGGCGCAATCCCGCGCTGCGCGCCGACTCGCTCGCGGGGTTGCGTCACGGGCTGCGCAGCTACAGCGGCGGCAAGGGAACCACACCGTTGGAGGCCGAGGTCGGCGCGCTGTGTGAGGCGGTCGAGCGCTACAGCGCGACCCGCCAGGGGGACGAGCCGGTCGTGCTCGACACGCTCGCCGGACTCGGCGAGAGCGCGCTGCACCCCAACACGTGCCAGCTGTACGCCGACCGGCAGTTCGCCGAGCGGGACAGCTGGAACCGCTCTGGCGCCGCGTTCCAGCAGGTTCCGCCGCCCTTCGACCCGCACGCCCCGACGGAATGGACCCCGGTGTGGTCGATGACCGCGGGCGCCCACCGTCTGCTCCCCACGTCGATGCTCTACTTCGGTTCCGGCCCCGGCCGGCGGCCGTCACCGATCTGGGCGGATTCCAACGGCAACGCGGCCGGCAGCAGTCTGGAGGACGCGACGCTGCAGGGATTCCTCGAAGTGGTCGAACGTGACGCGGTGGGCCTGTGGTGGTACAACCGCACCCGGCAGCCGGGCGTCGATCTGGATGCCTTCGACGAGCCCTGGCTCGCTGACGTCCGCTCCGCCTACGGCAGGTTGCGGCGCGATGTGTGGGTGCTGGACCTGACCACGGACTTCGGCATCCCCGTCATGGCCGCCGTCTCCTGCCACAAGGACGCGACGTCACAGCGCATTTGCCTCGGGTTCGGCGCCCATTTCGACCCGCGTACGGCGCTGCGCCGCGCGGTGACCGAGATGGCGCAGCTGCTGCCACCGCCGGACGTGGAAGCGGAAGCGGACACCGAGTTCGCCTCCGTCCATCCGGAGCTGGCCTCCTGGTGGACAGAAGCGACTACCCGGAATCAGCCATATCTCGTACCGGACTCGGCCGAGTCGCCACTTACGCCCGCGAGTTACGTGTGCGAACCACGCGAGGATCTGCTCGGCGACCTCACCGTGGCCGAGAGTCTGGTGCGGGAGCGTGGCATGGAGCTGCTGGTCCTCGATCAGACTCGGCCTGACGTGCGGCTTCCTGTGGTGAAGGTGATCGTTCCCGGTATGCGTCACTTCTGGGCCAGGTTCGCGCCCGGCCGCCTCTTCGACATCCCGGTGACACTCGGCCGCATCACGCGCGCTACGCGCTACGGCGACCTCAACCCCATTCCGTTGTTCGTGTGAAACCGGCTAATTACAGCCATCACTGGCCGCCGTTCAGTCGTGCCCATACCATGCCTTGCGCCATGTCCCCGGGCAAGGAGGTCACGATGCCGGACACTTTCCGGAGAACGGAAAGTCCCAAGGATGCCGAGGATTCCCCCCACACCTCGGTCCATCCGGCACTGGCGCCCCGACTCGCCCGCACGATCACGCTCGTGGTTCTGGGCTGTTACTGCACCGTCGTCATCATCAACGTGCTGTCGTTCGACACGGCCAGCGCCGTCAAACTGGGCACGTGCATAGGTATCGTGCTGCTTGAGTTCGGCGTGCAGTTCAGCCTGACCTCTGCCTCGGCCCGCGCCTGGCGGCTGCGCCGGCGCCTCGGCGTTCTCGTGGGACAGCTCGTCCTCACCTACCTGCCGGCGGTGTGGTTCGGCCTCAACTGGGGCAGCATGCAGGGCCCGCTCGCCGGAACAATCCTGCTCACCCTGCCCAACCGCGTCGCCTGGCCTCTGTTCTGGCTCGTTGTCGCCACCTCCCCGGTGTACCCGCTGCTCGCGGGACAAGGCGTCCTGTACGGCTGTTACGTCGTTCTCTCCATCATTCTCGCGGGCTTCGTCATCTACGGTCTGACCCGCCTGACCGACATCGTCCAGGAAGTGCACGACACCCGCGAACAACTGGCCCGCATGGCCGTAACCCAGGAACGCCTCCGCTTCGCCCGGGACCTGCATGACCTGCTCGGCTACAGCCTGTCCACCATCACGCTCAAGGGCGAGCTGGTCAACCGGCTGATACCCACCCGGCCGGAGCTGGCCGCGGACGAGACCACGTCCCTGCTGCTCGTCGCGCGGCAGGCCCTGGCCGATGTACGTCTGGTCTCGCGCGGCTACCGGGACATGTCGCTGCGCGACGAGGCGGAATCGGCCGCGGCGGTTCTGATGTCGGCCGATGTCCGCACGGAGGTCGACGTGCGGGTCGAACGGCTGCATCCTGTGGTCGACACGGTCCTCGCGACCGCGTTGCGGGAAGGAGTCACCAACATCCTTCGGCACAGTAAGGCCGAGGTATGTACCATCAAGGCCACCAGCGAGACGGAAACGGTTCTCCTTACGCTGGTCAACGACGGAGTGGCGAACAGGGGGGAGCCTGACACGCGTTCCGGTGGCGGGAGCGGTCTGGGCAATCTGCGGACCCGGCTCGCCGCCATCGGCGGGGAACTGACGGCCGGCGTCGACGAGGAGGGCCTGTACCGCCTCGTGGCACGGGCCCCGCTCCAGCCGCACAAGGGCGAGGTTCCCGCGGGCACGGCCGCCGACGCGCCGGACGACGAGAGGTCCGCAGCCTGAACCGCAGCCTGAACAGGGGCTGATCAGACGAGTCACCGCTGCCTGGGGGAGGTAACAGGTGCTGTCCATCACTGTCCTGCTCGCCGAGGACGTGCACATGATCCGCGGCGCGCTGGTCGCCCTGCTGGAACTCGAGCCCGATCTCAAGGTCATCGCCACCGTGGAGCGGGGCGACACGATCGTCAGCACCGCGCTCGAGGTCCGGCCCGACGTGGCGGTGATCGATGTCGACCTGCCGGGCATGGACGGTCTTACGGCCGCCGCCGACCTGCATGAACAGCTCCCCAGCTGCCGCTCCCTGATTCTCACCAGCCTGGGCAAGCCCGGCACCCTGCGCCGTGCCATGTCGGCCCATGTGTCCGGCTTCCTGCTGAAGGACTCCCCTCCGGACCAACTCGCCAGCGCCGTGCGCTCCGTGGCGATGGGCGGTCGTGTCGTCGACCCCCAACTCGCCATGACCGCCTGGGACTTCCCGGACAATCCGCTGTCCCGCCGGGAGATGGAGGTGCTGCGGCTGGCGGCCCGGGGGGCCGACGCCGCCGAGATCGCCGGCTGTCTCTACCTCACCAAGGGCACCGTCCGAAACTACCTCACCTCAGTCGTCGGCAAGCTAGGCGCCCGCAACCGTGTCGACGCCATCCGCATCGCCGAGGACGCCGGCTGGATCCCCTGAGCCCGCCGGACCGGGCAGCTCCTCGCCGGTCGCCCCGTACAGCGCGTCCAGCAGCCCCTCGTGCAGCGTCGTCCCCACCGAGACGTCCGACAGCTCCCCGAACCCGTCGTCGAACACCGCGACGCTCACCACATGGCTGCCGCCGACGGCGAAGGTCCCGAACGTCCAGCCGCCGTCATCCGTGGCAGAGCCGTCGGGACGGACCAGCCGGGCGCCGGACGCACCGTGCAGGGCGAAGCCGAACTCGGTGAAACGGAACCGCAGGCCCTGGCCGAGCGCCTTGCTGTAAGCCTCCTTCAGGGTCCACAGCCGCACCATCGTGTCGTTGCGGACGCTCTCCGCGCCCCGGTCCAGGTTCCGCTTCTCGAACGGAGTGCAGGCCTGCGCCTCGGAACCGGTGTGCGCGAGCCGCCGGTCCGCGCGTTCCACGTCGACCCCGATCCGGCCCCGGCGGGTGACGCCGACGACCATCGTCTCGTCGGTGTGGCTCAGGCTGATGTCGATCTGGTCCAGGCCGCGCACATAGGGGCGGCCGCCCGGCAGATACGCCACGTCCACCAGGTGCGGCAGTGTCCGCACGGCCGCCGCGGCGGTGTACCGCAGAAACAGCCGGGAGGCGAGGAAACGCTCTCGCATACCGGCCCGGCCGAGCTTCTCGTAACGAGCCCAGTCACGGCCGAGGAGCAGGCGCAGGTCCGCCGCTCCGGCGTCCGGCTGCCAGCCGGGCATCCTGCCGTGCACCAGGACGCTGCCGTTGCGCAGAAGTTCCTCGTGCACCCGCTCCCAGGGGCTCTCCGGTCCCGGCGCCCACAGCGGCCGGCCGATCGTCGTCATCGGCTCACGCCCCCGCCAGCGCCGCCGCCAGCGGTCCCGCGTCGAGTGCCGAGATCACCCCGGCCAGATCCACCGCGTCGCTCTCCGGACCGCGGCACACCGCCAGGCAGGTCGGCCCCTCGCTGCCGCCCATCCGGCGCAGGAACGGCGTGAGCACCACGCGGGGTCCGATCTCCACGACATGGGTGGGGGTCTGCTGGGCGAGCATCGCGCGGGCAGCGTCGGCGAAGCGGACGGGCGAGGTGATCTGCTCGCTCCAGTACGCCCCGTAGAGCGGTTCGGTGGTCAGCCGGCCGTACAGGGTGGAGTAGAACGGCACCCGGGCGGCGCCGCCGGCGATCCGGCGGGCCACGGCGTCGAACTTCGGCACCATGGGGGCCATCAGCGGTGAGTGGAAGGGGTGGGTCACCGTCAGATGCCGGCAGGCGATGCCCCTGCTCTCCAGCTGCTCCTGGATGCGCTCGAGCCCCGCGCGATCGCCGGAGAGCACGGTGGCCTTGGCGGCGTTGATGGCGCTGATGCCGACGCCGGGCTCGGACGCGACCAGCTCGGCCGCCTCGAACGGGGCCGCGCAGGTGGCCATCATGCCGCCGTCGGAGGGCAGGTACTGCATGAAGGCGCCGCGCAGCGCGACCAGCTTGGCGGCGTCGGGCAGCGACAGGGCGCCCGCGACGGCGGCCGCCGCGAACTCGCCGATGCCGTGGCCCAGGACGGCGACCGGGGTCACGCCCTCCTCCCGCAGGGTCTGCGCCAGGGCGTACTCGACGGCGAACAGCGCGGGCTGGGTGAACGCGGTCTGGTGGATCCGCGGGTCGTTGCCGAGGATCAGCTCCACCACCGACGTCCCGGTGTAGGGCAGCAACTCGGCGGCGGCCTGGTCGAGATGGGCGCGGTAGCCCGTGCAGTTCCAGTACAGGCCGGAGGTCATGCCCGGGTGCTGGGAGCCCTGTCCGGTGAACACGAAGGCCGCCCGGACCAGGCCGCCGCCCGCCGGACGCGGGTCGTGCTGGGCCATGTACCGGGCCAGCTCGCGCACGGTGGGATACGTCTCGATGTCCGTGGGGTCGATCAGTGGCCCGAACTCCTCCTCGATGTCGCCGTAGAGGCTGAGCGCGGCCACCGAGTCGAAGCCTCCGTACTCGTGGAACGGCACGTTCTCGTCCACCGGCACACCGAGGTAGTGGCTGAGCCGCTCCGTGAGCCATTCGCGCTGGGCCGCGCCGAAGGAGTCGTCGTGTGCGTCGTCGTGCTGGGGTTCAGACATGGTCGGTGCTCCATCTCGGGCTCGGGTGGATACCTCCGCCGGCGGATCAGGCCAGCGCGGAGCCGTACAAGTCGTAGCTGCGGCGGCCGTGCAGGCGGTCCAGTGCCTCGGCGAGCACGCGCTGTTCGCACGCGGCGACGGGGCTGCCCCGGCCCGCCTGGTCCCGGGGCAGGTCGGGCAGGGGCAGGCCGAGGCGCCGGGCGAGGCGGTGGAGCACCGCGGACGCCCAGGCCGGATCGGCCAGGAACGCGTCGGCCGGAGCGCTGGTCTGCGCGCGCCAGGTCCCCAGGCAGGCCGCCGCCGCCAGGACCAGGGTGTAGCGGTCGGCGAGCGCGAAGTTGTGCGGGCTGGCCAGCGTGGCCCGGTCGCCGGGGTCGACCTCGCCGAACGCCTTGGCCAGCTCGCTGAGTTCACCGGTGAACGCCCGGGCGAGCGTGCGCAGCAGCGGCCAGTCCTCGCGCCCCGGCACGGTGAGGTCGGCCGACTCCAGCCATGCGGTGCAGGCGACCAGGGTCGCGGCCAGCGGATCGCTGCCGGAGAGCAGGGACAGGCGTGGCAGGTCCAGCGGCGGGAGATCTTCGTGCGGCCGGAACAGCGCGGCGGGTGCTTCCCGTTCCGCGAACCAGGCGTGCCGTGCGAAGTGCGGCAGCTGCGGCAGGATGCTGACCTGGCGGCCCGCGCTGCCGGCGTGGCCGAGCGAGGTGACGGGCAGGTCGCGCAGCTGCTTCTGGAACATCCCGTATGTGCCGCTCACCGCGAAGCTCTCCTCGCCGAGCACCGCCGCCATCTCGTCCATCGTCTCGGCGGCGAGCCGCGGCGCGAGATAGGCCGCGGACGCCGCGTACACGCTCATCTGATGCGGCAGCAGATGCAGCGCCCGGGTGGCGACCAGGGCCAGGCAGTCGATGAGCAGCAGGTCGAGGAAGGCGCCGGTGAGTACGTCCCGCACATGCCGTACGTCAAGAGAGGAACGGCCGTCGGCACGGCGCCGGGTGGCGAACGCGGCGACCGTGCGCAGCGCGGTGTCGACACCGGCGAGCACGATCGACGGGATGAGGCCGCGGATCAACAGGGAGGAGCGCAGCGACAGTTCATAGCCGTCGCCGACCCGGCCGAGCACCGCGCTGTCGGGCACGGTGCAGTCGGTGAAGGCGAGGCCGCCGAACTCGGCGCCGCGCATCCCGGTGGTGGAGTGCCGCCCGGTGTCGGTGATCCGGTCGGCGGGCAGGGCGGCGCGGTCCAGGAGCAGCACCGAGTGGCTGCGGCCGCCCTGCGCGTCCGCGGTGCGGGCGAAGACCACCAGGCCGCGGGAGCGGGCCGCGTTGGCGATCGCGGTCTTGCCGCCGCTCACCGACAGGCCGCCGCCGGCGGCGGGCCGGGCGGTCAGCTCGTCGCGGACGAAGTCGTTGCCGTGCGCCACCTCGTGCCGTGCGACCGCGACACGGCCGCCGTCCAGCAGCAGCCGGGCGACGAAGCGGCGCTGCGCGGCGCTGCCCGCGGTCCACACCGGCACCGCGGCGAAGAAGCAGCTCAGGCCGTATCCGAAGCCCAGGGAGGCGTCCCGGCGGAACAGCGGGCGAAGGAGCCGGCCGAGGACGTCCATGCGCCACAGTCGCCCGCCCAGTTCGGCGGGGACGAACTCCGCGTTCAGTCCGAACACGTCGAGCACCCGCTCGGCACCGGACACCGGCTCACCCGCCGCGTCGGCGGCGAGCAGCGCGGCGGCGCCGAGCGGGTTCGCGGGATCGTCGAGGGGGCCGAGGGCGGCCTCCAGGGCGTCGATCCGTTCCTGCGGGCCGGGCGGTGTTGTCATCGCGGACCCTTTCGTGGCGTGACGCGCCGCACCAGCCGTTCGACCTCCGGGTCGACCCACTGGTGCAGTGCGGTGAGTTCACCGTTGAGGAACATCCGGCGCATGGCGGCCCGTTCCAGCTTGCCGCTGGTGGTGCGCCGGACCGTGCCGGGGCGGACCAGGAGGACACCGCTCGGGGCGACGTCGTACTGCTCGCTCAGCCGTCGCTGTACGCCGGCGGTGAGTTCGGCCAGGTCGACGCCGTAGCGGCTGCGGCCCCGCAGCTCCTGGACCACGACGACGTGTTCGCGCTCGCCGGGCACCCCGAACGCGGTGCCGGAGCCGAACAGGGCGCTGACCTCGCGCACCGTGCGCTCCAGGTCCTGCGGATACAGATTGCGTCCCGCCACCACGATCACGTCCTTGATCCGGCCGGTCACGCACAGCCGTCCGTCGACCAGGGCGCCGAGGTCGCCCGTGCGCAGATAGCCGCCCTCGCCGTCCTTGATCCGCCCGTCGAAGATGTCGGCGCTGTCCCTCGGGCTGCCCCAGTAGCCCGGCGAGACCGACTCGCCGCGCACCCAGATCTCCCCGACCCGGCCGTCCTCGAGCGCCCTGCCGGTGCCGGGGTCGACGATGCGCACCTCGACGCCCGCGGGCCGGCCGCAGG
>NZ_CM002285.1:5350448-5382373 GCF_000497445.1 Streptomyces roseochromogenus subsp. oscitans DS 12.976 | reverse complement strand
AACCGGTCGGCGAAGGCCCGCATGGTCGCGGAGTTGACGGGTTCACCGCCGCTCACGGCGACCTGCCAGCCGGACAGGTCGAGCCCGGCGAGCTGGCTGTCGTTGACGCGGCGCACACACAGGTCGTAGGCGAAGTCGGGGGCGCCGCTCACGGTGAGTCCGTAGCGCGAGATGGTCTCCAGCCAGTGCGCCGGGCGCTTGACGAAGGCGACCGGGGAGAGCAGGACGGCGGTGCCGCCGAGCCACAGGGCGTGCAGGAACTGGCCGATCAGGCCCATGTCGTGGTGCAGCGGCAGCCAGCCGCCGATCCTGCCGCCCGGCACGGTGCCGAGCGCCGCGTGGATCGCCCGGTGGTTGGCGAGCAGCGCGCGGTGCGTCACGATCACCCCGCGGGGCTCGCGGGTCGAGCCGGAGGTGTACTGCAGGAACGCCACGTCGTCGGGCTCCCGCCGCGGTGGTTGCCACGGTTGCCCGCCGTCCGCGCCGTCCGCGCCGTCCAGGGCGTCTACCGCGTCCGTGACGTCGGCGTCGGTGGGGATGCAGGTGACGCGCCCGTGTCCGGTGCGGGCCAGCAGTTGGGTGACGTCGAGGGCCTCCGCGAGCGAGGTGAGCACACAGCCGGCGCCGGAGTCCTTGACGATGCCGGTGATGCGTTCCTCGGGCCGGCCGAGGGCGCCGAGGGGCGCGGCGGGCACCGCGATCACGCCCGCGTAGAGGCAGGCGAGGAAGCCGATGCCGAACAGCCTGGGCGACTCGTGCAGGATCAGGACCCGTTCGCCGGGCGCCGCGTGGCGCCCGATCCGGAAGGCCACCGTCCGTGCGGCCCTGTCGAGTTCGGCGTAGGAGAGCGTCTCCGGCCGCAGTGCCCCGTCCTGCTCGGTGAGGAGGATCAGCGCCTCACGGTCGGGTGACTCGACGACTCTGCTCCGCACGATGTCGGTGAATGTCCGGTGGCCGGTCAACGCCCTCCCCTTTCGTGTCGTGATGTCTCTCTCGTACGCCGGGGCGACAGGTGGTCGTGGTCCGCCGGTCATCTCCCCGGCCAGGACGGCACCCGGTGACCCGCGTTCCGGACGGTCCAGTCCGCGTACGCCGCCTTCTCCTCCTGGTCCGGCTCCCGGTCACGGCGGGACAGGGCGAGCAACACGGCGGTGACCGCTGCCAGTTCGGCGGCATCGGGCCGGCCGCGCACCACGGTGATGTGCGTCTCGTCGGTCATGTCACCAGCGTGCATGTACCACCTAGAGCCGCCCTCGCGTCCCGAACGCGACCGAGCCGAGGACCAGGGAGTCCTCGGCTCGGTCACCGCTGGGGCGTCCGCCCCTGGGGGTTGCGATCAGTCGATCACGCGTTCGTAGGCCATGTGCCGGGTCCGCTCCAGCACGACCTCGGCGCCTCGCTCCAGCTCCTCCCGGGCGGCCTGGACCGGCTCGCTGTCCAGGGCCCGCTCCAGCGACTCGGGGTCCCGCCACCACAGCACGCCGGTGTAGAGCGCGGGGCGCAGCAGGGAGCGCAGCAGGTCGCTGCCGCCGAAGCCGTCCGCCTCGCCGAGACGGCCGGCGAGACCGGCGAACCGCCGCTCGAAGGCGCGCCAGTCCCCGCCGACCCGGGCGCGCAGCAGCACGACGCTCTCGGTGCCGACCCGCGCGTTGTCCCGCAGCACCCGGCCGACGCTGACGGCCTGGTCGACCTCTGTCTCGACAAGCGGTTCCAGCCGCTCGACATGGCCCAGGAACGTCTCGTCGTGCACGGTGTCGCGGAAGGCGCGCAGGGTGCGCCAGTGCCCCAGGTGGACGTACACATGCGGATGGTCGGCGAGGCGTACGGTCACCAGGAAGTCGAAGTCGGTGCGCCGGCGCAGGAACTGGGAGTGTTCCCGGAACATCCGCTCGAACCTGTCGGTGTCGCCCTTGACCTCGAAACGGTTGATGATCGTGACGGGTCCGGTGAGATCACGTCCCGGCATGCAGGTCCTCCGCGAATTGCTTGGCATGGCGCAAGGTGGTCGAGCTGTTGGTACCCAGGGTCTTGCGGACCAGGGCCCTGGCCTCGGCGAGCGTGGCGTCGGCGCCGAGCGCGGAGCGCACGCCCTCGGGGTCGAGCACCACCGTGTGCCAGGAGGTGACGGTGAGGGTCTCCCCGTCACCCGACGGTTCGATGGTCCAGCGTCCGGTGTGCACCCGCATGGCCACCGGTACCCGCAGTTGCTTGTACACGATCTCCTTGCGGTCCTCGAAACACACCCGGACCGAGGTGGTGTTGTGCAGGGAGCCGTCCGGGCTGCGGGTGTCCATGTCCATGTGCTGGATGCCCGGTTCGTCCTCGGTGAGGGCGAGCCGCGCCACATGGGGCAGCCGCTCGGGCCACAGATCGGCGCGGTCCAGGAAGGCGTACACGTCGCCGGCGGCCCCGGCGACCGTCACCGAGTCACTGAAAGTGAACTGGAGTTCGTCCGCGGACTCGCCGAGTTCCGCCGCGTTCTTCAGGGCCGCGAGTTCGGCGACGCTGTTGCGGTCCACGGCGCGCTCGATGAGCTGCTCGGCCTCCGGGTCGTCGCCCACGGCGCGGTAGTCGTGCAGCAGCACCACCCGTGTCGTGCCGTCCTCCAGGGACTCGATGCGCCAGGTGCCGCCCATCGAGGCGACGGGGGCCGCCGAGACCACCTGGCGGAAAGTGACCGTACGGGAGTGCGGATCGAGGGTGCGGCGCGAGGTCCAGGTGCGCACCTGCTCGTGGGCGATCGCCCAGATGCGCAGCAGCTGCTCGCCCGCGCCCGCCGCGTCCCGGCTCTCCTCGACCACCTCGACGTGGACGGTGGGCCCGAACACCTGGGGCCAGGAGGCGACGTCCGCCACCAGCGCGTAGCAGGCCTCCGGTGGCGCCGCCACGGTGATGGAGTGTTCCGTCAGATGCGTGCCGGCGAGGGGGGCGGTGTCCGGTGTCTCGCTCGTAACGGTCGTCGCCACGGCGGGTCCTTCCTTCGAATCGTGCCGTCCGTGACGGCGATCAGCAGAGTGGCACAGCCGCCTCGAGCACACCTCGACGGCGGGTGGAGACCGGCCATATCAGGCCGGGCACGGCTTCAGGACCCGCCGGGACTCTCTTCCCGGCCCTGGGCCCAGTGAGGGCGTTCGGTGATCTCTACGACGGCGCAGCCCCAGCTGTATCCCGCTCCGACACTCACCAGTACGCAGCGGTCGCCGGGGGAGGCCTGGCCGGAGACCAGCAGATGGTCGAGGCTCGCGAACTGGTCGCCGGCGCCGAGGTGGCCGACAGTCCGGCTGAACTCCCAGGTGGTACGGGCCGGTTCGATGCCGAATGGCTTGTAGTAGATGGACTGCAGCCGACGCCGCCCGAAGTGGGGAAGCACCACCCACCGGGCGTCGCCGAGTTCCATGCCGGCGTCGGCGAGCGCCTGCTTGAGCACGGTCTGCTGCCCGGCGTGCGCCCGGGTGATGGCGTACGACATCCCCACCCGGCCGACGAAGGCGCGCTTGGCCTCCTCGAAGTCCACGGGCATCCGGCTGCTGAACGGGGCCCTGGTGAACGGCTCGTCGCCGCGGTGCAGGGGTTCCAGCGACGGGTCGGCGTGCAGGGCGAGGGAGACCAGGCGGGCGAAGCCGCCGCGCCGGGACAGCACGAGCGCGGCGGCGCCGTCGGCGTAGGGCGTGCCGGGGTCGGTCTGCCAGCGGTCGATGCCCGGGGTGCAGAAGCGGTCGGCACTGGTGAGCAGCGCGTCGCCGTGCCCGTGGCCGGCCGTGAGGTAGGCGGCGGCCAGGTCGAGGGCCGCGAGGCCCCCGTTCGACATCTGCCGGATCTCCAGGGCGGGGCAGTTGTTGCCCAGGGCCTCCCGCTGGATGTACGAGGCCACGGGCCACAGGTCCTGGCCCTGGTGGTAGGTGTCCGCGTGCAGCACCAGGTCGACGTCGGCCGGGGCGCTGCCCGCACGGGCCAGTGCCGCCCGGGCGGCCTGCGCCGCCATCTCGGCGGCGGACTCGTCCGGGGAGTACGCCACCGAGACGGCGCCGGTGGCGGCGACGAGGCCGGGCGGGCACTCGCCCGCGGCCACGGCGTCGTCGACGCGCAATCGGGACGGGAGACGTACGGCGGTCCCCCGCAGGTAGATGTCTTCCACACGCACAGCCGCTCCAGAGGGTTCGAAGAGGTCAGCCGGCCGGTGCGGCCACCAGGCTCTCGGCGTCCTGGCGCCGCTCCGGCGCGTCGGACAGGACGTAGTGGACGGCGTCCAGCAGGGCCATCAGGGCCGCCCCCGTCGTATGCCGGTCCACGCCGACGGTGCCCCAGCACCGCTCGCCGCACCGGAACGACAGCAGGACCCGCACCGCGGGCGGCGTCGTACGGTCCCCGGCGAGTTCCCGGACCGTGTGCCCGGTCAGCCGCAGCCCGGCCAGTTCGGGGAAGACCGGGTCCAGGGCCTGGTGCAGGGCGGCGTCCAGAGCGTGCACGGGCTCCTGGCCGAGGCCGGTGACGGTGCGCGGTGCCGCCGCGACACGCACCCGCATCGAGGCCCGTGCGCCGCTGTCCCCGTCCAGTGCCACCTGCCAGGACTCGACGCCGAACGGCGCCGACGGGGCGTCCCCGGCCAGCTCCGCGCGCAGCAGCAGCGCGAAGGACGCGTCGGCGGACTCGAAGCTGTAGCCGCGGCTCTCCAGCTCCTTGACCCGGGCCGCGGCCCGGCCCACCGCCTCGGAGCCGGCCCCGACGTCGTAGCCCAGCTCGCGGGCCTTCAGCTCCACGGAGGACCGTCCGCCCATGTCGGAGACCAGGACGCGCATGGTGTTGCCGACGCGGGCCGGGTCGATGTGCTGGTACAGGCCGGGGTCGACGCGCAGCGCCGAGGCGTGCAGGCCCGCCTTGTGGGTGAAGGCCGCCGCACCGACATAGGGGGCCGCGGGGACGCCGGGGATCCCGGTGACCTCCGTGATGACCCGGCCGGTGGGCTCCAGCTCCGCGAGACGCTCCAGCGGGATCACCTCACGGCCCCGTTTGAGGACGAGGTTCGCCATGACGGTGAACAGGTTGGCGTTGCCGCAGCGTTCGCCGTAGCCGTGGGCGGTGCCCTGGGCGTGTACGGCACCCGCGTCCACGGCGGCCATGGTGTTGGCGACCGCGCAGCCGGTGTCGTCGTGACAGTGGATGCCGATGGCCGCGCCGGTCATGGCGATGGTGTCGGCGACGACGGCCTTCACCTCCTCCGGCAGCGAACCGCCGTTGGTGTCGCACAGCACGACGGTCTCGGCGCCGGCCTCCGCGGCGGTGCGCACCACCTCCAGGGCGTACTCACGGTTGGCGACATATCCGTCGAAGTAGTGCTCGGCGTCCAGGAACACCCGGCGTCCGGCGAGCACCAGGTGCTGCACGGTGGACCGGATCATGGCGAGGTTCTCGGCGAGCGTGGTGCGCAACGCCCGGTCCACATGCCCGGTGTGGCTCTTGGCGACGAGCGTCACCACGGGCGTCTCCGCCTCGAGCAGCGCCCGCACCTGCGGGTCCTGCGAGACGGCGACGTCGGGCCTGCGGGTGGCGCCGAAGGCCGTCAACAGGGCGGCCCTGAGGCCGAGTTCGGTGCGCGCCCGGCGGAAGAACTCGGTGTCCTTCGGTATCGCGCCGGGCCAGCCGCCCTCGATGAATCCCACGCCGAGGGCGTCCAGGCTGCGCGCAATGGAGAGCTTGTCGTCGACGGTGAGGGCAAGGCCCGCCATCTGGGTGCCGTCGCGCAGGGTCGTGTCGTAGAGCTGGAAGCTCTGCTGCGCCATCGCCCCTCCTTCCTGTCGGCCTGCAGCGGGTTCGCTGCGCGGCTGAACCCAGACTCCGGCCGCTGGCTCGAAGTGGGCCGGAAGTCTGCTTGAACGCTGTCCGGGGATGCCGCGACGGGTTGTACGGCGTCTGCGGGGTCGCTGTGGCTGGTCGCGCCCACGCGGCGGAGCCGCATGTCAAACACAGCCCCGCGCCCCTTGGGGCGTTGTCGCGAGGGCACACCTGAGGGGTCGGGCGGCTTGTGTGCCGTCCGACCCCCCGACGATGCCGTGCTGTGCACCGCCCTCTCAGGAGGCCGGGGCGGCCTCGGGCTCGCCGGCCGGCTGCTCCTGGCGCAGCCGCTTGGGCAGGGCGAACATCAGCAGGAACACCACGGCGGTGACCCCGATGAAGGCCTTGAGCAGCGTCCGGAAGCTGTCGGAGAAGGAGTCACCGACCTGCGCCTTGCCGTACGTGCCGACGACCTGAGCCACCTTCGCGTCGCGCAGCGGCTGCACGGTGCAGCTGGCGGGCACGACAGAGGCGTCCTTCTCGCCCGCCCGGTCGATGGCGCAGGTCCGGTAGGCCGTGGCGATCCGGTCCGCCTGGCCCGGGGTGACCTGGGCGCTCGCCACCAGCTCCTTGCGCAGCTGCGGAAGCTGGTGATCGACATTGGCGGTGGTGTTGCCGACGATGCCGCCGAAGAACACCACGCTGATCAGGGCGCCGCCGATGGCGAAGCCGAGCTGGGTGTTGGTGTTGACCACACCGGAGGCCGAACCGGCGTGCTCGTGCGGCACCTCGGAGGTGACGATCAGCGGCAGCGGGGTGGCCACCGTGCCGAAGCCGAGGCCGACCAGGAACAGCGGGATCGCGATCTTCCAGGAGGTGACGTCGTGGCCGTACTTGCCGGCCACCCAGACGTACGTGCCCAGCCCGATCATCAGCACCACGGCACCGATCTGCATCGCCTTGCGGCCGAACTTGGGCACCAGGATCATCACGGACGAGGTGGCGGTGAGGAAGGCGCCGACGCAGAACGGGAGGCTGGTGAGGCCGGCCCGCATCGGGGACCAGCCCTGGCCGACCTGCATGTACAGCGTCCACCCGATGGTGAACATGCCCATGCCCGCGTAGAAGATCAGGTTCACGCCGAGGCCGGCCGAGTAGCTGCGGGTACGGAAGAGGCCCAGCTCTACCAGCGGCGACCCGTCCCGGCGGGTCTTCTCACGCTGCCAGGCGACGAAGCCGAGGAGCACCAGCACCGAGGCACCCATGGAGACGAAGCCCAGCGCGGGCCAGCCCAGCTCCCGGCCCTGCAGCAGCGGGAAGACCAGCATCACGAAGCCGAGGGTCAGCAGCACCACGCCGCGGATGTCCAGCCGGAGCGCCTGCGGCGCCTTCGACTCGGTGATGACCTTGGCGCCGTACACCAGACCCACCAGGCCGACGGGCACGTTGACCAGGAACACCAGACGCCAGTCGAGGCCGAACAGGTTCCACTCGACCAGCAGACCGCCGAGGGCCAGACCGAGCGTCGCGGCGAGACCGCCGACCAGGCCGTGCAGGGCGAAGGCGGTGCCGCGTTCCTTGTCGTTGAAGGTGACGTGGATGATCGACAGCACCTGCGGCACCATGACACCGGACGAGGCGCCCTGGATCACCCGCGCGACCACCAGCTGCCATGGCTCCTGGGCGATGCCGGCCGCGAGCGAGCACAGCGTGAACCCGGCAACGCCGACGAGGAACATCTTCTTGCGCCCGTAGATGTCACCGAGCCGTCCGCCGAGGATCAGGGTCAGGGCGAAGGCGAGCTGGTAGCCCACCAGGACCCACTGGATGGCCGAGTATCCGGCGTGCAGCTCCCGTTGCATGGAGGGCGCCGCCACATTGGCGATCGTGCCGTCCAGCAGATCCAGGAAGGCGGAGACGAGCAGCACCAGCAGGGCTGCCCAGCGCCTGGGGTCCAGCGGCCTGTCCCCCGCCGTCGGATCCGCGCCCGTCGTCCTGCTGTCCACCTCCGTCTCGACGGACGGAGCCTGTTCGGACGAAATAGCCATGATGTGGCCTCTCCTATTACTTGGGGGGTTGTTTGGGGGATTGGTGTGGGGTTGGGGCGATGGTGGGCAGAACTGTCGCCCACCATGCAGGGTGACCGCGGTCAGTGGAATTCCGCTCGAGTCCCGCTGAAGCGCGGCGCCGGGGTGGCGGGCCCACTGCCTCTGGCCTGGTGGTGGGGGTGCGCGGCGGCCTCCGTGACGCTGAGGACAGGCGTCACACACGCCTCCGTTTCCTCGAAACAGCGGGCCCAGTCGTCCCGGCTCCGGGTGAGGAACCGACGCGCGAACACCCGCCGCAGCGAAGGCCAGTTGACCGGATCACTCCGATCGGGCAACCGCTCGGGATCCAGCTCCAGACCCTCCAGCAGTGCTCGGTAGAACCGCTCCTCCAGCGCGCCGACGGCGACATGACCGCCGTCGGCGCACTCGTAACAGCTGTAGAAGGGCGCACCGCCGTCGAGCAGATTGACCCCGCGCTCATGCCGCCACTGGCCGCTGTCGGCCATCGCGGTCAGCATGCCGAGCATCGCCCCGGCCCCGTCCACGATCGCGGCGTCCACGATCTGCCCCCGGCCGGAGTTCTGCCGCTCGTACAGCGCGGCCAGCACTCCGGCGACCAGGAACATCGCGCCACCCGCGAAGTCACCCAGCAGGTTGACCGGCGGCACAGGGGGACCGCCGGCCTCTCCGATGGCGTGCAACGCGCCTGTCAGCGCGAGGTAGTTGATGTCATGACCCGGGGTACGGGCGAGCGGCCCCTCCTGGCCCCAGCCGGTCATCCGGCCGTACACCAGACGCGGACTGCGCCCGAGGCAGACCTCCGGGCCGATACCGAGCCGCTCCGCCACGCCCGGCCTGAACCCCTCCACCAGGACGTCCGACTGCTCCAGCTGCCGCAGCAGCCAGTCGACATCGCCCGGGTCCTTGAGGTCCAGCTCCACCGACCGGCGCCCACGGTCGAGTTCTCCGTGCCAGTCCGCGAACGACCGGGCGCCGTCGGACCGGTCGATCCGCACCACGTCGGCCCCCAGGTCCGCGAAGATCATGCAGGCGAACGGGGCGGGCCCGATCGCCGCGAGCTCCACCACCCGCAGGCCGTTCAGCGGTCCTGTGCCTGTCGCCATCTGCGGCTCCTCCTCGTCAGAGTCGGCACGCTGCAAGCGGCCCCTGGAACTCCCCCTCAGGCGCACTCGCGCGGCACTCGAACCGGTGCCGCAGCCGCGCACGGCGGGGAGGGGACGTGCCGGGTGGTGTCCGCCCGCAGCGGCCCGCGAAAACACGGAAACCCCGTCGAGAAACAGGCCGCCGGACCGAGGACGGACACCACCCGGCGCGGCACCGACTCCCCACCCACCACAGGCGCGACACAAGCCACAACACACCACAAGGGGCCGCCGCAGGCACGACACAAGCCACACCGCACCGCAAGAGGCCGCCGCAGGCAGGCCCCAACACACCGCACCGAACCACCACACACAAGCCACAACGCCCCGCCCCGCCCCGCCGCAGGCAACCGCACCGTTCCAGCCGTGCTCAAGCCCGCCGCCCTAGCCTCCGCGGGACACCAGTACGTACGTACCCGACCCGGAGGGCCAACGATGAGCAGGGACGTCACGCCGTTCCACGTGGCATTCGACGAGGCGGACCTCACCGACCTCAAGGACCGCCTGGCCCGCACCCGCTGGCCCGAGCCGGAGACGGTGGACGACTGGTCGCAGGGCGTACCGCTGGCGTATCTGAAGGAGCTGGCCGAGCACTGGCGGACCGGGTACGACTGGCGGCCGGCCGAGGCACGCCTGAACGCGCTGCCCCAGTTCCGCACCGAGATCGACGGCCTGGGCGTGCACTTCCTCCACGTGCGCTCCCCGCACCCGGACGCCCTGCCGCTGCTCCTCAGCCACGGCTGGCCCGGCTCGGTCGTGGAGTTCCTCGACCTCATCCAGCCCCTGACACATCCCGAGGACCCGGCCGACGCCTTCCACGTGGTCTGCCCCTCGCTGCCCGGCTTCGCCTTCAGCGACAAGCCCTCCGCCCCCGGCTGGACGGTCGAGCGTACGGCCGCGGCCTGGGCCGAGCTGATGGCCCGGCTCGGCTACGACCGCTACGCGGCCCACGGCGTCGACTGGGGCTCCTTCCTCACCGGCATACTCGGCGAGACGGACGCCGCCCACCTGGCAGGTATCCACCTGGCCATGCCGTTCGCCAGGCCGCCGCAGGAGCAGGTGGCCCTGGACGACAGGGACCTGGCCGGTCTGGCCGCGCTCAAGGAGTTCCAGCAGCACGAGGGCGGCTACTCGGTGATCCAGGCGACCCGGCCGCAGACCCTCGGATACGGCCTCACCGACTCCCCGGTCGCCCAGCTGGCCTGGATGGCCGAGAAGTACTGGGCGTGGAGCGACCACGACGGCGACCTGGAGAAGCTGATCCCGCGCGACACGCTGCTCGACTGCGTGACCCTGGCCTGGCTCTGCCGCACGGGCGCCTCCTCGGCCCGTATCTACTGGGAGAGCCACAACAAGATGGCCCTCGCCCCCGTGCATGTGCCCGCGGCGCTGGCGGTGTTCCCCAAGGACGCGCGGATGCCACGGGCGTGGTGCGAGGCGCGTTTCACGGATCTGCGCCGCTGGACCGACCACGAGAGCGGGGGGCACTTTCCGGCGTTGGAGCAGCCGGAGCTTCTCATGGACGAACTCCGGTCGTTCTTCCGGACAGTGCGCTGAGTACGCCTCTGGCGCTGCCGCCGTGGCTTGTCGCGCAGTTCCCCGCGCCCCGTTGGGGCGCCATCCACTGAGGAGCCATCATCGTGCCGGACGCGCACTCCACCGAGGACCTGCCCCCCTTCCCCTTCCCGGGGTCGAGTTACCGCGGGCCCGCGCCGCTGTTCGCCCGGCTGCGGCGCGAGCGGCCGGTCGTCCGGGTGGCGTGGCAGGGCGGCGGCCATGCCTGGCTGATCACCCGGTACGCCGACATCAAGGCCGCGCTCGAAGAGCCCCGCCTCAGCCGGGCCGCCGCCTACGCGCCCGGGGCCCCGGCCTTCAGCGGGCTCTTCCAGGCACCGCCCGGAATGATCATCTCGGTCGATCCACCGGACCACACCCGGCTGCGCGCCCTGACCGAGCAGGCCTTCTCGGCGCAGCGGATCGAGGCGATGCGCCCCCGTGTACGGGAGCTGGCGGGCCGGCTGCTGGACTCCGTGGAACGCGCGGCGAAGACGACGGGCGGCCCCGTGGACCTGGTCGCCGCCTTCGCGGCACCGCTCGCCATGACGGTGATCTGCGAACTGCTCGGCGTCCCCGAGGCGGACCGTGACCGGTTCCATACCTGGGTACGGCAGTTCGCCGACGTGTCGGCGCCCGCCGAGCTCAGCGCGGAGGGCGGGAGGAAGCTGGGTGAGTACATCGCGGGGCTGGTGGCAGCCAAGCAGCAGGCCCCCGGCAACGACGTGCTCTCAGCACTCATCACCGCCCGGCTGGAGGCACCCCACAGTCCCGTGCAGCGTCTCGCCTTCGACGAGCTGGTCGCCCTCGGCTTCACCCTCCTCGGCGCCGGCTTCGACTCCTCCGCAGGCCAGATCGCCAACTTCACCCTTGCCCTGCTGGCCGACCACCCCGACGCCTGGCGGCACCTCGCCGAGCACCCCGAGGACATTCCGCCCGCCGTGGAGGAACTGCTGCGCACGGTCAATCTCAATGGCAACGACACCTCGGGACTGCCGAGGATCGCCACCGAGGACGTGGTCGTCGGCGGAGTCACCATCCCGGCCGGCGACGCGGTCTTCCTCGCCTTCCCCTCGGGCAACCGGGACGCGGCGGTGTTCGACCGGCCCGACCACGTCGATCTACGGCGCACGGGCCCCGGACACCTGGCGTTCGGCCACGGCATCCACCGCTGTCTCGGCGCCCCGCTGGCCCGCCTCGAACTCGCTGTCGCGCTGGAGGAGTTGACCCGCCGCTTCCCGGGCGCCCGGCTCGCCGTGGCGGAACAGGAGCTGTGCTGGCGGCTGGGCGACGTGAACCACAACCCGCTGGCGCTCCCCCTCCACCTGCACTCCTGATCCGCACTCCTGACCCGCGCTTCCGCTGTCCACCCCCTGATGCCCACGCCAGATACCCGCACCAGATGCCCGCACCAGATACCCACGCCTGATTCGCACCCGAGGGAGCACTCATGACCACCGCGCACCTGCCCGCGACGAGCCGCGAGATCCGGCTCGCCGCCTATCCCGGAGAAACCGTCACCCTGGAGCACTTCGAGCCCGGCGAGTCACCGCTCGGCGAGCCCGGCGAGGGCCAGGTCGTCGTGCGCAACGACTGGATGACGCTGGGCTCGGTCGCCCGGGACCAGATGAACCCGGACACCAAGCTGCCGATCCCGGTGTTCCAGCCGGGCGTGGCCATGTGGGGCCGTACCGTGGGCACGGTGGTCAGGTCCAACAGCCCCCTGCTCGCCGTCGGCGATCTCGTCGAGCACTTCAACGGGTGGCGCGAGTACGCCGTAGGCACCGCCCACGAGTTCTTCAAGCGGGACCGCTCGCTGCTGCCGGGGCCCGAGTACTTCCTCTCCCAGGGCCCGACCGCCTGGCACGGCATGGTCGGCACCGCCGAGGTCGGCGAGGGCGATGTGGTGTTCGTGTCCGGCGCCACCAACGGGGTCGGCGCGCTGGCCGGGCAGATCGCCAAGCTGAAGGGCGCGGCGCGGGTCATCGGCAGCACCGGTTCCAAGGAGAAGACCGACTTCCTGGTGGACGAGCTGGGCTTCGACGCCGCCTTCGACTACCACGACGGCCCGGTGGCCGAGCAGCTGGCGGAGCTGGCCCCGGACGGGCTGAACGTGGTCTTCGACAACGTCGGCGGCGAGCAGTTCGAGGCGGCGGTCCAGGTCGCGGCGCCGGGCGCCAGGTTCGCGCTGTGCGGGGCGCTGGCCGGGCAGCACGGTGCGGACGAGGGCGGTCACCCTCGGCTCGCGCTGATGTCGGCCATCACCAAGTCGCTGACGCTGCGCGGCTTCGCGACACTGCACACGCCCGACCAGATCGAGGAGTGGAACGCCCAGTTCGGCGCCTGGCTGAGGGAGGGGCGGATCGTCTTCCCGCACACGGTCGTCGAGGGCGGGGTGGCCGCGCTGCCGGAGACCTTCGTGGCGTTGCTGGAACGCAAGTACAGCGGCACCGTCGTAGTGAAACTGTCCTGAACGGGGCCCCCGGTCGCGGGGAGAGAGGCGGAGGCGGGATGACCGTACTGGACCGGCACGCGCTGAACAGGGCGCTGCTGGCGCGGCAGCTGCTGCTCGAACGGCGGCCGGGCTCCGCCTCCGCCGTCCTGGAGCACCTGGTCGGCATGCAGGCGCAGGCGCCCGACCCGCCGTACATCGGGCTGTGGACCCGGCTGGCCGGCTTCGCGGCCGAGGAGCTCGCGGAGCTGATCCGGGGGCGCGAGGCCGTGCGTCTCGCGTTGATGCGCGGCACCATCCACCTGGTCACGGCGCGGGACTGCCTGGCCCTGCGGCCGGTGCTGCAGAGCGCCCTGGACCGGCAGCTGTCCAGTGCCTTCGGCCGCCGCCTGGAGGGCCTGGACCTCGACGAGGTCAGCGCCTACGGGCGCAAGCTGTGCGACGCCGAGCCGCTCACGCTGGGCGGCATCGGCGCACTGCTCGCCGAACGCTGGCCGCGGTACGAGCCGTTCGCCCTCGCCAACGTCATCCGCGGCCGCGTGCCGCTGGTGCAGCTGCCGCCGCGCGGGCTGTGGGGCGAGAGCGGGCAGGCCGTGCACGGCACGGCCGAGACATGGCTGGGCCGCCCGCTGGAGAGCGACACCGCACCGGACAGCCTGGTGCGGCGGTATCTGGCGGCCTTCGGACCGGCCACCGTCAAGGACATCCAGGCCTGGTCCGGGCTGACCCGGATCGGCGCGGTCGTCAAGCGGCTGCGGCCCGAGCTGCGGGTGTTCCAGGACGAGAACGGGGCCGACCTGTACGACGTCCCCGACGCGCCGCTGCCCGATCCCACGACGCCGGCGCCGGTGCGGTTCCTGCCGGAGTTCGACAACATCCTGCTCGCCCACGCCGACCGCGGCCGCATCCTCACCGAGGAGCAGCGGCGCCTGGTCTTCACCCGCAACGGGCTGATCAAGTCGACGGTGCTCGTGGACGGCTTCGTACGGGCGCTGTGGCGGATCGAGGACGGCGCCCTGGTCGTCGAGCCGCTGGGGCGGGCCCTCGCGCGCCGGGACCGAGCGGCCCTGGAACGCGAGGGCCGCGCCCTGCTGGCCTTCGCGGCGCCGGACCTCAAGGACCCCGGGATCCGCTGGCTCTGAGGCCACAGCCCCACCCGGCATACGACGGCCCTGTCCGCCCCACGACCGGCGGTGTCTGCTCACCCCGGGCTCGACCACCGCCCAAGACGCACCCGCTGTACTGGCTCCCTCGGACCGAACCAGAGAGGGAACCGCCATGCCGGACCAGCCCTTTGCGGAGCAGACCGTCGTCATCACGGGAGGCGGCACCGGCATCGGCCGTGCCGCCGCGCTGTCGTTCGCGGAACTCGGCGCACGCACCGTGATCATCACCGGGAGGCGCAAGGAGCGGCTCGCCGAGGTCGCCGCCCTGCACGAAGCGATCGTGCCGGTGGGTGCGGACGTCACCACCGAGGCCGGCGCCCAGGCCGTCGCCGACGCGGTGGGCGAGCGGGGCGGCGTGCTGGACGTGCTGGTGCACAACGCCGGGATCTTCCGTTTCAGCCCGCTGGCGGCGCTCGACGCGGCCAGCGCCCGGGACGTCGTCGAGACCAACGTCCTCGGGCCGCTGCTGCTCACCGGCCACCTGCTGCCCCTGCTGCGCTCCCCCGGCGGCCAACTCGTCCTGGTCTCCAGCCGGGGCGGGCACAACCCGGGCCCGGACAGCTCCGTCTACTCGGCGAGCAAGGCGGCCGTGCACAGCTTCACCCGGAGCTGGGCCGCCGAGCTGGCCCCGCGCGGCATCCGGGTCAACGCCGTCGCCCCGGGCTTCGTGCGCACCGAGGTCTACGCGGCCAACGGTCTCGGCCCGGAGCAGGTCGAGGGCCTGTTCGCGGGTGTCACCGCGACCGTCCCGCTGGGCCGGATCGGCGAGCCCGAGGACGTCGCCCAGTGGATCACCCGCCTCGCGGACCCCGCGAACGAGCTGGTCACCGGCCAGATCATCACGGTCGACGGCGGTCTGGACATCGCCGCCCGTTAGGGGCCGGGCACACCTCCCAGGCATCCACCCGGCATCCACCGGCATCCACCCGGCATCCACTCCTTCCGAAAGGACCCACCGTGACCACCAGTGCCACCGAGGCCGTGTCCACCCCTGCCGGCGAGCCGGACGCGCCGGCCGAGGGCAAGACGTTCCCGTACGCGCGCACCTGCCCGTTCACGCCGCCCGCCGAGTACGCGGAGATGATCGACAAGGACGTCTCGCAGGTCACCCTGACCGGCTCAGGGCTGCGCATATGGACGGTGACGGGCTATCAGACCATCAAGACGCTGCTCACCGACCCGCGGGTCAGCGCCTCCCGCAAGCACGCCAACTTCCCGTTCTACTTCATCGCCCCGCCGGAGTACCGCACGGAGACGTCGTTCATCGGCTACGACGGCAAGGAGCACAGCTCCACACGGCGCAGGGCGGCGCTGACGTTCACCAACCGCCAGGTGCAGCGCCTGCGTCCGCGCATCGAGGAGATCGTCGACGACCACCTCGACAAGCTCCTCGCCCTTCAGCCCCCGGCGGACTTCCACCGGGTGTTCTCCCTCGCCGTCCCCATGACGGTGATCTGCGAGCTGCTCGGCATCCCGCAGGACCAGCACGACTTCTTCATCAAGCACGGCACGGCCCTGCTCGGCGGGCACAGCTCCACCGAGGAACGGCAGGCCGCCATCGTCGAGGTCAACGCGTACGTCAACGACCTGATCCAGCTCAAGCGGCGCGAGCCGGGCGAGGACCTGCTGAGCCGGGCCATGGCCGACTACGCGGAGTCCGGCGAGGAGTACACCGACCGCGACCTGTTCAACATGGTGCGGCTGCTGATGAACGGCGGCCACGAGACCACCGCCAGCCAGATCTCGCTGGGCACGGCCTGCCTGCTGGAGAACCCCGACCAGCTGGAGTTGCTCCTCAATGACCCGTCGCTGGTGAAGCCGGCCGTCGAGGAGCTGGTGCGCTACGCGACCATCGGCGACACGGCCGTGCCGCGCGTGGCGCTGGAGGACATCGAGATCGGCGGCCAGGTCATCCGCAAGGGGGACGGCATCCTCTGCCTGGGGCTCGCCGCCAACCGCGACCCGGAGGTCTTCCCCGAGCCGGAGAAGCTCGACATCACCCGCGGCAGCCGCAAGCACCTGGGCTTCGGGCACGGTGTGCACCACTGCATCGGCGCGGACCTGGCCCGGCTGGAGCTGGAGATCGTGTGGAGCAAGCTGTTCCAGCGCATCCCGACACTGAAGCTGGCCAAGCCGTTCCTGGAGATCCCGCGCAAGGAGGGCGCCGTCATCTACGGCCTGTGGGGGCTGCCCGTCACCTGGTGAGGCCCGTCCCCCGGACGGCCAGGGGCCCGGTACCGCTTCGGTACCGGGCCCCTGGCTCGTGCCTTTCGATGCCGGCGTCAGGCCGGGTCGGCGGCGATGTCCGGGCGCGGGGTGCGGCCCGGGCAGGTCGCGCGGGGTGCCGGCAGCTCGCCGTCGACCAGGTAGCGGTGGACGACGGCGTCGACGTACGGGTTGCTGCCGAGCACGTACACCTCGTGCTCGCCGGAGTCCTCGACGGTGAGCAGATGGTGGCCGAGGCGTTCCGCCATGGCCACGCCGCCGGCGTAGTGGTCCATCGGGTCGCCGTCGGCCTGCACGACCAGGCCCACCGGGTAGCCGTCGCGGACCGGCACGACCGGGGGCTCGGCGGGCTGGAAGGCCCGGAAGGCGCCCACCCAGGGCTGGGCGCGCAGCACGCCGTAGCCGTACGGGTAGCGCTCCCGGAACTCCCGCATGTCCCGGTAGTAGACCTCCAGGTCGGCGGGCCACGCGTGTTCGAGTGTGATGGCCTCCAGGACGCCACAGCGCAGCGAGCCCTCGCTGTCGTCGGGGCGCCAGGTGCCCTGCTCGTGCAGCAGCCGCCGGCACGCCTCGGCATCGCCCGCGGCCGCCGCCTTGCCCAACTCGCCGACCAGCGAGCCGAGTTCGGCCCACTGGCCACGGTCGGCCGCACGGTTGCCGACGGCGCCGTCGAACAGGGTGCGCAGACGCGGGCCCTGGCCGAGGCCGTCCAGGCGTACGACGACGTCCTCGACCCGGGCGAACACCTTCTCCGGTGTGCCGCCCAGGCCGAAGTGCAGATGGCGTGCGGCCGTCCACTCGGCCCACCGCTCGACGTTGCGCCGCACCGCGTCGCCCTGCCACAGGAACTGCTCGCGCCAGGTCCAGTCGGGGTGGACGCACGAGTCGAGGACGCTGCGGTCGAGACGGGCGGGGAACAGCGTGCCGTACACGGCTCCGACGTACGCCCCGTAGGCGTATCCGACGAAGTTCAGCTTCTCCTCGCCGAGCACGCCGCGGATCACATCCAGGTCGCGGGCGGTGTTGGGGGTGCTGATGTGGCGGCGCAGCTCGCCGCCCGCCCGGGCGCAGGCCTCCTCGCGCAGCCGCATGTCCTCGGCGAGCTGCGCGAACAGTGCGTCGGGCGGGCGGGAGTCGAACGCGGCCTCGGGGACCGTCACTTCGGCGAGCAGGTTGGTGGACGCGCCGGTGCCGCGCGGGTCGAACCCGATCAGGTCGTACACCTCGTGCAGCGGTGTGCCGGCGTATGTGTCGGGCAGCCGGCGGCCGGCGCCCCAGTCGCCGCCGGGGCCTCCGTTCACCCCGAGGAGGATGCCGCGGCGCCGCGTCGGCGCTGTCGCGCGGCGGCGGCTGAGGGCGATCTCGATCCGTTCGCCGTCCGGATCGGCGTAGTCGCGCGGCACGTGGATGGTCGCATGTTCGAGCAGCGCGTCGTCGGGGTCCGGCGACCACTGCGGCCGCTGGGCGTAGAAATCGGTGAGCACCGCGAACCTCCGTTCTGGTCAGGAGGCCCAGCGTCCCCTCCCCGCCTTGAGACGCCCTGGATCCTTCCCTGACCAGGCGCTCCGCCGGGAGTGCCGCGATGGAGGTGCCGCGCCCCCTCTCACCCGCGCTCGCGCTTGTCCCTCCCCCGTCCCCGCCCCGGCACCGCCAGCGCGGCGAGGAGGCTGATGGCGGCGAAGGCGGCGGCGCCGGTCAGGGCGAGGTCGTAGCCGGAGGCGAGGGCGTGGGCGGAGGGCACCGGGCCGGGGGACGAGGCCTGGTCGATGCGGTGCGCCGACAGCGCGGCCAGCGTCACCAGGCCGAGGGCGCTGCCGAGCTGGCGTGTGGTGTTGAGCAGCCCGGAGCCCAGGCCCGCCTGGTGGGCGGGCAGACCGGCGGTGGCGGCGTTCGTCGTCGCGTTGAGCACGGCGCCCATGCCGAAGCCGAGCAGCAGGACGGGACCCAGGAGGTCCACGGCATACCCGGCGTCCGCGTCCGCCCGGGCCAGCCACAGCAGGCCCAGGCAGGACAGTGTCAGCCCGGTCAGCAGGACGGGCCGCGGCCCGGTGCGCGGGACGAGTGCGGAGACACCCCAGCCGCCGAGCGCGATGCCCACGGACAGCGGCAGGTAGCTCAGGCCGGTGCGTACGGGGCTGTAGCCGAGGACCTGCTGGAGCAGCAGCGTGAAGAAGTAGAAGGTGCTGAACAGTGCCGCGACGCCGAAGAAGGCGACCAGGTTGGCAGCGGCCACCGAGCGGATGCGGAAGACGTCGAGCGGCACCAGCGGATGCCGGGCGAACCGCGCCTGGATCAGCACGAACAGCGCGAGCAGCGCGGCCCCGCCGACGAGCGGGGTGAGGACCGCCGCGGACGTCCAGCCGTAGGTGTGTGCCTCGGCGACCGCGCAGACCAGCGCCATCAGGCCGAACGTGACGGTGACGGCACCGGGGATGTCCAGGCGGGGACGCGGCCCGTCGCGGTGCCGTCCCGGCGGAACGACCCAGCGGACGGTCGCGAACAGGACCAGTCCGATGGGCACGTTGATCAGCAGAGTCCAGCGCCAGGACAGCCACTCGGTGATCGCGCCGCCGGCCAGCACTCCGACCGCCCCCGCCGCCCCCGACACCCCGCTCCACCAGCCGAAGGCCTTCGCCCGTGCCTCGGGCCGGGTGAACGTCGTACCGAGCACGGTCAGCGTGGCGGGCGCCATGACGGCGGCGCCCAGGCCCTGGAAGGCGCGAGCCAGGATCAGCGTCGCGGGGCTGTCGGCCAGTCCGCCGACGGCGCTGGCGAGCGTGAACAGACCGACGCCGGCCAGGAAGATCCTGCGCTGCCCGAACAGGTCGGCGAGCCTGCCGCCGAGCAGCAGGAAGCCGCACACGACGACGGTGTAGGCGTTGTTGACCAGCTGCAGGTGGTGCCGGTCGAAGTGCAGGTCCCCGGCGATGGCGGGCAGCGCCACATTGACCACCGAGGCGTCGAGGACGTTCATGAACTGGCCCAGGCAGCAGGCGGCGAGGACGAGCCCGAGCCGCGGCCCGGTGCCGACGGGCGCCGCGGCGGGCCGCACGGTCGAAGCGGTCATGCGGGCACGCTGCGCCCGCGCGGTCGACGGCCGATCGCGGCCGGGTCGAGCGCACGGATCCGGCCAACCGCCTAAAGGTGCGCTCAAGGGCGTCTCAAGACCGGTCGCCCACAGTCCCTCTCCGTACGTGAGCGGGGCGGATCCGCTGCCCGCGCAGACCGGATCCCGTACCACCGCAGGGCCGGACGACATTCCCCGAGGAGAGCGCCATGGCCAAGATCACCTATCTGCATCCCAACGGCACCGCCACCGTCGTCGACGTCCAGGCGCCCAACACGGTCATGCGCGGCGCGAAGCTCAACAACATCGACGGCATCGAGGCGCAGTGCGGCGGCTCCGCGCAGTGCGGCACCTGCCACGTCTACGTCGACGAGCAGAGCACCGTGCCGCTGCCGCCGATGGACTCCGTCGAGGACGACGTGCTGTACGGCACGGCCTGCCCCCGCCGGGAATCCAGCCGGCTCAGCTGCCAGCTGCCGGTCACCGAGGAGCTGGACGGGCTCGTGGTGCACCTGCCCGAGGCGCAGAGCTGATGGCCGCCCGGGGGGTCGTCGTCATCGGCGCCGGACAGGGCGGCCTGGACACGGTGGCCACGCTGCGCGCCAAGGGCTACGGCGGACCGGTCACCCTGGTCGGCGAGGAGCCGGTGCTTCCGTACCAGCGGCCGCCGCTGTCCAAGGGCTTTCTCACCGGCGCCACCGGCCATGACGAACTGACGCTGCGCACCGAGTCGTTCTTCGCCGCGCAGGACATCGCCGTCGTCCGCGGTGACCGTGCGGAGCGCATCGAGCTGGACGTGCAGCGGGTCCGGCTGGCCTCGGGCGGCACGCTCCGCTACGACAAGCTGGTCCTCGCCACCGGTTCCCGGCCGCGCACCCTGCCGGTGCCCGGCATGGACCTGTCCGGTGTGCTGACACTGCGCTCGCTCGCCGACGCGGAGGCGCTGCGCGGCCTGCTCTCCGGCCCCCCGCGCCAGGTCGTCGTGCTCGGCGCCGGGTTCGTCGGACTGGAGACGGCCGCCACCGCACGCGGTCTGGGCCACGACGTCACGGTGGTGGAGGCGCAGCGGCGCGTCCTCGCCCGCGCGCTCACCCCGCAGATGTCCGACTGGCTGGCCGGCCGGCACCGGCGGCAGGGAGTCGGGCTGCTGCTCGGCGCCGAGGTCACGGCCCTGCACGGGACACCCGCGGGCGAGGTCGCGGCGGTACAGCTGCTGGACGGCCGTCGGCTGCCCGCGGACCTCGTGATCGTGGGCGTCGGCGCCCTGCCCGAGACCCGGCTCGCCACCGAGGCCGGGCTTCTCGTCGGTGACGGCGTCATCGTCGACCAGTGGCTGCGCACGGACGACCGGTCCGTCTACGCCATCGGCGACTGCGCCCGTTTCCCCAGCGCCGCCCATGGGCGCCACATTCGCCTGGAGTCGGTGCAGAACGCATCGGACCAGGCCCGGTGCGTGGCCGCCGCGATCTGCGGCGAGTCCGCGCCGTACACCGCGGTCCCCTGGTTCTGGTCCGAGCAGTACGCGCTGCGGCTGCAGATGGCCGGACTGACCGCGGGGCACGACGAGACGGTGACCGTCGGCGATCCCGACGGGGCCCGTTTCTCCGTGCTCTGTTTCCGCCAGGGCCGGCTGACCGGCGCCGAGTCGGTCGGCAGGCCCGCGGACCACGCCATCGCCCGCCGCCTGCTGTCGTCGGGCACCGGTCCCTCCCCCGCCGAGGCGCGCACCCCGGGCTTCGACCTCAAGTCCTTCGTCATCAAGCCGAGTTCACCGGCCCCGGCCCACGCATGACCCCACCCACCGACCAGAGCACCAGCAACCGGCACCAGCACCAGCACCAGCACGAGAGAGGCTGTCCCCACATGTCCGAGACCAGATCGACCGAAGCCAGCCGCACCCGCCGCACCCCGCGTTCCCGGCGCGCCCTCCTGGCGGGACTGACCGTGTCCGCCGCGATCGCCGGGACGCTGACCCTGTCGGCCGCGCCGAGCGGCGCGGCGCCCCGCACCGACTCCCTGGTCGGCACCTGGGACCTCACCGTCTCCGTCACCAAGCCGGACGGCAGCGCGGCGGTCACCACGCCGCGCTTCGTCTTCGCCCCGGACCACCGGCTGTCGGCGGAAGGCCCGAAGGACAGCAACGGCGTGCCCGCCTACGTCGCCCACGGGTTCTGGAACGAGGACGACCACGGCGACATAGCGATGTACATCAGCCACAGCGGCCGTCCGGACGGCGCCTACCTCGGTGCCGTACAGGCCGAGCACCTCGGGCGCCTCAGCCACCACGACACCCGATTCAGCACCCACGCCTACGCGTTCACCACCCAGCAGGACGGCACCACGCAGGGCCCGATCTCGGTCAGCTCCACGGCCGTCAAGGTGTCCGACGCCACCCAGTGACCCGCGCCGCGCAGGCCGGCGCGGCAGACCCGCGTCAGACGACGCCCCCCCACGTCCGAGAGGTTCTCCCCCCATGTCTGACATCAGCACGATCGCTTCCGTGCGGCCCCGCCGCGGCACCCTGCGAGCCCTCGGCCTGTGGCTCGTCCTGGTGGCCGCGGTACTCACCGGGGCCGCCTCCACCGCGGCCGCCGACCAGGGTTCCCCGGCGGCGTCCCCGGTGGGCACCTGGACCACCGCCGTCACCATCGGCACCGGGCCGGACGCGGTGACCTCGACCTCGCACTTCACCTTCGCCGCCGACCACACGCTGACCACGGACGGCGCGCCCGGCCCGGACGGCAAGCCCCAGTACCCGGGGACCGGTTACTGGACCGCGCGGCCCGACGGTTCGTTCGCGTTCTCCATCACGCACGGCGGACCCGACGTGGCCGACGGCGGCGGCACCTACCCGGGCACGGTGTACGCGGTCCACCAGGGCCGGGTGAGCGGCGACACCTTCACCACGACCGCCGTCGCGTTCACCGTCGTCGAGAAGACCGGTGCCCGCCTCGGCCCGATCACGGTCAGCGCACGGGGCACCCGGGTGCCCTGATCCCCGCGCGGCCCACAGACCGCGGCCCGCGCCCGGCTCCTTCCCCTCGAGCCGGACGCGGGCCGTTCTCGTGCGCCGCTCCAGCGAACGTCCCTAGCCTGCTTCATGAACACGTCTGTGTACCCCCCCGCTGCAACGAAATGAGGCAGACATGACCGCATTCGCCGCCGGATCCCCGTGCTGGGTCGACGTCAGCGTCCCCGACCTGGACGCCGCGCGACGCTTCTACGGTGCGCTCCTCGGCTGGACCTTCGAGCCGGGTGACGAGCGGTTCGGCTTCTACACGCCGGCGCTGAAGGACGGCAAGAACGCCGCGGCCCTCGCGCCTGCGCAGGACGGCGCCCCCGCCGCCTGGAACCTGTACTTCGCCACTCCGGACGCGCAGGACCTGGCCGGGCGCATCGAGGAAGCCGGCGGCAAGATCGTGGTGGAGCCGACCGCGATCGGCGACGCCGGCACCCTGCTGGTGGCGACCGACCCGGGCGGGGCGCACTTCGGCGCCTGGCAGCCGGGCACACGCGCGGGATTCGACGTTCAGGGGGTGCCCGGCTCGTTCTTCTGGCCGGAGATCTACACCCGCGACAAGGACGCCGTCGACCCGTTCTACGAGTCCGTGTTCGGCTTCACCGGGCAGCAGATCTCCGAAGGCCCCTTCGACTTCAAGCTGTGGTTCCAGGAGGGCAACCCGCAGCCGGTCGCCGGACGGCTGCAGATGGGCGAGTTCATCCCCGCCGAGGTTCCCGCGCACGCCCTCGTCTACTTCTCGGTGGCCGACACCGACGAGACGGTGGCGAAGGTGCTGGAGCTCGGCGGCAGCGTGAGCCGTGAGCCGTCGGACAGCCCGTTCGGGCGCTCCGCCCTCGTCGCCGACGACCAGGGCGCGCGGTTCGCGGTGATGGGCCCGGTCAAGGACGCCGGCGCCGCCGCGAGCTGACCGGCCTCGGCCGAAGAGCCGGTCCCGGAACCCCTGGCAGGTTCCGGGACCGGCTCTTGTGCGCCGCCCTTCTGGGCGCTGACCTTCTGGGCGCTGGGACCCCGCTCAGTCCCCCCAGACCACCGGAAGACTGGTCAGCGTGTGGTTGATCTCGCCGACGTGCCACGGCAGTTCGGACTCGGGCACGGCCAGGCGCAGATCGGGGAAGCGGGACACCAGGCCTTCGATGGCGATCACCAGCTCCATGCGGCCCAGGTGCTTGCCCAGGCAGTAGTGCAGACCGTGCCCGAAGGAGATGTGCGGGTTGTGCTCGCGGGCCAGGTCGAGCCGGTCCGGGTCGGTGAAGACGGCCTCGTCCCGGTTGGCGGAGGCCAGGGCGAGCAGCACCGCGTCGCCCTTGCGGATGGTCACACCGCCGACCTCGATGTCCTCCGCCGCGATCCGCGGGAACCCGGAGGTGTCGGTGGCGAACAGGTTGACGTGCCGCAGGAGTTCCTCGACGGCCACGGGGATCCGGGAGTGGTCCTCGCGCAGCCACTGCCACTTGTCACGGGCGTCCACCAGCAGTGCCAGCACGGAGTTGGCGAGCTGGTTCGCGGTGGTGTCGAAGCCCGCGCCGATGAGTGTGAAGCCGAAGGTGACCAGCTCCTGCTCGCTCAGCCGGTCGTCGTTGTCGCGGGCCGCGATCAGCTCGGAGAGCATGTCGTCGGTGGGGTTGGCCCGCTTCTCGGCGATGAGGCCGACGATGTACTCGCTGAGCTTGGCGAGCCCGTCGAGGGACTCCTTGCCTCCTGCCCGCTCGTCGACGGTGGCGAAGGCGCGGGCCCACTTCTCGAAGGTACGCAGGTCCTCGGACGGTACGCCGAGCAGCTCACCGATGACGGTCAGCGGCAGCGGCACCGCGAACTCCTGCACCAGATCGGCGGTGCCACCGCGGGCCTTGATTCCGTCGAGCAGCTCGTCACAGACCTTCTGCACATTGTCCCGCATGCGCTCGATCCGGCGCATCGTGAAGGCGCCGGCCACCAGCTTGCGCAGCCTGGAGTGCTCGGGGGAGTCGAGGGAGATGATCATTTCGGGGGTGGTGTGCATGGTGCCGCCGATCCGGGGGGCGCCCTCGCCGCAGGCCAGGGCCCGGCTCAGCCGAGGGTCGGCGGACAGCTCCCGCACGTCCTGGTAGCGGGTCACCAGCCAGGCGTCCACCCCGCCCGCGGTGCGCACCTTGACCACCGGCCGGGTCTGGCGCAGCTCCGCGTAGCGCGGTGCCGGTCCCCGGTACGACGAACCGGGCAGGGGGTACACATCGGATTCCTGAAGGGCAGTCACCATGACTCCTTCGCTGTAGCCACCAAGGTCTCCACCACCGTAGGAACCGGTGATGGAGACCAAGTCGGCTGGAACTGGAGCCGGTCGGCGCCCGGCATCCTCAGGCGTCGGCGGGGCCGAGCAGCACCGTGGAGTAGTTCTTGCGGGCCGCGGTGTCGTACTGCAGGGCGACATGGCTGGTGGCCGAGGTGACGTCCCGCCAGGTCCGCTGCAGGGCGTGCGTCTCCCCGAGACCGCCGGTGCCGGTGGCGCGGATCAGCAACTCCAGTGCTTCCTGGAGGAGTTCGGCCGAGAAGGTGGCGTTGCGCTCGTTGCGTGCCATCAGCTCGGGTGTGAAGGCGCGCGTGTCGAGGACGTCGGCGTTCTGCTCGACGAGGTGCCGGGCCGCGTCGACGCGTCCGGAGGCCCGTACCAGCTTGGTCTCCGCGGTGACGGTGCGCTTGCGCCCCGTCAGCAGCCCGCCCGCCGCCTGCAGCGCGCCGGCCCCGGCACCCACCACGGGCGCGATGAAGGTCAGCCCGCCGACGGCCTGGAACGGCACGTTGTGGACGGGCACCTCGGACGTGGCGTTGCGCCCGCTGAGCATGTCGGCACGGGCGAACGACAGATGATCCGGTACGAGGACGTCGTCGACGGCGACCGTATGGCTGCCGGTGGCCCGCATACCGACGCTGTCCCAGGTCCGCTCGACGCTGAACGAGCCCTGGGGCAGCGCGAAGAACCGCAGCTCGGGCGAACCGTCGCCGTCGGCCGGGGCCACCGCGGCGCACAGCAGCGCCCAGTCGGCGAAGTCGATGCCGCTGACGTAGGCCCAGCGGCCCGTCAGCCGCCATCCGCCGTCGGCCGCCCGGGCCCGCCCGGCCGGCATGAGCCCCGTGGCGATGACCGTGTCCGGGCTCTCGCCCCACAGCGCCCGGTGTCCCTCGGCGGGCAGATGGGCGGCGAACCGCGCCGAGTACGCGGCCAGCGACGCGCACCACGCGGTGGCCGCACAGCCCTCGCCGACGGTGAGGACCGCGCGGGTCAGCTCACCGAACGTGCCCTCGCTGCCGCCCCACCGCCCGGCCACGAAGTGCCGGGCGAAGCCTGCCCCGGTCAGCGCCTCCGTCACCGCCGGGGCGAGAGCGCGCCGCCGGTCCGCCTCTGCGGCGTGCTCGGCCGCGAGCAGGCGCAGCTTGTCGGCGGCGGGGAGCAGTCCTGTTCCGTTGTCCGAGTCGTTTCCCATCCCTGTGACCTCCTGTCGTGACGAGACGGGTCAGACGCCGCGCGCGACGGCCTGCTCGAAGCGCTCCAGGGTCTCCCCCGGGCTCGGGCCGTCCAGGGCGCGGAAGATCCGCTCGGCGCCCTCGCCGTGCTTGTGCAGCTTGACGTGCGCGAGCGACACCTTGGTGTGCGTGGCGTCGACGGGCTCGAAGTCGACCTCGATCTCGCTGGCCCGCTCGTCGTCCGTGATGGACTGCCAGTTGCCGTCGATGCGCCAGGTCATGACGAGCCGTCGGCCCGGCTCCCACTCCAGGACCTTGCCCCAGGCGATCTCGGTGCCCTCCACGTCCCACTCGTAGTACCGGCCGCCGACACCCGGGTCGAAGGCGAGCCCGGCCCGCTCCTTCTTGACCAGCACGTGGGAGGGCGGCCACCAGGCCGCCGGCCGCTCGGTGAACACGCGGAAGCAGTCCTCGGGGCTGGCCTCGACGGTCACCGACTTCCGTACGTCGGGGATGGTCTGTGTCTGCTCGGGCACGGGTCCTCCTCATCAGGCGTCACATAGTTCCCGCTCACGCTGACGCATATGCCTCGACGTGTCCTCGATCCCCCCCTCGGGCGGGCCGGCCGCCGCGACGCTCCGGCCGGAGGCGAGCGGGGTCCTAGGCGACGCGGTCACGGTCGTCCCGTTCCGGGCCCCACGACCTCTTGGGAGAGCACGATGACAGAAGCGGGACGACGGGTTGCCTTCGTCACCGGCGCGACCAGCGGGATCGGGCTGGCCGTGACCGAACTGCTGGCCCGGCAGGGGACGGCGGTGTTCGGTGTGGCGCGCGCCGAGGAAAGCGTCACCGCGGTGGTGAAGCGGCTGCGCGAGGAGGGTCTGGAGGTCTCCGGCGCGGTCTGTGACGTCACCTCCAGCGAGCAGGTGAAGGCCGCCGTCGAGGCGGCGGTGGCCGCGTACGGGCGCATCGACATCCTGGTGAACAACGCGGGCCGGGGCGGCGGCGGCGTCACCGCCGAACTGCCGGACGCCCTGTGGCTCGATGTGATCGACACCAATCTGAACGGCACGTTCCGGGTGACCCGCGAGGTGCTCAGCACCGGACGGATGCGGGACGGCGACTGGGGCCGCATCATCAACATCGCCTCCACCGGCGGCAAACAGGGCGTCGAACTGGCCGCGCCCTACTCGGCCTCCAAGCACGGCGTCGTCGGCTTCACCAAGGCCGTGGGCAAGGAGCTGGCGCAGACCGGCATCACGGTGAACGCGGTGTGCCCCGGCTATGTCGAGACCCCGATGGCACAGCGGGTCCGCCAAGGCTACGCCGACCACTACGGCGTGAGCGAGCAGCAGATGCTTGAGAAGTTCAACGCGAAGATCCCGCTGGGCCGTTACTCCACCCCCGAGGAAGTGGCCGGCCTGGTCGGCTATCTCGCCTCGGACACGGCCGCCTCCATCACCGCCCAGGCGCTCAACGTCTGCGGCGGCCTGGGCAACTACTGATCCCGCTATGAGAGACGGAGCCTCCACGATGACCGACACCGGTGGCACGCTGCTCGCCGAACCCACTACCGACGTCGCCGCCTTCCGCGCCGCGATGGGCCGCTTCCCCACCGGGGTCACCCTGCTGACGCAGGGCAGCGGCGACGACACCATTGTCATGACCCTCAACAGCCTGACCTCGGTGTCCCTCGATCCGATGTTGCTGCTGGTCTCGGTCAAGGCGGACGGCCGGATGCGTCCGAAGATCGTGCGCGGCGGAGGCTTCGCCGTGAACGTGCTCAGCGAACTCCAGCGCGACCTCGCCCAGGAGTTCTGCCGCCCGGACCGCCCGGCGGGCCGGGCCGCGATGGCGCGCCTCGACGCCGTCGAGGGAGTGCTCGGCCATGCGGTGATCCCCTCGGCCGAGGCGTACTTCGAGTGCGAGCTGTACGACGAGCACGAGGCCGGTGACCACGTCCTGCTGATCGGCCGGATCGTGGCCGTGCACAACCGGCCCGGCGCGGCGCAGCCGCTGGTCTTCCACCGCGGCACCTACGCGCACGTCACCGCTGCCGCTCCCGCCTCGGTGGACCGGGGCCGGGCGGCATGAGCGCTCCGGTCCAGGCGCCGCCGTCGCTCGAACAGGTGGCGGAGGGGGTGTACGCGTATGTGCAGCCCGGCGGCGGATGGTGCGTGAACAACGCGGGTCTGGTGGTCGGCGAGGACTTCGCGGTCCTCGTCGACACGGCGGCCACCGAGGCCCGTACCCGGCGGCTGCGCGAGGCCGTCGAGCAGGTCGTGCCCGACGGGGTGGACTTCGTGGTCAACACCCACTTCCACGGCGATCACACCTTCGGCAACGGCCAGTTCACACCCCGGGCGCTGGTCGTCGCCCACGCCGGGACCCGGGCGGACAGCGCGGAGGCGGGTCTGCATCTGCGGGAGCTGTGGCCGCAGGTGGAGTGGGGCGAGACACCGCTCGCCCTGCCGTCGCTCACCTTCCAGGACACGCTGACGCTGCACACGGGCGGCTCGCGGGCCGAGCTGCTCCATGTGGGCCCCGCGCACACCGCGAACGACGTGGTCGTGTGGGTCCCCGAGCGGGCGGTGCTGTTCACCGGCGACGTCGTGTGGTCGGGTGTCACCCCGTATGTCCTGATGGGGTCGGTCACCGGTTCGCTCCAGGCCCTGCGGCGGCTGCGAGCGCTTGGCCCGCGCACCGTGGTCCCGGGCCACGGACCGGTCGGCGGACCGGAGTTGCTGGACTTCACCGAGGCGTATCTACGGCTGCTGGAGCGCCTGGCCGCGGACGGCCTGCGGGACGGTCTGACCCCGCTGCAGGCCGCGGAGCGCGCTCACCTCGGCGAGTTCGCCGGCCTGGTGGACGCCGAGCGTCTGGTGGGCAATCTGCACCGCGCCTACGCCGAGCAGCAGGGCCTGCCCCCGGGCGCCCGGCTCGACGTCGTGGCGTCCTTCAAGGAGATGGTCGCCTTCCACGGCGGCCTGCCCGCCTGCCACGCCTGATCCACCCAGAACACCCCAGAACACGGGGATGCGCCGGACGATGTACGACCGTCCGGCGCATCCCCGCTTCTCGTCCGGGCTCAGCCGGTGTGCACGGGCGGCTCCACCGGGGTGTCGCGGTGGATCACCCGGCGCCTGGTGTAGAGCGCGCCCTCGCGGCGCACCAGCTCGTCCTCGACGGTGAAGGTCGGCTCGAAGGCGACGTTGCCCTCGCGGTCGGTCTGGGTGACGAGCGAGTAGTACGACACGTGCAGGGTGTCCTCGTCGACCGGGTCCGGCTCGATCAGCACGTGGTCGAACCAGTGCCGTACCGCGATGTCGCGGTAGCGCGGCAGCGCGGCCCGCATCCCCGCGAGCATCTCCTCCCGCCCGCGCTGTACGTGCCCGCCCGCGTGCACGACCTCCCCGTCCTCGGTGAACGTGGCGGCGAACCCCTCGATGTCCAGCGCGTCCACCCGGCGCATCTGCCATGCGTAGAACGTCCGGACCTCGGCGTAGACCTCCCCGGAGACCTTCGCATACGTATTCCTGACCGCCTGGGACACGGCGTCTCCCCTCGCTGACAACGGCCACCCGGCTCCGGCGGCCCGACTACCCCCACGCTGCCCGGTCCCGCTCCAGGCCCACTGGAGGCCCGGTGGTCGCTTAGCATCCAGGCATGACCAACGTGCTGAATGTCGAAATCGACGCCCTCACCGGCGGCCCCGCGAACCTTCCCCAATACGCGGGCAAGGCCGTGCTGATCGTGAACGTGGCCTCCAAGTGCGGCCTGACCCCCCAGTACACCGGCCTGGAGAAGCTCCAGGAGCGGTACGCCGCGCAGGGCTTCACCGTGCTCGGCGTGCCCTGCAACCAGTTCCTCGGGCAGGAGCCCGGCTCCGCCGAGGAGATCGCCGAGTTCTGCTCGGCGACGTACGGCGTGTCCTTCCCGCTCACCGAGAAGATCGAGGTGAACGGTCAGGGGCGGCACCCGCTGTACGAGCGGCTCGTCGGGTTCGCCGACGGCGAGGGGCACAGCGGTGACATCCGCTGGAACTTCGAGAAGTTCCTGATCGGCCGGGACGGCACGGTCGTGGCCCGGTTCTCGCCGCAGACCGAGCCGGAGTCCGCCGAGGTCGTGGCGGCCATCGAGGGCCAGCTGGCCTGAGCGGCGCTGGCGGACGAGCTGCCGACGTGGATCGGCGCGGGAGGTTTTGCGCCCCTTCAGGTCGGCCGACGTGACCGGTGTCGAGAGGCGACGTCAGAGCAGGCGTCGCGGACCGGGACGGTGACCCACCGCACGGCCGAGCCCCCTCGGCAAGGACGGCGACTGGTCGAGAGGGCTCTGGTGGTGCTTGTGAAGTTGTGTTCGTCGGGGGTTCTTTACGGACGAAGGTCAGGGAGAACCCCCTAGGCCTTGACCGAGGTGACGAAGGCGTTCCACGCGTCGGCGGGGAAGGCCAGGATCGGGCCCTCGGTGACCTTGGAGTCCCGGACGGCGAGTTCGGCGGCGGTGGGCGACTTGACCTCGACGCAGGCGCCGTTGCCCGCGGAATAGGAGGACTTCATCCACGTCTCCGAAGCGCCCTGAATCAGTGCCATGTCCACTCCTGTTGCGAGTTGCGGTAGTGCGGTTCACGCCAACCTTGTCGTCTGATTGGCGTGATCGACGCTACCTGGCAACTGCCTCTGCTGGAGTAGTCGTTCACTCAACCGGATGGCATATTCCGGAGGAGCCTTCCACTGAGAGGGACCGACGGTGTAAGATCCGGCGCCCTCTGTGACAGGAGCTCATTCCGCGTAGTCCTTGGCCACCTTCGCAATGAATTGCCGGGATTGCTCCACATTCAGGGACTGTGCCCGCAGATGCTCGTACATCACGGCGTACTTCTGTACGTCCTGGGCCTTCTCCAGGTACAGATCGCTGGTGACCCCCTCCAGGTACACCACGCTGGAGTCGGCCGCGTCGGTGAACTCCAGGATCGCGTACTGGCCGTTGAGCCCCGGATGCGCGCCCACCTCGAACGGCAGCACCTGCACGGTGACATGCGGCAGCTGGGACATCTCGATGAGATGGTCCAGCTGTTCGCGCATCACCAGCTTGCTGCCGACGACCCGGCGCAGCGCCGCCTCGTCGAGCACCACCCACAGCCGCAGCGGGTTGTTCTCGGCGGTGATACGTTCCTGTCGGCGCATGCGCACCTGCACACGCTTCTCGATCTCGTTCGTCGACGTCTCCGGCAGCGCGCCCTGCACCAGGGCCTCCGCATAGGCGTGGGTCTGCAACAGACCGGTCACCAGCTGGGGTTCGTACACCCGCAGCGACTCGGCGTCGGTCTCCAGCCCGATGTACACGCTGTAAGGGATGTCCCCGAAGGTGTGCCACCACCCCTGCTGCCTCGAATCGCGGGCCATCTCCATCAGCGAGTCGACGATCCGCTGATCCTCGACCTCGTAGACGCCACACAGATCGCGCACATCGCGCTGGCTGATACTTCTGCGGCCGTTCTCCAGCCGGCTGATCTTCGACTGCGACACGAGCAGCCGCTCCGCCACCTCTTCGGCCGTCATGCCCTTGAGCTCGCGGAGCCTGCGCAGCTCCTGGCCCAGCCGGCGTCGCCTGACGGTGGGATTGACATTGGACGCCACGGGACGTGCACCTCCGGCTGACTGCCTGTTGCTTAACACTTTCCGTATCTGCTGTTGAGCAGACTGCCACCAAGGTGCTTTCTACCGCTGGGAAATGGTGGATATGCGGCGCGTACGCGTCAGTTCGCCACGGGACGCCACCCGATGGGGTGCCGTGGACGCAGTCGAGCGGGACGGCGAGACCACAGGGATCTCACCGCCCCGCTCTGACCAGCGGCTCCCGAACCGGGTCGTGGGGACCTGGGTCAAGGGCCCGTCGGACCGGCCCTACGACTCAGTGGGCTACGGCGCGTGCCATGGATCCACGGCGCGGCTGCATCGGAACCCCGCGTGCGGGTTCCGCCGCGGACCGGGCGGCGGCCGCGCCCTGCCGGCCGGTGGCGG
>NZ_CM002285.1:5307238-5349702 GCF_000497445.1 Streptomyces roseochromogenus subsp. oscitans DS 12.976 | reverse complement strand
CTGCGCGACCGCGCCGTTCTGCACGTCCATCACGGCATGCGCGACAAGACCGCCCATGGGGTCGTGCCGGATGAGATCCCGCAACCGGGAACGGGACGACCGTCCCTCGTTCCCCGGGTACAGGTGCTTGCCGAGTCCGACGGCGTGCGCCAGGGCGGCGAGCGCCGCGGTCCGCGGGTCCGGCGGTACGCCGGTGCGGATCGCGGAATCCAGCCGGCCGCGGATCTCCCGGCTGATGGCGGTGTCCGTCGCCTGATAGCGCGTGGTCGGCAGCACCCCGCACATCTGACCCGGTACGGCGGCAACCATGCCGCACCGCTCCAGATGCGAGAGGTAGATCTGCCTGAGCCCCAACCGGGGCCCGCCGATCCAGTGGACGGCCCGTACCGGAGCGCCGCGCCTTCGCAGCAACTCCAACGCACAGTCCAGAGTCGGATCTCCTGTCGGCCGTGGCACCACCACGGCGATACGATCCCCGTCTGGGGCTATCCGTCCGGCCAGCGCCAGCTCCACTAGCTGTGCACCGGCCAGACCGAGGTCGAGCGACTGCGGCTGCGCAGTGGTACCCGTGGCCGGGTCCAATGCCAGCAGCAGAAGCTCCTCCGGAAGTGTTCTGCGGCTCCTGCCCATCCATGCCTCCCCGCGTGGATGAATGACAGGGTGACCCCTCTCACATCGGTCTGTCGAGGGTGCGTGACCGGTTCGTGAGGGAACCGGTAGGTATGTCGTTCTCGTCTACCGCAGGGGCCAAGCCCTCACACAGGACACTGGTACATGGTTCGGACAGGGCGCGCGCGTGGGCGTGCGGCGCATGGAGGAGGCATCGGTGGCGGGCGAGTCCCCCGACAGGTCGAAGCAGCGCGAGTCGTCGGCGGAACCGACGTCGGGGAGCGCGGGTCCGGTTCCCGAGACGCGCGATCCGCGGCTCGCGGTCGCCCGGGAAAAGGATTCCGCGCAGGCGAGCGCGGACACCGCGACGAAGATCCTCTCGATACCTGACGCGCCGAAGCCGGACACCAAGGAAACTCCGGCGGAGGACGCGGCCCTCCGCCAGGCGGTCTCCGCCTGGGTCCGCACCGCCGCCCCCGCAAACAACTCCGACACACCTGCAAACACCCCGCCCACGACTCCGTCGGCCACCGCCGGCACGGAGACCGAGGCGGAGACAGCCGGGGCGCGCAACGGTACGGCCGAGGAGGGGAAGCCCGAGACGACGGACGCGGACGCGGACGCGAAGGGGTACGCGGAGGCAGAGTCTGCGGGGGCGAAGCCGGACACCGACGTGAAGGCAGGGGCGAAGGCTGACGCGGCCCCGAAGGCCGGCGACGACGGCGAGACGGCAGACGCCGGCGCTGCCGCAGAGGCGAGGACGAGGGCTGAGGCGGGCTCCGAGGCCGCCCCGGTTGCTGAGGCCGGTTCGGACGGTGACGCCGAGGCGAAGGCCGAGGCAGGCTCCGGGGCAGAGCCGAAGGCCGAGGCGGAGGAAGCCAAGGACGGGCCGAAGGCCCGAGGCGGGTCGGAGAACGAGGACCGACCGGAGGACGCCAACGGCGGGGACGCCCCACAGGGGCCACCCGCAGCCGACGACGAGAGCCGCACGGGTGGTGCGGGTGGGAACACGGACGCCGACGGCGAAGCCGAGGCGGACGCCCCCCACGCCGAAGCGCCGCAGGCGAAGGCGGCTGTTGATCAGCCCACCGCCGTCTTCAAGACCGTAAAGCCCAAGCAGGTCGATCAGCCGACGACCATGCTCAAGCTGGGCGGCAGGACGAACACCCCCAAGACTCCGGAGTCCGAATCCGAGCGCACCAGCAAGTTCGTCGCGCTCAAGAACGACATGGCACCGGCCACCAAGCCGCCGGCCGCCAAACCGGACGTCACCACCCCCGTCCCCCAGGTCGGCCCCGAGCGCACCACCCAGCAGCCCCTCCCTCCGAAGCCCCCGCTGGACCTCCTGGCGGAGCTGACGAACACGCCCCCGCCCCCGGAGACCGCGGTCCGTACGATCGTGCGCCGGGTCAAGATCTGGACCCCCCTGGTCCTGCTCCTGGCGGTCATCTTCGCGGTCGTACAGGCGGTGCGCCCGCTGCCGGCCCCCGCCCTCGGGCTCACCGCCAAGGACAGCTACACCTTCGACGGCGCCGGGGCGAACCTGCCCTGGCCGGGCGAGGGGCAGGGCTGGATGGACGTCGACGGCATCGGCACGATGAGCCGCTTCGGCAAGCAGACCCCCGTGGCCATCGGCTCGGTCGCCAAGACCATGACCTCGTACATCGTCCTCCGCGACCACCCGCTGAAGCCGGGCCAGGAGGGACCGAAGATCACGGTCGACCCCCAGGCGGAGAAGGAGGGCGGCTACAGCAAGAGCGGCGAGTCCACCGTCAACACCCTCAAGGCCGGTGACCGCATCTCCGAGAAACAGGCGCTGTCGGCCGTCATGATCCCCTCCGCCAACAACATCGCCCGGCTCCTGGCACGCTGGGACGCGGGTTCGGAGGCGGCGTTCGTCAAGAAGATGAACGACACCGCCAAGGAGCTGGGGATGACCAGCACGACGTACACCGACCCCTCGGGCCTGAAGGAGACCACCGTCTCGACCGCCGAGGACCAGGTGAAGCTCGGCCGCATGGTCGTGAAGAACCCGGCTCTGGTCGCGATCACCAGCGCGGCCAGCTGGACCGACCCCACCGGCCACAACTGGCCCAACTGGAACAAGCTGCCGTTCCAGATGGGCGCGATCGGCATCAAGACCGGCAGCACCACCGCGGCCGGCGGCAACCTGCTCTTCGCCTCCCGCAAGACGGTCGGCGGGCAGACCGTGACGATCGTCGGCGCGATCCTCGGCCAGCACAAGGGGCCGTCGATCCTCGACACGGTCAACGCGGTCAGCAAGACCGCCCTGCTCGCCGCCCAGGACGCGCTGACCTCGTCCACGATCCTGAAGAAGGGCGATGTGGTCGGCTATGTGGACGACCAGCTCGGCGGTCACACCCCGGTCGTGATCACCAAGGACGTCACCGCGGTCGGCTGGGCGGGCCTGAAGGTCAAGCTGTCCTTCGCGCCGGGCGGCGTGCCGCACACCGCGAAGGCCGGCACCAAGGTCGGCACGCTCACCGTGGGTGACGGTTCGGCCGCAGCGGTGAAGGTCCCGGTGGCCCTGCAGAAGGATCTGGCCGAGCCCGGCTTCGGCGCCAAGCTGACCCGTCTGGGCTGATCGCACCACTGCTGGTCCGCCCCGCGCACCCCGTCGGCGGGGGCTCCACCCGGGAGCCCCGTGACGGGGTGCGTGCTAGCGTCACGAATCGGGGCAGGTCGCCGGTCACGGGACAGGGCCGCGAACTGGACGGGAAGCGGCCGGGAACACCATGGAACACGACCGAGAACAGAAGACGGGACACGGGGAGTGCCTTCAGGTGGCCACAGCGGAGCCGACACGCGCTGACGACGCCGATCCGGGCCCGGGATCCGGCCCGCGAATACGCGCGTCCGAAGCCGGCCCGGAGGGGCACACGGATCACACCGGCCCCCCGGACGGCCCTACCGACCGTGACCGTCCCGGACCGCCCGACGGCCCCGGTGTGCGCCCGGGCGGGCTCGCGCGCCTGCTCACCGCCGCCGAGCCCCTGCGCCCGCGGCTGCTGCGGCACCCCGTGCTGTCCATAACGGCCCTCGCGGGGGTCCTGCACATCCTCTGGTTCTTCACGTTCGCGAATAGTGGTGGCGATCTCGCGGCGCAGGACGCCTGGGCGGAGTTCGTCGGCCGGCACCCGGACTCGGCGTACAACCTCGCCTGGTACGGCGGTATGCACCCGGTGTCGTACAGCGTGGTGTCGCCATATCTGATGGCCGTCCTCGGCGTCCGTACGACGATGATGATCGCCGGGACGGTCTCGGCGGGCCTGCTGACGCTGGTCCTGATCCGCAGCCGGGCGGTACGCAACCCGCTGTGGGCGTCGCTCGCCGGGGTCGTCGCGCTGTTGTGCAACGCGATCTCGGGCCGGGTGACCTTCGGGCTCGGCACGATGTTCGCGCTCGGCGCCGTCGCGGCCGTCTTCTGCTGGCCGTACCGCTGGCGGCACAAACGCTGGGCCAAGGCGGCGGTGGCCGCCCCGCTGGCCGGTCTGTCCACCATGGCCTCGCCGGTCTCCGGGCTGTTCGTCGGGCTGGTCGCGGTCGCGCTGTTCCTGCAGAAACGGCGGCCCGGCGCCTGGGCGCTGGGGCTCGCCCCGACGGTGGTGGTCGCCGCCTCGTACTTCCTGTTCCCGTTCTCCGGTACCCAGCCGATGACCATCGGCTCGGTGATCCTGCCCCTGGCCTACGGCCTGCTGTGCCTGTTCCTGGTCCCCAGGGAGTGGGTGACGGTCCGGCTGACGGCCGCCGTGTACAGCCTGGGTGTGGTCCTGGTCTGGCTGGTCAACTCGCAGATCGGCTCGAACATCTCCCGGCTGCCGATGCTGTTCGCGGGTGCGACGCTGGTGGCCGCGCTGCCGTTCACGGTGCGGAAGTCGCGCAGGTGGTACGTGACCGTGCTGGCGCTGCTCGGCTTCGCCGGCTGGATCGGCTTCAAGTCGGTGGACGACATCGTGCACACGACCCCGGCCGCGTCCTGGGCCCGTGAACTCGCCCCGCTCGTCCACCAGCTGCAGAAGGCCGGTGCCGAGAAGGGCCGGGTCGAGGTCGTCCCGGCGCGCTCGCACCGGGAGGCGTCCGCGCTCGCGCCGTACGTCAACCTGGCGCGCGGCTGGAACCGGCAGGCCGACATGGAGCGCAACCCGCTCTTCTACGACGACACCCTCAACTCGGCGAACTACCACGAGTGGCTCCAGCGCTGGGCCGTCCACTTCGTCGTCCTGCCGAAGGACAACCCGGACGGCGACGGCGGCGAGCGCGAGCGGCAGCTGCTGCGGCGCGGGATGCCGTATCTGAAGCAGGTCTGGGGCGACGCCAACTGGCAGCTGTTCCAGGTCACCGATGCGACGCCGCTCGCCGAGCCCGACGCGGTGGTGGATCACGCCGGGCAGGGCGAGATGACGCTTCAGGTGCGCAAGGCCGGGCGGATCCTGATCAGGATCCCGTACTCGCCGTGGCTGAGCATCGTCGACGAGCACGGCAAGAGCCTGAAGGCTCCGCAGCAGACGACGGCGAAGACATACGTCAACACCAACGGGTGTCTGATGGAGACGCCTCAGGACGCCAAGGGCGACAAGTGGACGATGCTGGTGGCGCCGAAGCCGGGCACCTACCGGCTGGCGGCCCCGTACCAGCTTCCCCGGGGCACACCCTGCCCGGACGTGTTCAAGACGCGCTGAGGCCCTGAGCCTCAGTCGAAGCCCTGAGCCTCAGCGGAGCCGGTCCACATAGGTGTCGGTGCCCGGAATCGTCGGGATGAACGGCGCCACCAGCTCCACCCTGCCCAGCCCGGAGTCCGAGACGTCCGCATCGAGCCCGGTGAAGTGCTCCTCCCAGCACTCCCGTGGGTCCCGCTCCAGGAACCACAGCAGGGTCAGCCGGGTGTCCGTGCCCTCGACCTGCTTGACATAGGACATGCGGTCGCCGGGCAGCGGAGTGGGCCGGAACACGGTCACCAGCGCGGCCGGGGAGCCGGCCAGGCGCTTGGGCAGGTGCCGGCCGCGCAGCCACCGCAGCAGCTCCGCCCGCTGCCCGGCCGACTCGCTGTCGATCACCTCCAGCACCAGCCCGGCGTACGGGTGGTCGAGGGCGTGGAAGTCCCTGGGGCCCGCCGCGCCGTCCCGGTACACGGTCGTCTCGTGGTCCTGGAAGGACGTGAAGACGTGGGTACGGTCGTGGTAGACACGGGCGTCGCGGTTGAGGCGCTTGTTGATGGCGACGGTCCACTTCATGTGGTGGTCGTAGCGGCCGTCGGTGATCCAGTAGGTGGAGAGGTAGCAGCCGGCCGTGACCGGCTGGGCGACGGCCGACTTCTCGGGAGACCGCAGGAGCTGCAGATCCCGGGTCGCCACCCAGCGGCGGCCCGCGTACATCCAGGGCATGGCCATCGCGCCGGCGTAGTAGTGGTCGTCCTCGTACCAGCGGTTGTAGGCGTGCTCGTGGCCGGGGTGCGGCTCGACCATGGTGATCAGGGCGTGGCCCGGGCGGACGCCGTACGGGCCCACGGCGGCCAGTTCGCCGTACGTCTCGCTGCGGGTGTCCTCACTCATGTCCTCGCTCATGGGTTTCCCCTTCCGTCCCCTTCCGTCCTCCTGCGGTCGCCCATACTCTGACGCTCCGTCAGATAAAGCGCCAGGGTCCGGGAGGGGTCCTCATGCCACTGCTCACCGGCAAGACCGTGGTCGTCTCGGGAGTCGGGGCCGGGCTCGGCCATCAGGTCGCCGCGGCCGTCGTACGGGACGGCGGGAACGCGGTGCTCGGGGCACGCACCGAGGCGAACCTCGCCAAGAGCGCGGCCGAGATCGACCCGGACGGCACGTGTACGGCGTACCGGGCGACGGACATCACCGACGAGGGGCAGTGCGCGGCGCTGGCGGAGCTGGCGCGGGAGCGGTTCGGCGGCATCGACGCGGTGGTCCATGTCGCGGCCTGGGACTCCCACTTCGGCGGGCTTCAGGACGCGGACTTCGCGACCTGGCAGTCGGTCATCGACGTGAACCTGCTGGGCACCCTGCGGATGACCCGGGCGTGCCTGCCGTCACTGAAGGCGGGCGGGGGCGGCTGCGTGGTCTTCATCGGGACACAGTCGGCCGTCGCGGCACCCTCACAGGTGAAGCAGGCCGCGTACGCCGCGTCGAAGGGGGCGCTGACCAGCGCGATGTACTCGCTGGCCCGGGAACTCGGGCCACACCGGATCCGGGTCAACACCGTGCTGCCGGGCTGGATGTGGGGGCCGCCGGTGCAGGCGTACGTGCAGTTCACCGCACAGACGGAAGGGGTGCCGGAGGCGGAGGTGCTGGGGCGGCTGACGGAGCGGATGGCGCTGCCGGAGCTGGCGACGGACGGGGACGTGGCGGACGCGGTGGTGTTCCTGTCCTCGGATCGGGCGCGGGCCATCACGGGGCAGTCGCTGCTGGTCAACGCGGGGGAACTGATGCGGTGACCCCGCCCCGCGCCGCCGTCCATACGTTCAGCTGCGTTCAGGTGCGTGAACATAAATCATCAAAGCGAACATCTTTGCTTTGACTTGACCCTACCCTCGCTTGTCGCGTTCACGTGACCGCACCCACGATCGAGCACATGAACAGTCTCGACTGGGCCGTACTCATCGGCTACTTCGGTGTGATGGTGGCGATCGGCGTCTGGTCGCACAAACGCGTGGACAACGTCTCCGACTTCTTCACGGCCGGCGGCAAGATGCCCTGGTGGCTGTCCGGCATCTCGCACCACATGTCGGGCTACAGCGCGGTGATGTTCACGGGGTACGCGGGCATCGCCTATACGTATGGCGTTACTTCATTTGTGACCTGGTCCTTTCCCATCGCGCTCGGCATCGCCATCGGGTCGAGGCTGTTCGCGCCCCGGATCAACCGACTCCGTTCCCGACTCCATGTGGCCTCCCCGCTGGAGTACCTGAAGAACCGTTACAACCTGTCCACCCAGCAGGCACTCGCCTGGTCCGGCATGCTGCTGAAGATCGTGGACGTGGGCGCCAAGTGGGCCGCCATCGCCACCCTGTTGTCGGTGTTCACGGGTGTGTCGTTGAACCAGGGCATCCTCATCACCGGCGCGATCACCGCCGTGTACTGCACGATCGGCGGCCTGTGGGCGGACGCGCTGACCGAACTCGGCCAGTTCGTCATCCAGTTGCTCGCCGGTGTCTCGATGTTCGTCGCAGTCGTACTGAAACTGAACGACAAGCACATCGGCTTCTTCGACGCCTGGAGCCAGCCGGCCCTGCACGGCCACGGCAAACCGCTGGTGGGCCCTTACGGCACTGTCTTCCTCTTCGCGTTTCTGTTCATCAAGCTCTTCGAATACAACGGCGGCATGCTCAACCAGGCGCAGCGGTACATGGCGACGGGCAGCGCGCACGAGGCCGAGCGCTCCGCCCGGCTGTCAGCGATCCTGTGGCTGGTCTGGCCGGTGGTGTTGTTCTTCCCGATGTGGATGTCCCCGCTCCTGGTCCACGCGCAGAAGCCGGACGGCTCCGACTCCTACGGCCTGATGACCGAACAGCTGCTGCCGCACGGGCTGTTGGGCCTGGTGATCGTCGGCTTCTTCTCCCACACGATGGCCATGTGCTCCTCCGACGCGAACGCGATCTCGGCGGTGTTCACGCGGGACGTGGCGCCGGTGCTGTCCGCTCGCGCGCGGGCCTGGAGTGCGCGCTCGGGTCTGATCGCGGCGCGCGTGACGACGGTCCTCTTCCTGGGCCTGTCGATGGCTGTCGCCACCCAGGTCAACTCGCCCACGTTCAAGGACATCATCACCGTCGTCATCAAGTGGGTGGCCGGTCTGATGGGTCCGATCGCGATCCCGATGATGCTGGGTCTGCTCCGGCCGTTCCGCCGCTCCGGTCCCACGGCGGCGCTGACCAGCTGGGCGGCGGGGTTGCTGGCGTTCTGGCTGGTGAACTACCCCGTCAGCTGGAACGTCTCCGGCGGAGTGGCCCTGCAGTACCAGGTCTCGGTGCCGCTGGCGGTGTCCCTGGCCCTGTACATCGTCATCGGCTATGTGAAGCCGGAGGATACGCCGGAGAGGCTGGCGATCATCGAGAAGGTCAATACGGACGGGGATGGGGTGGCGGTCCCGGCGGGGGACGTGGTGGGAGCGCCGTAGGGGTGCGGATCCGTTGCCGGCTGCGGGTCCGTCGTGGCCGTTCGCTCCCTCAGGCCCGCGGGTACCGCGCCAGCCAGCCCGGTGCGGACCCCGCAGGACCGTGCAACGCGGGACCCTGAGTCATCTCCATGGCGAAATCATCCGCGAGTTCCAGCATCGTCGCCCGGCCCTCCAGCTCTGTCAGCCACCCTGGCGGGAGGGCCGTCTCGCCGTGGAGCGCGCCGAGCAGCCCGCCTGTCAACGCGCCCGCCGCCGCCGACGGCCCGCCCTGGTTCACCGCCAGGCACAGCCCGTGCCGTACGTCCTCCCCCACCAGCGCGCAGTACACGGACGCCGCCAGCAACCCGTCCGCCGTACCGTCCCCGGCCAGCTCCTCCACCCGGGTCGGGCTGGGTATTCCCTGCCGCACCGCGCCGAGGGCATGCTGCAGGGCGTCCGAGACGGGCTGGTGGCCGGGGCGGGCGGCGAGCAGGGCGAGGGCCCGCTGCACGGCGCCGTCCAGGCTCTCGCCCCGGGCCAGCGCGTGCACGATCACGGCGTACGCGCCCGCCGAGAGGTAGGCGATCGGGTGCCCATGGCTCTGCGTCGCACACTCCACCGCCAGCTGTGCGACGAGCTGCGGCTCCCAGCCGACCAGCAGCCCGAACGGCGCGGAGCGGGCCACGGCCTCCGGGCCCAGCTCGCCGGGGTTCTTCGGTGACTCCAGGGTGCCGAGCGTGTCGTCTCCGAAGCCGACGAGCAGGGCCCGGGTCGGCTCGCGGCGGGCGTAGAGCCACTCTTCGCGGGCGAGCCAGCCGTCGTCCTTGCGGCGCTCGTCGGGCCCCCAGTCCCGCTGGGTGGCCGCCCAGCGCCGGTACGCCCGGTGCAGATCGGTCGGCGGATGCCAGGCGCCGGTGTCGCGGCGCACCTGGGCGCGTATCAGCCCGTCCAGCGTGAAGAGGGTGAGCTGGGTGTGGTGGGTGACCGTGCCGCGCCGGCCGTGCCCGAAGGCCAGGTCGAGCAGCCCCTCGGGGCCGTACGTCGCCCGGATCTCCTCCAGGGAGAGCGGGTCGGCGGGCCCGCCGAGCGCATCGCCCACGGCGGCCCCGAGCAGGGTGCCGCGCACCCTGCTGCGGAAGTCCTGTTGTTCGGCACGGCCCCAGACGGCGCCGGATGTCGCACCCACGCAGACCTCCTCACGGCACCGTCCGTCCGTACGACATCCAGCACTGTAATCGACAGCGAACGGCGCGTTCACGGGGCCAAATCACCCGTTGCCGGTCATTCCCGGCGACCCGCAAGCCGCTGCTGGAGTCGATCTCCTACCAGTTCGCCCCGGGCCTCGTCCCGGCCGCCAAGAGGTGAGCCCCGGCCTGGAGTGCGCCCGGCGGCGCCTGTCCGCGACTGCCGTCAGGTGCCTCCGGCAGATGCCGTCAACAACTGCCGGACGGCATCTCAAAACGTTTATTTGAGGATGCGCATACCGAGGCCGCATGCCAACGCCGCGCTGACGACAGCCAGAACGAGCGGGGCGCACAACCCGAGGCGTACGGATTGTGCCTATTATCCGACCTTCACCGAGGCTCTTGCCTTCGCCTCACGCTCTGCAGCTAGCTATGTGCTGCGGCCGCTTCCTGGCCCCGGCTCCCGACGAGCCCGGGCCCGCGCTCAGGGGGAGTGGTCGGAAACCCGCATGGGAGGAGTAGTCATGAAGAAGGCTTATGAGGCGCCGACGCTCGTCCGGCTCGGTACGTTCCGCAAGGAGACGGGGCTGCTTCAGCGCTCCGGAAACGACCGGCTGATCTTCAGCAAGAACTGACGACCGACGGTCCTTGACCTGACGCCATGACTGAACTGCACGCAAGTGCGGGGACGGGCCCCGGCGACGCGCACTTCGCGGTCTTCCCGGACCGTGCGGACGCGGCCGCCGTGGCCCGCTCCTTCGCCCGCCCCGGTAGCCGGACCCTCGCGCACGCGTCGGGCCGGCCCTGGCTGGTCGGCCACTGGCACGACGACGAGGTCGTCACGGCAGGCGCCGGCGGCGCCTGCGTCGCCGTCGTCGGCTGCTGCCCGGCCGACGCCGACGAACTACGACGCCGTACCGCGCGGCTGCGTGATCTCGCGGAGCTCGACGCCCTGGCCCGATCCCTCCCCGGCAGTTTCCACCTCGTCGGCGCCCTCGACGGACGGATCAGGGTGCAGGGCACCGCCTCCGGACTGCGCCTCGTCTTCCACGCGGAGATCGACGGAGTGCAAGTGGCCGCCACCCGCGCCGACACGCTCGCCGCCGCCCTGGGCCTCGACCCCGACATCGAGGAACTGGCCGTACGACTGCTGTGGCCCGCTCCGTATCCGCTGTTCGAGACGTCGATGTGGCGGTCCGTCACCGCCGTCGCCCCGCAGGACGCCGTGGTCGTCGCCGCGGACGGCCGCACCGTACGGCACACCCGGTGGTGGACGCCGCCGGAGCCCGTGCGGCCGCTCGCCGAGGCGGCGCCCCAGATCCGGACGGCGCTGGAGGAGGCCGTCGGCGCGCGTACCCGGCAGGGCGGCGTGGTGAGCTGCGACCTGTCCGGCGGCCTGGACTCGACCTCCGTCTGTTTCCTGGCCGACCGCTCCCCCGCCCACGTGGTGGCCAGTACCTGGCCGGGACGCGATCCGGCGGACACCGACCTGCACTGGGCCGAGCGAGCCATGGGGCACCTCCCGGACGTCGAGCACGTGGTCTGGGACGCCGACGCCTCGCCGCTGGTCTACGAGGACCTGCTCGGCATCGACGACCTCCTCGACGAACCCACCATCGGCGTCATGGACCGCTCCCGGGTCCTGCACCACCTGCCCGGCCTCACCGCACGCGGCAGCCGGCTGCACCTGACCGGCATCGGCGGCGACCACGTGGCGTGGTGCTCCGACGCGTACTACCACCGGCTGCTGCGCACCCGTCCGCTGTTCGCCCTGCGCCAGTTGCGCGGGTACCGGGCGCTGTGGCACTGGCCGCTCGGCGGCACGGCCCGGGCTCTCGCCGACTCCCGGCCGTACGGGAAGTGGCTCGCCGACGCCGCCGGCCGGCTGCGTGGCCCGTTGCCCCCGTCCGTCACGACGAGTCTCGGCTGGGGCATGACCCCGCGCCTGTTCGACTGGGTGACTCCCGAGACCGAGCGGATGGCCCGCCGGGCGCTGCTCGCCGCAGCGGCGACGGCCGCGCCGCTGCATCCGGACCGCGGCCTCCACACCGACCTGGAGCAGATCCGCTCGTGCACCCGCATCATCCGGCAGTGGGACCGGATGGCGGCGCTCGCGGGCCTGCCGATGGCCTCGCCCTTCCTCGACGACCGGGTCATCGAGGCGTGTCTCGCCGTTCGTCCGAGCGAGCGCGTCACACCCTGGAGGTACAAGCCCGTCCTGACCGCCGCGATGCGCGGGGTCGTGCCCGAGGACTGTCTGCGGCGGGCCAACAAGGCGACGGCCGCCATGGACGCCGCCAACGGACTGCGCGACCACCGAGCCGACCTGCTGGCCCTGTGGGAGGACTCACGGCTGGCGGAGCTGGGCCTGGTGGACGGCGCCGAGCTGCGCCGCCTCGCCCAGCGGCCCGCCTCCAAGGGGCTGTCCGACGCCATCCTGTACTCCACGATCGCCGCCGAGGTGTGGCTGCGGGGACTGGACCGCAGCCGCACCCGTGCCGCACACCCCTGACCGCATCCCCACATCAGAAAGGCCCTCACATGCCTCTGCGGTTCGGCGACAACGTCTCCACGGCCCAGACCGACTACGGCACCGTACTGCTGGACGAACGGGGCGGCGCCTACTGGGAGTTGAATCCGACAGCCACCCTGGTGGTGCGGACCCTGTTCGAAGGCGGCGAGGAGGCGGACGCGGCCGCCGCCCTGGTCCAGGAGTTCGACATCGACGAGGCGCAGGCCCTGCGGGACGTCGAGGCACTCGTACGGCAGCTGCGCGACTCGGGGCTCGCCTCATGACAACGCCCAGCGCGCTGGAGCGGCCGACCGGTGTGCCTCTGCCCCGCCGCCTGGCCGCCCGCCTCGTCCTGCTCCCCGCCCTCGCCATCGCCCTGCTGCCGCCCCGCCGTATCCGCGCCGTACTCGGCATCCTGCGGCGCGGCGCCAGACCCGCCACCGCCGCGGAGGCCCGGAACGCGCGCGACGCCATGTGCGCCGCCAGTCTGCGCTGCGCCGGACCGAAGGGGTGCCTGCCGCGCTCCCTGGGGGCCGCACTGCTGTGCCGGCTCGGCGGAACCTGGCCGACCTGGTGCACCGGGGTACGCATCGTCCCGCCCTTCACCGCGCACGCCTGGATCGAGGCGGAGGGCGGTCCCGTCGGCGAGGGTGCGCCGGAGGGCTACTTCGCCCGGCTGGTGGCGGTCGGCCCGCTGCCCCGGGCGACGGACCGATGACCGGCCCGACGGCCCCGCACGCCGAACGGGCCGATGCCGCCGAGGGTGACGGGTCGACCCTGGCGGCGGTGGACACGATGTACCGGCTCACCGCCGGGCACCGCGGCGCCATCGCCGTCGCCACCGTACTGACCCTCGTGGGCTCCGCCCTGGGCCTGGCCCAGCCGCTCGTCGCCAAGGACGTCGTGGACGCGAGCGGCCGCGGACAGGTGATCTGGCCACTGCTGGGACTCCTGGGGGCGCTCTTCGTCGTCGAGGCGGCGGCGGGAGCCGCGGGACGCTTCCTGCTGGAACGGATGGGCGAAGGCGTCGTACGGCAGCTCCGTCACGGGCTGGTGGGACGGCTGCTCCGGCTGGAGATGAGGGAGTACGACCGCCACCGGGGCGGCGACCTCATCTCCCGGGTGACGGCCGACACCACCGTGCTCCGGGAGGTCGTGTCCCAGGCCCTGGTCGATCTGGTGACAGGCAGCATGGTCTCCGCCGGGGCGATCATTCTCATGGCGTGGCTCGACCCCCTGCTGCTGCTCCTGGTGGCCGTCACCGTGGCAGCGGCAGCCGTGGTCGTCGCCTCGCTGCTCACGGGTATCAGGGGCGCGTCCGCGCACATGCAGGCCGCGGTCGGTGCCGTCGCCGCCGATCTGGAACGGGCCCTCGGAGCGCTGCCGATGGTCCGTGTGCACCGCGCCGAGCAGCGCGAGGCGGCCGGCATCGGCGCCCGTGTCGACGCGGCCTACGGTTCGGGCGTACGTGCCGCGAAGCTCGCCGCCGTCATGAGCTCCGCCGTCGAACTCGCCGTCCAGGGCTCCTTCCTGATCGTCCTGGTCGTCGGCGGCCTGCGGGTGAGCGGCCACGCCGGATCCCTCGGCGACCTCGTCGCCTTCCTGCTGTACGCCTCGTACCTCGTGCTGCCGCTGTCCTCCGTCTTCCGTGCGGTGGGCCTCGTCCAGCGCGGGATGGGCGCCTACCAGCGCGTCGAGGAGGCACTCCGCCTGCCGGTGGAGCCCACCACAGCCCAGATCCCGGCGGACCACGCCCCCGCGCCGCGACCGCCCGCCACCCGCGAACGGCCCGCCCTCGCCCTGCACGACGTCCACTTCGGCTACGACCCGCGGCGGCCGGTCCTCCGCGGCGTCTCGTTCACCGTCCCGCAGCGCCGGCACGTGGCCCTGGTGGGCCGGTCCGGAGCCGGCAAGAGCACCGTGTTCGCCCTGGTCGCGAGGTTCTACGAGCCCGACGCGGGCACCGTGCTCTTCGACGGACGGCCCGCGGCCGAACTCACCCGTGACGCATGCCGACGGGGCATCGCCGTCGTCGATCAGAACACCCATGTCGTCCACGGCACCCTGCGCGACAACATCACCTACGCCGTGCCCGACGCCCCAGAAGCGGAGATCCGGCGCGTCGTCGAACTGGTCCGGCTGGAAGAGGTCGTCGACCGGCTGCCCGGCGGCCTGGCCGCCGTCATCGGCGAACGCGGCAGCACGCTCTCCGGCGGCGAACGCCAACGCGTCGCCCTCGCCCGCGCGTTGCTGGCCCGCCCCGCACTGCTCCTGCTGGACGAACCCACCTCGCACCTCGACGCGATCAACGAGGCGGCGCTCACCACCGTCATGAAGGACGTCGCCCAGGAGTGCGCCCTGCTCGTCATCGCCCATCGTCTGTCCACCGTGCAGCACGCGGACCACATCGTGGTGCTGCAGGACGGCCGCACCGCGGCCGTCGGGCGCCACGAGGAGCTGCTCACCGGCAGTGCCCTCTACCGCGAACTGGCGGCAAGCCAGATGCTCCGCCCGGGCGAGCTACGCCCACCACCTGCAGGAGGACGGTGAGCCCGGCAAGCTGCGGCCTGTTTCAGCCGTACCACGTGACGTTGCAGAGTTCGTCGGCTTCGCCGCTCACTCCGCATAGCGCGCCTGGACGGCGTCCCGGGCCGCCTCCACCGCCGCCAGCCGGGGCGCCATGCGGGCTCGGTCCGCTCCTGGGGCGGCCATCAGCTCGGTGAGTACGGATGCAAGCAACGCCAGGTCGTCCCAGTCCTGTTCCTCGGCCAGCAGGTGGGTGAGCGTCGCGTCGGCGATGCGCCAGTCACCCAGGGCACAGCTCACGAGGCACCGGGTGAGGGCGCGGTCCGAAGCCTCCAGGTCGACCGACTGCAGCCATCGTTCGGCCTCCCGCCATAGTGACCGCGCCGCACTGGCACCATCGGATCCGCCGACGGTCAGGGCGAGTTCGAAGATGCCCGCGGCCGGACTCCGCACTCGTATCCGCTCGGCCTGCCGTCTGGCCGCCGCCCACTGGCGAGCGTGCCGGTACGCTTCCGCGCGCTGCGCCTCCAGGGCTTCCTCGGGAAGCCCCAAGCGGTCCGCCTCGGCCAGCCGTTCCATGGCCTCCGGCCATCGACCGCACCGCATCAGCAGGTCCACGGCCTGCTCCCGGGCCCAGTCCACGCGCGTCTCCAGGGCGATGCACCGGTCCAGGTCGGCCAGGGCCCGCTCCGTGCGGCCGACCGCCATGGCGGCCATCGCGCGCTGGCTCAGCGCCCAGCCGTACCCGGAGTCCAGGGCCACCGCCCGGTCCAGGCACCGGAAGGCTTCCGGGTAGTTCCCCAGACCGCGGTACGCGGCGCCGAGGAGGGCCAGGGCCCAGGCGTCGTCGGGACCCAGTTCCAGTGCCCGCTGGAGAAAGGGCAGTGCTTCCCGGTACTGGTCGGCGCGCCAATGCGCATCGCCCAGCGCGGTGTGGATCCAGCCGAGATCCGGATCCGCCGCGACGGCCCGGCGCAGGTCGGTCAACTCGCCTTCACTGTCCTGGAGTTGTTGCTTGCAGATGGCGCGGTGCCCCAGCGCCCAGGCGTACTCGGGTATCAATTCGACCGCGCGGTCGAAGTCGGCCAGTGCCTCCTCGATCCGGCCCAGCTCACGGAGGGCCACACCACGGCCTGCCAGGGCCGAGGCGTAGTCCAGTTTGAGTTCGAGGGCGCGACCCAGCTCAGTGACCGCCTCCTCGAACCGGCCCGCCAGCCGGTAGGCGTCGCCTCGCTCGGACGCCACCCAGGCCGACTCCGGCGCGAGGGTTACAGCCCTGTCGAGATCCGCGAACGCCTCCTCCCACTCCCCACGGTCACGACGCAGCCGTGCCCTGCGGACCAGTGCCCACAGGAACCCCTGCGCGAGACCGAGCGCACGGTCGAAGTCGGCGAGCGCCTCATCCAGGCGGCCAAGCGCATGCAGACAAGCTGCTCTGGACGAGAGCGAGTCGGGGTCGGCCGGGTCCACGGCAAGGGCGCGGTCGAACTCGGTGACGGCCTCCTCCAGCCGGCCGGCCAGCCGATGGGTCTCCCCACGCCCGTAGAGGATCTCCGCGTCGTCGGGACACAGGGCATCCGCCCGGTCCAGGTCGGCCATCGCTGCCGGGAAGTCATCCAGCATCTGGCAGGTGACGCCACGACCGAAATACAGTGAGGCCAGGTGCATCTCGGGGAGGGAAGCGCGCTCGCTGAGTGCGACTGCCCTGTCGTACTCGGCCAGTGCCCGCCGGTGCTCACCGCCTCTCCTCAGCTGCCTTCCCCGCAACCCGTGGGCCAGCGCTCGCCCGGAGACATCGAGCCCGGGGCGAGACAGGAGCAGGTCCACGGTCCGGCTCACCCCGTGCTGGTCGTCGGCGAGCGCGTCCCGGAGCCGCCGGCCCCAGTCCCGCAGATCCGCGTCGTCCGCCACGGTGCCCGCCTCCTCCAGCATGCGCGCCCAGCGGCGGCCGTCCACCTGGTCCCACCAACAGGCCTCGACAACACTCATCAACGTCTGAGCCACCTCCGTACGCGGACGGGCGCACACGAGGTGATACGCCTGCTCCAGCCGCAGCTCGCGCCATCGCTCGTGCTCCCACGTGTAGGCAGGGCGGATGCCGTCGGCGGCCTCCTCGCACCAGCGGCCGTAGACCGTTGCGAGCCTCTCGTGGCGTTCCTTCCACCCCTGTGGAGACCTTCGGCGCAGCAGCCGCAGCATCGTCTCCCGCACCAGGTCGTGGTAGCGCAGCCGGTCACCTCGGTCGTCCACGAACGGCAGCCCCCGCAGCCAGGCGAAGAGGCTGTCCGCTTCCTCGTCCGGGCTGTCCACGGCCGCCCGGAACACGTCCATGTCCAGCCCCCGGGGCAGCGCACACGCGAGTGCCACCGCCCGGCGCACCGGATCCTGCTCCCACTTCAGGAACCGCTCCACCGCCGTCGCGCTGGGGTCGCCGATGTCCTCCAGGTCGGCGGGTTGCTGCTCGGCCAGTGTCGACACCAGCAGCGGCAGTCCCCCGGTGAGCCGCAGGACCTCCGTCACGACCGGCTCGGCCACCACTCCCCGTTCGGTCAGCAGCCCCCGCGCCTCCGCTTCTGTGAACGGCCCGAGCGGTATCTCCGTCATGAAGTCCGCGAAGCCGCCCCAGCGGGCTCTGTCGAAAGGGTGCTGGCCCGCCGTGACCACGACCACGTTGGCGGGCAGGGCGCCGTAGTCGTCGGTGGTCATCATCCCGTGCAGCCAGCCGTCGAGGAACGGTCCGGTCCGCTCGTACGTGTCGAAGAACAGGATGATCCACGGCACGGCGGACGCCACGTCCGTCAGCTCGTCCAGCAGCCTGGGCGTCAGTGCCCGCTCGGGCGACAGCACCAGCTGTACGTCGTCCTGGCTGCTGAACCTCGCGCTGAGCCCGCGCCGCAATCGGTCGGCGTACTGGGCGAGTTGGGCCGCGTCGACCGCGCCCACGAACGGGCCCGCGCCGGGTATCAGTCCCAGGCCCGCCAGTCCGGCCCTCGCCACCGTGGCCGTCACCGGCGAGGGACCGTCCTGTGCCGAGTCCAGCCCGGCGGCCACCGCCTCGGCCTCGTGGCGGCGCTCCCGGTACGAGGCCAGCGCGCGGTCGAATTTCTTGAACTCGGTTCCCTGCCGGGCGCATTCGCGGCTGACGACCGCCATTGCCTCCGGCACGCTCCCCACGCCCTCGTCCACGTACACCGTCAGCGCCCCGCGCTCCCGCGCGATCTGCTCCAACTCCCGTACCAGGAAGGTCTTTCCGACGCCCGCATTCCCGTGGATGTGGAAGAGGAAGCGGTGGCGTTCGTCCTCAGGAGGGAGGTCGAGGTTTTCGCGGAACGCAGCTCGTTCATCGCTGCGGCCGACGAAACCAGACCGCCTTCGCCGCCCGATCAGCTCCTGCATCGACGGCCGTGCCTGCGCCATCCGTACGCCCCTCCCGCAGCCCGCGTTCTCATTCTGGCGCAATGGCCACGCGCTGACCTGGCTTGCGATGAGGGAGAATTCAGCCATGACCACCACCCCCACACGTCACTCCGGCCTCAGGCCAGCCGCCGGTGTGCTCACCGGCATACTCGCCCTCTACATCGCCCTCGTCGCCTTCGGGAACATCACCGACTTCGGGACGAACCAGCAGTTCGTACGGCATGTGCTGGCGATGGACACGACGTTCAAGGACCACGACCTGATGTGGCGGGCCGTCTCCAGCACCGGTCTTCAGGACACCGCGTATGTCCTCATCATCGTGTGGGAAACCGCGTCCGCCCTCGTGCTGATCTGGGGGACCTGGCTGTGGGCATGGCGCAAAGACGACCTCGCCCGCCGCATCTCCACCTACGGCCTGCTGATGCTGTTGCTGCTCTTCGGTGCCGGGTTCATCGGGATCGGCGGTGAGTGGTTCTCGATGTGGCAGTCCAAGACCTGGAACGGGCTGGAAGCGGCGACCCGGATCTTCACCCTCAGCGGGGTCGCCCTGATCGTCAACCAGCTTCCCTCCCGCCGGGGAGAGGTCCGGCAGGACGCTAGTTGACGACCGCCACGCCGGTGCCCTGATCACCGAAGGACCACAGGGCGGCGCCGTCCTCCTTGTCCATACGGATGCCGCCCAGCTTCTTGCCGTCCGCCGGCGGCGGCGAGGAGCCGTCCAGTGCGTTGGAGAAGGCTATGTTCACGCCGGACGCGACGGTGAAGTACATGACGTGCTCGATCTCCACGCCGTCCGAGCCCTTGAGGGACTGGATGCGCTTGATGATCGAGTACCGGCCGGGCTGCGGGTTCACCGTGCCCGGCCACACCGTGAACGTACGCGTCGCCTTGCCCGTCGCGTCGACCAGCCACACCCGCTTCCCGCCGATCGAGTAGACGATCCGGCGGCCCACGCCCGACGCGGCCGGCAGCACGGGCGGGGCCGGGGGCTTCGGGCGCGTGGACGCGTGGGCGCCCGCGGACGCCGAAGCGCTGGGGCTCGCCACGGCGGCCGTGGGATGCGGCCCGTGGTCCGCCTGGACGGCGAGGGCGACGACGGCCGCGGTCGCTCCCACGGTCAGACCGGTGACCCAGGCCCACGAGGGCAGTCGGGCAGCCACGGGTACGCATCTCCTCCGCTAGGGGGCGCTCTGGGGCCCCTTCTCGGTCCGGGGTCGGATCATCGTACTCAGTCGAGGACCGGCAACAATTCCGGCAGGTGCCCGTCGGAGGCCCCGGCCGCCCGCTGCCGCTCGGCGGAGACCTCGCCGTAGAGCGTGGTGCGCGGCTTCGCCGGACGGCCGGCCGCCTCGGCCACGGCCACCAGGTCGCGGATCGACTTGTACGAGCCGTAGGAGGAACCCGCCATGCGGGAGATCGTCTCCTCCATCAGCGTCCCGCCCAGGTCGTTCGCACCGGAACGGAGCATCTCCGCCGCACCTTCCGCACCCAGTTTGACCCAGCTTGTCTGGATATTGGGGATCCAGGGGTGCAGGAGGAGACGGGACATGGCCGTCACCGCACGGTTGTCCCGTGTCGTCGGGCCCGGGCGGGAGATGCCCGCCAGATAGACCGGCGCGTTCGTGTGGATGAACGGCAGCGTCACGAACTCGGTGAAGCCGCCCGTCTCGCGCTGGATCCGGGCCAGCGTGCGCAGATGGCCGAGCCAGTGGCGGGGCTGGTCGACATGGCCGTACATCATCGTCGAGGACGAGCGGATGCCCACCTCGTGGGCCGTCGTGATCACCTCGATCCAGGTGGCCGTCGGCAGCTTGCCCTTGGTCAGCACCCAGCGGACCTCGTCGTCGAGGATCTCCGCCGCCGTCCCCGGGATGGAGTCCAGGCCGGCCTCCTTGGCGGCGGACAGCCACTCGCGGATCGGCATCCCCGTCCTGGTCGCGCCGTTGACGACCTCCATCGGCGAGAAGGCGTGCACATGCATGCCCGGGACCCGGTCCTTCACCGCCTTCGCGATGTCGAAGTACGCCGTCCCCGGCAGGTCGGGGTGGATGCCGCCCTGCATGCACACCTCGACCGCGCCCACCTCCCAGGCCTGCTGGGCGCGGTCGGCGACCTGCTCCAGGGAGAGGGTGTACGCGTCCGCGTCGGTTCTGCGCTGGGCGAAGGCGCAGAAGCGGCAGCCCGTGTAACAGACGTTGGTGAAGTTGATGTTGCGGGTGACGATGTAGGTGACGTCGTCGCCCACCGCCGACTTGCGTACGTCGTCGGCCACCCGGCACAGCGCGTCCAGCGCCGGTCCGTCCGCGTGCAGCAGGGCGAGGGCCTCGGCGTCGGTCAGCCGCGTCGGGTCGTCGGCGGCGGTGCGCAGCGCCTGGCGGACGTCCGTGTCGATGCGCTCCGGGGCCATGCCGGGGGCGGCCGCCTCGCGCAGCGCCTCCCAGTCGCCGTACACCTCGTCGAAGTCGTCACGCCGGTCGGTCGTACGGCCCTCGGTGTCGATGGTGCGGTGCAGGTCCGTGCGGCCGGTGGGTACGAAGGCCTCCTCCGGCTCCTGCCACGGGTGGCCTTCGACCACCGCGTCCTCGCGCGCGAGCCCCGTCTCCGGGTCGGCGAGCGCGGCGACGTGCGGGCGCAGCCGTGGGTCCAGCCAGGGCTCGCCGCGGCGCACGAACTCCGGGTAGACGCAGAGGCGTTCACGCAGTTCGAAGCCGGCCGCCCGGGAGCGTTCGGTGAGTTCCTCGATCTGCGGCCAGGGGCGTTCGGGATTGACGTGGTCGATGGTCAGGGGCGACACCCCGCCCCAGTCGTCGATACCGGCGCCGATCAGCCGCTCGTACTCGGAGTCGACCAGGTTCGGCGGGGCCTGGAGGCAGGCGGACGGCCCCATGATGTGCCGGGCCACAGCCACCGTGGCGACCAGCTCGTCCAGTTCGGCGTCCGGCATGCCGCGCATCGCCGTGTCCGGCTTGGCGCGGAAGTTCTGGATGATCAGTTCCTGGATGCCGTGGTACGCCCGGGAGACCTTGCGGAGCGCGAAGAGCGACTCGGCCCGCTCCTCGTAGGTCTCGCCGATGCCGATGAGGAGGCCGGAGGTGAAGGGCACCGAGGAGCGGCCGGCGTCCTCCAGCACCCGCAGGCGTACGGCCGGTTCCTTGTCCGGGGAGCCGTAGTGGGGGCCGCCGGGTTCGGACCAGAGGCGGGTGGCCGTGGTCTCCAGCATCATGCCCATGGACGGGGCCACGGGCTTGAGTCGCTGGAAGTCCGTCCAGGTCATCACGCCCGGGTTGAGGTGGGGCAGCAGGCCCGTCTCCTCCAGGATGCGGATGGAGACGGCGCGGACATAGGCGATGGTGTCGTCGTAGCCGTGCGCGTCGAGCCACTCGCGCGCCTCGGGCCAGCGGTCCTCCGGCTTGTCCCCGAGGGTGATCAGGGCTTCCTTGCAGCCGAGGGCGGCGCCCTTGCGGGCGATGTCCAGCACCTCGTCCGGGGACATGAACATCCCGTGCCCGGCCCGGCGCAGCTTGCCGGGGACGGTGACGAAGGTGCAGTAGTGGCACTTGTCCCGGCACAGCCGGGTGAGGGGGATGAAGACGCTCTTCGAGTACGTGATGACACCGGGCCGGCCCGCCTGTTCGAGGCCCGCGTCGCGCACCCGGGCGGCGGACGCGGCGAGGTCGGCCAGGGCCTCGCCGCGAGCCTGGAGCAGCACCGCCGCCTCGGCGACGTCGAGGGCGACGCCGTCCCGGGCACGTTTGAGGGCGCGACGCATGGAGTTCTCGGTCGGGCCGGTTCCGGAGGTCGCGGAAGTCGTCATCCCTCAACCATACGTTCGGCGTGATCAGGGCCTACGGCTCCATCAGGCCTACAGGAAGCTCGCGTATTCGTCCAGCACCCGCAGCACCTCGGCTTCCCCCGCCGGCGGCAGTTGCAGCACCACCTCCTCGATGCCCAGCTCGGCGTAGTGCGCGAGTTTGCCCGGGGCCGGCAGGACCGCGTACGGGACGATCTGGAGGGCGGACGGGTCGCGGCCCGCGGCCGTCCAGGCCGAGCGCAGTACCGGCAGGGACTCGGTGAGGCCGCGGCCGCCGATGGGCAGCCAGCCGTCGGCGTACTCGGCGATGTGCGCGAACAGCTTCGGCCCGGCCGCTCCGCCGACCAGCGTGCGCGGACCGGTGACCGGGCCGCGCGGCTTCTGCGCCGGCTTGGGGTACGCGTCGCTGGCCCGGACCCCGCCGAACTCACCGTCGTAGGGCGTCGGTTCCCCGGACCACAGGGCCTGCATCAGCCGCACCCGGTCCCGGACCAGTTCCCGGCGGGTGCGCCAGGTGACGCCGTGGTCGGCGGCCTCCTCCACGTTCCAGCCGTAGCCGAGGCCGAGCGTGAAGCGGCCGCCGGACAGATGGTCCAGGGTGGCGATCTGCTTGGCGAGGGCGATGGGGTCGTGCTGGGCCACCAGCGTGATGCCGGTGCCGAGGCCGAGCCGCTCGGTGACGGCCACGGCCTGGCCCAGGGCGACGAACGGGTCGAGGGTGCGGCCGTACTCGCGCGGCAGCTCACCGCCGGCCGGGTACGGGGTGGTCCGCTCGACGGGGATGTGGGTGTGTTCGGGCAGGTAGAGGCCGGCGTAGCCGCGCTGCTCCAGTTCGCGGGCGAGCCGGACCGGCGCGATGGTCTCGTCGGTGAGGAAGATGGTGACGGCGATACGCATGTCCCATCTGTACCGGGCCGGAACCCCGCTGTCCATACCGACTGGTCGGCATCAGCCGGCTCTCCCGACAGTGGCGTCGCGCGCATGACATGCGGCCGTTTACCAACTCCCGCTTCCCAATCCCGTTGACTTTCATGGGAGTTCACATCGAGACGGGAGAATCACCACCATGTGTGACGACACGCACGGTCAGGCCCAGGGAATCGGCAGACGCGCGCTGTTCGTGACGGGCGCCGCCGCTGCCCTTACGTTGGGAAGCGTGAGCTTCGCAGCGGCGGACGGCCTGCATCAGGAGACCCGGACGGTGAACGGCACCCTGCCGCCCGGCTCCCCCGACTTCGTGTACGTACCGGTCGAAGTCCCCGCCGGTGTCCAGGAGATCAAGGTCTCCTACACCTACGACAAGCCCGCGGTCCCGGCCGGCACCATGGGCAACGCCCTCGACATCGGCCTGTTCGACCAGCACGGCACCGAGCTGGGCGGCCGGGGCTTCCGTGGCTGGTCGGGCGGCGCCCGCACGGAGTTCTTCGTCCGCGCCGACGACGCGACGCCTGGCTACATCCCCGGCCCGGTGCGGGAGGGCACCTGGTACGTGGCGCTGGGCCCCTACACGGTGGCGCCGCAGGGTCTGACGTACGCGCTGACGATCACGCTGACCTATGGCGCGGGGGGCGAGACCCCGCAGCCGGTGTATCCGCCCTCCCGGGCGAAGGGCCGGGGCCGGGACTGGTACCGGGGCGACTGCCATCTGCACTCCTGGTACTCCGACGGCCGCCGCACCCCGGCCGAGATCGCGGCCCTGGCGCGGGCGGCGGGCCTGGACTTCATCAACTCCTCGGACCACAACACCCACTCCGCCCACCCCCACTGGGCGGACCAGGCGGGCGACGACCTGCTGATCATGCTCGGCGAGGAGATCACCACCCGCAACGGCCATGTGGTCGCGCTCGGCACCGAGCCCGGCACCTTCGTGGACTGGCGCTACCGCGCCCGGGACAACCGCTGGGCCCGCTTCGCGCGGGAGATCCGCGGCGCGGGCGGCCTGGTCGTCCCCGCCCACCCGCACGCCACCTGCGTCGGCTGCGGCTGGAAGTTCGGCTTCGGCGAGGCGGACGCCGTGGAGGTGTGGAACGGCCCGTACACGCCGGACGACGAGGTGACGCTGGCCGACTGGGACAACCAGCTGGTCGCCTCCGTACGGCAGGGGCGGGCCTGGCTCCCGGCGATGGGCAACAGCGACGCCCACCGCGACCCGGACGTGGTCGGCAGCCCCCAGACGGTCGTCCTCGCCGACGACCTGACCCGGGAGGCGATCCAGGAGGGCATCCGCGCGGGACGCTCGTACGTGGCCGAGTCGAAGAACGTCGTCCTCGGCTTCACCGTGACGGGCGGGCGCGGGCAGCAGGCGGGCATCGGGGAGCGGCTGGAGCTGGCCGCCGGCACACCGGTGGCCGTACGGCTGGAGGTCTCGGGCGCCCCGCGCTGCTCGGTGCGGTTCGTCACCGACCAGGGCGTGCTGTTCACCAGCGATCCACTGCCGGTGTCGGGCACGGGCACGGTCGAGTGGCGTACGACGCCCGCCTACGCGGCATACGTACGCGCGGAGGTACGGCACGAGACGGCGGCGGGACCGGTACCGGGGGCGCTGGCGGCGTTCACGAATCCGATCTTCCTGGGGCATGCCTGAGCGGGGCGGTAGCGTGCGGGGCGGCGGGACCAGTGCCACCGGTAAGGAGAGCAAGACATGTCAGAGCTCAAGCACCGCATCGTCACCCGCTTCCAGCGGCACGTCGCCAACCCGCTCAACCGGCGCCTGCCCTTCCAGACCCTCCTGGAGACCACCGGCCGCAGCTCCGGACTGCCCCGGCAGACGCCGGTCGGCGGGCGCAGAGCCGGTGAATCCTTCTGGCTGGTCTCGGAGTTCGGCTACAAGTCGCAGTACGTGCGCAACATCCAGGCCGACCCGAGGGTCCGCGTCCGTATCGCCGGCCGCTGGCACCACGGCACCGCCCACCTCCTCCCCGACGACGACCCGATCACCCGCCTGCGCTCCCTGCCCCGCTTCAACAGCACGGCGGTACGCGCCTTCGGCACGGACCTGCTGACGATCCGGGTGGACCTGGAGGATTGACGACTCACCCGACCCGCTCGAACAGGCCGTTGATCACGCGCACCACCGTCCCCGGAGCCCGCAGCGTGGGTAGGTGGTCGCTCTCCGGGACGCGGACGAGCCGGCAGCCGGGGATGCGGGCGGCCATCGCCTCGTTGCAGGCGACCAGCCGGGGTGTGTCCTGCTCGCCCAGCAACAGCACGCAGGGCATGCGAAGTTCGGACAGCCGATCGAAGGCTGGTTGCTCCGCCTGCTCGTGGCCATAGGTGGAGAACCAGCCCCGGAACGAGTCCCGGACCAGTTCGGCGGCCCGGGCGTCCGGCGCGCTGCCCGCCGCCGCGAAGGTGCGCAGGGACAGGGCGAGCAGGCCGTCCATGTCTCCCGCCTGTGCCAACCGGGCGATCTCCGCGCTCAGGTCCGGGGACTCCAGCTTCGGGTAACCGGTGACGCCCGGCACCAGCAGCCCCAGGGCGGCCACCCGTTCCGGGTCACTCAGCGCGAAGTCGATCACGGACTTGCCGCCCATGCTGCTGCCGACCAGGACCGCGCGGTCCAGCCCGAAGTGGTCCAGGACCCGCCGCAGGTCCCCGGTCTGCGTGTACGGCCCTGTCGGCGCCGGCGACTTGCCGAAGCCCCGGGCGTCGTACCGGATCACCCGGTACCGCGTGGTCAGCCCGGGCAGCACCGGCTCCCACACCCGCGAGTCCGCGATCCCCGGGTGCAGCAGCACCAGGGGGAGCCCCTCACCTCCCGAGTCGTCCGCCCAGACCTCGCCGCCCTCGACCTTCACCGTCTGCTCCATGGAGCCCACGGTGCCAGAACTCAGCCCGGCCACACGACGGCCTGCACCTCGCTGTAGGCGTGCAGGGCATAGGAGCCCACGTCACGGCCCACACCGCTCTTCTTGAATCCCCCGAACGGCGCTTCCATGTTCCGGCCCACCGTGTTGATGCCGACCCCACCGGCCCGCAGCCGCCGGGCCACCCGGAAGGCTCTGGCCACGTCGCCGGACCACACGTAGTCGATGAGGCCGTAGTCGGAGTCGTTCGCGAGGGCCACGGCCTCCTCCTCGCCGTCGAAGGGAACCACCACGACCACCGGCCCGAAGATCTCCTCCCGGGCCACCCGCATGTCGTTGGTGCAGTCGGCCAGCAGGGTGGGCGATGCGTAGAAACCCGTCTCCATCGGGGGGCGTTCGCCGCCCGCGACCACCGACGCTCCCTCTTTGCGGCCCAGTTCCACGTACGACTCGACCCGCGCCCGGTGCTCCGCCGAGATCAGCGGGCCGACGACGGTGTCCGGCTCCCGTGGGTCCCCGACCTTCAACCGATCCGCATATACGGCAAGTTGCCCGACCAGACGGTCGTACACGCCCCGCTGGGCCAGCACCCGCGTCGGTGCGGTGCAGATCTGCCCGCTGTAGAAGGAGAAGGTGGTGCCGATGCCGGCGACGGCCGAGGCGAGGTCGGCGTCGTCGAAGACGAGCGCCGCGCCTTTGCCGCCCAGCTCCATCAGCTGGCGTTTCATGTCCCGCCCGCACACCTCGGCGATCCGCCGGCCGACGGCCGTGGAGCCGGTGAAGCTGACCATGTCGACGTCGTCGGACGCCACCGCCGCCTCGCCCACGGCCACATCCCGCCCGGAGACGACGTTCACCACGCCCGGCGGCGCGCCGGCCGCCTCCAGCGCCTCCGCCATCCGGTAGACGCAGAGGGGGTCCTGCGGGGCCGGCTTCACGACCACCGTGTTGCCCATGGCCAGCGCCGGGGCGACCTTGCCGGCCGGGTTGGCCCAGGGGTTGTTGTAGGAGGTGACGCAGGTGACGACGCCGACGGGCTGCCGTATCGCCAAGGCGCCCATCACCCCGGCCTTGCCCATCGGCCCGGCCTCGTTGATCTGCGGGGCGACGGCCCACTCGGCGGGCTCCACGCTCGCGTACCGGCGGAACCGGGCGGCGGCCACTCCGACCTGCATCGCGCGGGCGGTCCCGGTGGTCGCGCCGGTCTCCGCGCGGGCCAGCTCGGCGTACGGCTCCATCCGCGCCCGGATGATCTCCGCCGCCCGGCCCAGCACCGCCGCCCGCTCCTGGGGCCGGGTCCGCGACCACGCCGTGAACGCCTCCCGGGCCGCCGCGCAGGCCGCCCGCACCTGCGCCGGCGACGCCTCCGGCGCCCAGCCCACGGTCTCCTCGGTGGCCGGGTCGGTCACCGGGTAGTGCCCGCCGTCCGGTTCCACCCACGCGCCGCCGACGAACAGCCGCTGCCCCTCGCTCACCGCGTGCTCACCGTGCGGGTGTCGGCCCCCGAGCGCAGCACCTTGCCCGGTACGGCCCCGGTCACCACGTCGTCCCGGATCGCCTCGACCCCGTTGACCCACACCGCGCGCACCCCGATCGCCTCGGAGTCCAGGCGCGGACTGTCACCCGGCAGGTCGTGCACCAGCCGGGCCTGCCCGGCGTCGATCCGCTCCGGGTCGAACAGGACGAGGTCCGCATGCCACCCCTCCCGCACCTGCCCGCGCTCCCGCAGCCCGAAGAGCTGGGCCGGATCGTCGGTCAGCATCTTCACCGCCCGCTCCAGACCGAGCAGCTTCCGGCCGCGCAGACAGTCACCGAGGAACCGTGTCGTGTACGGCGCCCCGCACATCCGGTCCAGATGCGCCCCGGCGTCGGACCCGCCCAGCAGCACGTCCTCGTGCTGCCAGGTCTCGGCGCGCAGCGCCCAGGACGCCGGGTCGTTGTCGCTCGGCATCGGCCACAGCACCGTACGCAGCTCGTCGGCCGCGCAGATCTCCACCAGGCAGGCGAAGGGGTCAAGCCCCCGCTCCTCGGCGATGTCCCGCACCACCCGGCCGGTCAGGCCCCGGTTGGCCTCGCTGTAGGTGTCCCCGATGACATACCGCCCGAAGTTCGCGAGCCGCCGGAAGACGCCGGCCTCCTTCGACTGGGCCCGCCTCAGCATCTCCGCCCGGACGGCCGGGTCCCGGAGCCTGGCGATCCGCTCCGGCACGGGCAGCCCGAGGATCGGCCCCCAGCCCGGAATGAGGTTGAGGGCGCAGAAGGTCCCCAGGGACATGTTCATCGGGGTGAGGATCGGCATGGTGAGCGCCACGATCCGCCCGCCGGCCTTGCGGGCGCGCTCGCTCGCGCTCAGCTGCCGGGGCACCCGCTCCGGAACGGCCGCGTCGACGGTGAGCACGTTCCAGTTCAGCGGCCGTCCGGCCACCGCGCTCATCTCCACCAGCAGATCGATCTCGTCGTCGCCGAACTGGTCCAGACACCCGGAGACGATCGCCTCGATCTGTGTCCCCTCGTGCTCCCCGACCGCCCTGGACAGGGCGAGCAGTTCGGCGGGGAGCGCGTGCCGGGAGGCGACCGGCTGCCCGTCCCCGTCGGAGTGCGTACGGGACTGCGTGGTGGACAGCCCCCACGCCCCGGCATCCATCGCCTCGTGCAACAGCCTTACGATCTCGGTCAGTTGCTCCGCACTGGGCTGCCCGCCGATGGCGTCGGGCCCCATCACATACCGGCGCAGCGCACAGTGGCCCACCATGAAGCCCGCGTTGACGGCGATGCGCCCGTCAAGGGCGTCCAGATAATCCCCGAAGGAGTTCCAGCTCCAGGGCGCCCCCTCCTCCAGCGCCACCAGGGACATCCCCTCCACCTTGGACATCATCCGCCGGGTGTAGTCGGCGTCGTCGGGGCGGGCGGGATTGAGAGGCGCGAGCGTGAACCCACAGTTCCCGCCGGCGACCGTCGTCACCCCGTGATTGAGGGAGGGCGTGGCATACGGATCCCAGAAGAGCTGGGCGTCGTAGTGGGTGTGGGGGTCGACGAAGCCGGGGGCGAGGACGAGGCCGGCGGCGTCCTCGGTCGTATGGGCGTCTTCGGTGACGGTGCCGATGACGGCAATCCGCCCGTTGCGTATACCGACATCGGCGATGTAGGCGGGCGCCCCGGTCCCGTCAACGACGGTGACGCCCTTGATGAGGTGATCCAACATGCCTGGAACCTCCTCAGACAGCCTGACGGAACCGGGACGTCCGGTGAACGGGATCCGTATCGATCTTCGGAATGACGTGCTCCCCGATGAGCTGAATCGTCCGCAATGTCTCCGCCTTCGGCACCCCCACCGGCAACCCGAAGCTCAGCTGATCCGCCCCGGCCTGCTCCCACCGCTTGCACTGCCGCAGCACCTCGTCCGGATCCCCGCAGATCAGCAGCTCCTCCTCGATGAGCAGCTCCACGAACTCCGGCGTGTACTCGGGCAGGGTCTCCGGCCACACCGGGAAGCCCTCCGGCCGGGGAAACGTGTCGTGGTACCGGAACACCAGCGAGGGCAGATAGTGCAGCCCCCCGTGCACGGCGGTGTCGATCGCCTCGGCATGGGTGGGCGCACAGATCGCCGTGGTCGTCACCATCACGTTGTCGTTCACGAAATCCCCGACGGGCTCCGCGTTCACGACCGCCGTCTTGTACTGCTCCAGCACCCACTCCATGTCGGAGACCTTCTGGATGCTGAAGCCGAGCACGCCGAGCCCCTTCTTCGCGGCCATGGCGTACGACGGGGGCGACCCGGCCGCGTACCACATCGCCGGATGCGACTTCCCGTACGGCTTCGGCAGGACCTTGCGCGGCGGCAGCTGCCAGTGCTTGCCCTGGAAGCCCGCGTACTCGTCCTGGAGCCACATCTTCGGGAACTCGGCGATGGTCTCCTCCCAGATCTCCTTGGTGTAGTTCATATCGGTCACACCCGGTATGAACCCGAGGATCTCGTGCGACCCGGCGCCCCGCCCGCTGCCGAACTCGAAGCGGCCCTCGCTGAGGTGGTCCAGCATGGCGACCTTCTCGGCGACCTTCACGGGGTGGTTGACCTGGGCGAGCGGGTTGAAGATCCCGGAGCCCAGGTGGATGCGCTCGGTCGCGTGCGCCAGATACCCCAGAAACACATCGTTGGCCGACAGGTGCGAGTACTCCTCCAGGAAGTGGTGCTCGGAGGCCCACGCGTACTTGAAGCCGGACTTGTCCGCCTGGATGACGTACTCGGTCTCCTCCATCAGCGCCTTGTGCTCGGCGAGCGGGTCGGTCTCGGCGCGCTTGCCCACGTATCCCTGTACAAAGAGCCCGAATTCCAAGGCGGCTCACCCTCCCGGTCCAGGTGTTTCCTGCGAGTGCTACGAACGAGTGCTACGAACTTTCTGACGTAGCGTCAGATTCGTCAATAGCTGACGGCCTGTCAGATTATGCTGACCCCCGCCAGCCACCCGCCGTCGATCACGAACGGCTGCCCGGTGATGTACGACGAGTCCTGCGAGGTGAGGAAGAGGGCGAGGCGCGCCACCTCCTCCGGCTGCCCCACCCGCCCGAGCGGTACGAGCCCCCGGTACAGCTCCTCCAGGGCCCGGCTCATCTCCTCCGGGTCGGCGTCCGGGTCGAGGCGCGCCGGGTTGGACATCGCGGTGTCGATGGCGCCCGGACAGATCGCGTTGACCCGGATGCCACGGCCCGCCAGCTCCAGCGCGGCCACCCGGGTCAGCCCCAGCACGGCGTGCTTGGTCGCGGCGTACGTGCCCACCGCCGCCATGCCGGTCATCGCCGTGTAGGAGGCGGTGTTCACGATCGTGCCCCCGTCGGCCAGCTCCGGCGCCACCGTCTTCATGCCCAGGAAGCAGCCGACCTGGTTGACCTGCACGACCTGCATGAACTCGTCGAGCGGCGTGTCCACGAGGGCGTTGAAGCGCAGGATCCCCGCGTTGTTGACGAGCCCGTCGAGATGCCCGTACGCCGCCTTGGCGGCCGCCACCGCCTCCCGCCAGCCGTCCTCGGTGCCGACGTCGAGATGGACGTACAGCGCGCCTATCTCCTTGGCCAGGGTCTCCCCCTGGTCGTCCAGCACATCGGCGACGATCACCCGGGCGCCCTCCGCCCGGAAGAGCCGTGCCTCCTGCTCGCCCTGCCCGCGGGCCGCCCCGGTGATGATGACGACCCGCCCTTCCAGCTTGCCCATGGAGTCCTGTCCTCCTCAGTCCAGCCGGGGTGCGACCTGAGCCCCGAACAGTCCGATCTGCTCGATGAGTTCGGCCCGGCTCCGGCTGCGGAACCGCACCTGGATCTGGTCCACGCCCATCGCCCGGTAGGCCCGCAGCGACTCGGCGATCTCCTCCGGTGCCCCGGTGAGGGTCCGCCGCCCGACCTCCCAGCCGGCCCGTCCGACGTACAGCGGCTCGGCGATCGCGCCGACCGTGAACGGCCCCTCGGCGCCGGCCTCTTCCCGCAGCCGCCGCAGCCGGGCGATCTGTGCGGGCAGCCGCTCCCGCGGATCCCCCTGGGGCAGCCAGCCGTCGCCCTTCAGCGCGGCCCGGCGTACGGCGGCGGGCGAGGAGCCGCCGACCCACAGCGGGACCTCCGGCTGCGCGGGCCGCGGCCGCTGGCCCAGCCCGCCGAAGTCGTAGAACTTGCCGCGGTGTTCGGGGAACTCCTCGGATCCGAGGGCGGCCCGGAGCGCGTCGATCGTCTCGTCCAGCACCGCTCCCCGCCGCTCGAAGTCGGCCCCGAGCACCTCGAACTCCTCCCGTACGTGCCCGGCCCCGACCCCGAGGATCAGCCGGCCGCCGGAGAGGTGGTCGACGGTGGCGTACTGCTTGGCGGTGAGCAGCGGATGCCGCAGCCCCACGACGGCCACATGGCTGAGCAGGCGGACGCGCTCGGTGACGGCGGCGAGGTGGGCGAGGGTGGCGACCGGGTCGTACCAGACCGTGCTCATCGCCGGCGCGAGCCGCCGCGGGATCGCCACGTGGTCGCATGCGGCGAGGTAGTCGAACCCGGCGCCGTCCACGGCCCGCGCGAGCGCCACCAGGTCCGCCGGCCCGGCGCCCGCCTCCCAGCCTTCCGCGAACAGGGCACTCTGCGCCTGGACGGGCAGCTGGATGCCGTACGCGAGGCTCACTCCGCCCCCCTCCACAGGCCGTCCTTGGTCAGCCCCAGCAGCTCGATGGCGTTGCCGCGGACGATCCGCTCGACCACGTCCGCCGGCAGATGCCCCATCTGCCGCTCGCCGACCTCACGGGACTTCGGCCAGGTGGAGTCGGAGTGCGGGTAGTCCGTCTCGTACAGGACGTTGCCGACACCGATGGAGTCGAGGCTCCTGAGGCCGAAGGCGTCGTCGAAGAAGCAGCCGTAGACGTGCTCGGCGAACAGCTCGGACGGCGGCCGGGTGACCTTGTCCGCGACCCCGCCCCAGCCCCGGTTCTCCTCCCAGACGACGTCGGCGCGCTCCAGGATGTACGGGATCCAGCCGATCTGGCCCTCCGCGTACATGACCTTGAGGTTCGGGAAACGCTCGAACTTGCCGCTCATCAGCCAGTCGACCATCGAGAAGCAGCAGTTGGCGAAGGTGATGGTGGAGCCGACGGCGGGCGGGGCATCGGCGGAGGTGGACGGCATTCTGCTGCTGGAGCCGATGTGCATGGCGACGACCGTGCCGGTCTCGTCGCAGGCCGCGAGGAACGGGTCCCACTCGTCACCGTGGACGGACGGCAGGCCGAGGTGCGGGGGTATCTCGGAGAAGGCGACGGCCCGCGCGCCCCGCGCGGCGTTGCGCCGTACCTCCGCGGCGGCCAGTTCGGCGTCCCACAGGGGTATGAGCGGGAGCGGTATCAGCCGGCCCCGCGCCTTGGGCCCGCACCACTCCTCCACCATCCAGTCGTTGTAGGCGCGCACGCACAGCAGAGCGAGTTCCTTGTCGGCGGCCTCGGCGAAGGTCTGGCCGCAGAACCGGGGGAAGGTGGGGAAGCAGACAGCGGACTGGACGTGGTTGACGTCCATGTCGGCGAGCCGGGCGGACACGTCGTACGACCCGGGGCGCATCTGCTCGTACGTGATGACCTCGAGCTTGACCTCGTCCCGGGCGTACCCGACGGCGGTGTCGAGCCGGGTGAGGGGGCGCCGGAGGTCTCCGTAGACCCACCAGTCGCCGACGGGGCCGTCGGTGCTGCCGGGTTCGCCCATGACGGGCCGGAAACGCCCGCCCAGGAAGGTCATCTCCTTGACGGGGGCGCGCACGATCCGGGGCCCGACGTCCAGGTACTTCCTCGGCAGCCGGTCCCGCCAGACGGTGGCGGGCTCCACGGTGTGGTCGTCGACGGAGATGATCAGCGGGAACTGTGTGGTCTCCATGGCCCTCACGGTAGCGCCGATCTGACGGTCCGTCAGCTACTGCGTATCGGACGACCGCATGCGAAGAGGTGTGAGGGATTTGCGGATCGAGGTGTGAGGGCTTTGTGTACTGAAATGCGCCTCCCTGTGATCGGCGTCTCCCACGGCTGACGGAACCGGCCGGAACAAGGCAAACTGACGGGGTTGTTCGTTGAGGCGAGGGGGACGAACGCATGGACGGTGGGCCGCGAGTGCCTGAGCAGCGGCGTCCCGGTTCCGTGACCGTCACGGAACCGGAGGCGCTGCGGTTCGGCGTGCTCGGTCCGGTGCGGGCCTGGCGCGGCGAGGTGCAGCTCAGCACGGGCTCCCCCCAGCAGCGCGCCCTCCTGGCCGCCCTGCTGCTGCGCGCGGGCCGTACGGCGACGGCGGCGGAGCTGATCGACGCCCTGTGGGGCGCCGAGCCCCCGTCGCAGGCGCTGGCGGCGGTGCGCACCTACGCCTCCCGCCTCCGCAAGATCCTGGACGCCGGCGTCCTGGTCAGCGAGTCCGGCGGCTATGCGATCCGGGGCCTGCGCGAGGGCGCCCTGGACCTGGCCGCCGCCCAGGACCTCGCGGCACAGGCGGAGAAGGCACGGGCCGCCGGCGACCTGTGCCGGGCCCGCACGCTGCTGAACCAGGCCCTGACCCTGTGGGAGGGCGAGGCGCTGGCCGGAGTCCCCGGCCCGTACGCCGAGACCCAGCGGGTCCGCCTGGAGGAATGGCGCCTCGGCCTGCTGGAGTCCCGCCTGGACATGGACCTGGAGCAGGGCTGCCACGCGGAGTCGGTCTCCGAACTGACGGCCCTGACGGCGGCACACCCCCTGCGTGAACGCCTGCGCGAGCTGCTGATGCTGGCGCTGTACCGCAGCGGCCGCCAGGCGGAGGCCCTCGCCGTCTACGCCGACACCCGACGCCTGCTGGCCGAGGAACTGGGCGTGGACCCCCGCCCCGGCCTGCGCGAGCTGCAGCGGCGCATCCTCCAGGCGGACCCGGCACTGGCGGAACCGTCGTCTCCGGCGACGGAGTCTCCCGTGGTGGCTGTCCGCCCGGCCCAGCTCCCGGCGTCGGTCCCGGACTTCACGGGCCGCTCGGCCTTCGTGGAAGAGCTGAGCGAGGTACTGGCGTCGGCGTCGGAGGCGGCGGGCCGGGTCATGGCCGTCTCGGCCCTGGCCGGCATCGGCGGCGTGGGCAAGACGACCCTGGCGGTGCATGTGGCCCACCGGGCGCGCGGTGCCTTCCCGGACGGCCAGCTGTACGTCGACCTCCAGGGAGCGGGCCCCCGCCCGGCGGAGCCGGAGACGGTACTGGGTTCCTTCCTGCGGGCGCTGGGCACGGCGGACTCCGCGATCCCCGACTCCCTGGACGAACGGGCGGCCCTCTACCGCTCCGTCCTGGACGGCCGCCGGGTCCTGCTCCTGCTGGACAACGCGAAGGACGCGGCCCAGATACGCCCGCTGCTGCCCGGCACCGGAGGCTGCGCGGCCCTCGTGACCTCCCGCGTCCGCATGGTCGACCTGGCCGGCGCGCACCTGGTCGACCTGGACGTGATGTCCCCGGAGGAGGCCCTGGCTCTCTTCACGAGGATAGTGGGCGCGGAGCGAGTGGCGTCGGAACGCGAGTCGGCCCTGGACGTGGTCGCGGCCTGCGGCTTCCTGCCGCTGGCGATCCGCATCGCGGCCTCCCGCCTCGCCGCCCGCCGCACCTGGACGGTCTCGGTCCTGGCGGCGAAGCTGGCGGACGAGCGCCGTCGGCTCGACGAGCTGCAGGCCGGGGACCTGGCTGTGAAGGCGACCTTCGAGCTGGGCTACGGCCAGCTGGAGCCGGCACAGGCCAGGGCGTTCCGTCTGCTGGGCCTGGCCGACGGCCCGGACATCTCCCTGGCGGCCGCGGCGGCGGTCCTGGACCTCCCCCTGGAGGACACGGAGGACCTCCTGGAGTCCCTGGTGGACACGTCGTTGCTGGAGTCCGCGGCACCCGGCCGCTACCGCTTCCACGACCTGGTCCGCCTCTACGCACGCGCGTGCGCGGAACGGGACGAACAACCGCCGAGCGAGCGGGAGGCCGCGCTGTCGCGGCTGCTGGACTTCTATCTGGCCACGGCGGCCCAGGTGTACGCGATCGAGCGGCCCGGGGACCGGCTGGTGGATCACCTGGAGAAGACCGCTGTCCCCGGGCTGGTCTTCGCCGACCGCCGCGCCGCCCGGGACTGGCTCTACTCCGAGGCCGTACCGCTGCTGGCCTGCGTACGGCAGTCATCGCGTGGCGCGACACTGCGCCGAGCCGTCGACCTGCTGTGGGCGGCGGTCGACCTCGCGGAGTCAGGAGCGAACTTCAGAGAGTACGAGGCGGCCGGCACAGCCCTGCGCGACGCCTCGCACGCCGCGTCCGACACCCGGGCCGAGGGCCGGGCCATCCTGGTACTGGCCAACGCGCGGCACTGGTCAGGCCAGTTCGCCCAGGCATACGAGGAAGCACGACAGGCCCTTGCCCTGTCCGAGGCCGCCCGCGATCCCCTCCCCTGCTGCTGGGCCGCGAACATCCTCGGAGTCTTCGCGTATTACCAGAGCCGCTACGCCGAGGGCGAGGAATTCCTGGAGCGTGCCATCGCGGACTTCCGCGCCTGCGGCGATCTCTCCGGCGCGGCAGCGGCGCTGTGCAACCTGTCGCGTCTGCATCTGCAGACGGACCGGGCCGACAGCGCGGTGCATCTCGCACGTCAGGGCACCGAGATGTACGAGGAGCTGGGACACTCCCTGAAGGCGGCCAACGGCCATTACGCGCTCGGACTCGCCCTCGGCAAGAGCGGACGGCTGGCCGATGCCGGGGCTCATCTGGGCCAGGCCCTGCACGTGTTCCGCGCCAGCCGGCAGCGCCTGTGGGAAGGGATGACCCTCTTCCGTCTCGCCGAGGTGGACCTGCTCGCCCAGCGCCCGGCCCAGGCCGCCGCCAACGCCGAGATGGCCCTGACACCTCTCAGGGAGATCGGCGGCGAGTGGCGCCGGGGCAACGTGCTGACCGTACTGGGCAAGGCGCTGAACGGGATCGGCCAGACCGGCAGAGCACAGGTCTGCTGGCGCGAGGCACTGGTGATCTATGAGCGGCTGAACTCCCCGGAGGCCGCCGAGGTCCAGACACTCCTGGCACCGGCCGCGGCGGCCTGAGCGGGCCGCCGTCCCGACGTTCACAGACCTTCATGGACCCATCCGTCGTCCCGTTCATCGACCCGTTCATCGATCGTTTATCGCCCTGCGGCACGCTCATGGATACCGGGCCGTCGTGTCGGGGGGCAGACGGACCAGCCGGTGAGGCCGCAGCACTCGCGATCTAGAGTGGGCGGCTCAAGTGGCCCATCCGGGCCCGCACTCGGGGGAGTGTCCGGATGGGCCCACCACAGCTGCAACGCAATCTCCAAGGGGAGCACCTGATGAGCGACATCACCAAGGACCAGCCGGTCGTCAAGCCGGACAACACGCACATCACCGACGCCGAGGCCGGCACCGAGGTCACGCCGCTCAACACCCACATCACCGACGCCAAGGCCGACTCCGGCGTCACGCCGCTCAACACCCACATCACCGACGCCCCGGCAGCGGCCGCCGACGGCACGGTCACCCCGGACAACACCCACATCACGTCCGACCGCACCTGACCCGAAGACCGACGGGGGAACCGGCCGCGACGGCACCGAGGGGGAGCCGTCGCGGCCGACGTGTGTCCGGGGGCCGAGTCTGGGGGCAGGGGTCCGGGCTCCCTCCATCCCCCACGCCTCACCCCCTCCCCCGCAAAACCCCCTTCACCACCTTCCCGCTTGCATTCCGGGGCAGTTCCCCCACGAACTCCACCGACCTCGGCACCTTGTAGTTCGCCATCTCACGGCGGGACCAGGCGATCAGGTCGTCCGATGTCAGTGTCGAGCCCGGCCCGCGCACCACGAACGCCTTGGCGACCTCGCCGAGGCGGGGGTCCGGTACGCCGATCACGGCCACGTCGGCCACATCCGGGTGTACGCCGAGCAGTTGCTCTATCTCCGCCGGATACGCGTTGAAGCCGCCGACTATGAACATGTCCTTGATACGGTCCGTTATCCGAAGATTGCCCGCCTCGTCCAGGACACCCACGTCGCCCGTGCTCAGCCAGCCGTCCGGGGAGAGCACCTCGGACGTGGCCGCTGCGTCGTCGTAGTAGCCCCGCATGACGTTGAAGCCGCGCACCAGCACCTCGCCCGGGGTGCCGGTGGGCACCGGGGCGCCGGACGCGTCGGTCAGGCGCACCTCCGTGCCGGGGATCGGCCGGCCCGACGTCGACGCGATCACGGTCGGGTCGTCGCCGCGTCGGCACATCGTGACGATGCCGCTCGCCTCCGAGAGGCCGTAGGCCGTCAGGACGGTGTCGACGCCGAGTTCGCCTCGCAGCCGTTCCACCAGCCGCAACGGCACCACCGCCGCTCCCGTCACCACCAGCCGCAGCGCCGAGAGGTCATGCGTATCCCGGGACGGATGGTCGAGCAGGGACTGGTGGAGGGTCGGTGGGCCCGGTAGGACCGACACCCGTTCCGCCGCGATGTTCGCCAGTGCCGTGTCCACGTTGAACACCGGCTGCGGGATCATCGTCGCCCCGCGCATCAGACAGGCGATCACCCCTGCCTTGTAGCCGAAGGTGTGGAAGAAGGGGTTGATGATCAGGTAGCGGTCCGTCGTGCGCAGACCTGCCAGTTCTGCCCAGATCTCGTACGCCCGCAGCGTCTGCTCGTGTGTGATCACCGCGCCCTTCGGGCGGCCCGTCGTACCCGACGTGTAGATGATGTCCGAGACCGACCGGCCTTCCAACTCATCGGCCCTGTCCTGCACTTCCAGCTCCGCTACCCCCTCCCCTCCCGCCAGGAAGTCCTTCCAGGTACGGAAGTCCGGGGGCGCGTCCTCCGACAGGACCACCACCTGCTCAAGGTCCGGCAGCGCCGGCAGCGGGCCCCGGCCGTCCGGGGACCCTGACTCCGCCTCCCCCGCCGCACGGCGCAAGCTCGCCACGTACGACGTGCCCAGGAAGGTGCCGGTGACGAAGAGCAGCCGGGCTCCGCTACGGCGCAGCACGTCCGCCGCCTCCGCCCCCTTGAAGCGGGTGTTGAGCGGGACGAGGACCGCGCCGGCCGTCACCGCACCCAGAGCCGACACGATCCAGTCGAGGGAGTTGGGGGCCCAGACCGCGACCCGGTCACCCGCCTCCACCCCGCTCGCCAGGCAGGCCGCCGCCGCTCGTTCCACCCGCGCACCCAGTTCGGCGTACGTGATCCTCGTACGGCCCTCGACCACGGCCTCGGTGTCCGCGTACCGCTCGGCCGACCACCGCACCAGCTCCGGGACGGTGTTCCACTCGCCCACAGCAGACCTCCCGAAACAGCGAACAGCGAGAACACTCACAGCTGACTGGTCGTCAGATTAGCTGTAATCTGACGTACTGTCAGGAGAGGGGGATGCCATGGCAGGTACCGGGCTGAAGGACGCCACCGCCATCGTCGGGATCGGTCAGACCTCGTTCGCCAAGCAGCTTCCGGAGGATGAGAACGCGCTAGCCTGCCGGGCCGTGATCGCTGCCCTCGACGACGCGGGGATCGCTCCCAGCGAGGTCGACGGCCTCGCCTCCTACACCATGGAGGAGACCGACGAGGTAGAGCTGGCCAAGGCCGTCGGGTTCGGGGATCTGACCTTCTTCAGCAAGGTGGGGTACGGAGGGGGCGGGTCCTGTGCCACCGTCGCGCATCTCGCCGCCGCCATCGCCGCCGGGCAGGCCGGTGTCGGCGTCGCCTGGCGGTCGCGCAAGCGGGGCAGCGGGCCACGGCCGTGGACCGACACCAAGGTGCAGCTCCCCACTCCCGCCCAGTGGACCCGGCCCTTCGGGCTGCTCAGGCCCGCCGATGAAATCGCCATGCTCACGCGACGGTACATGCACGAGTACGGCGCCACCCGCGACCACCTCTTCAACGTCGCCCTCGCCTGTCGCAACCGGGCCAACCAGAACCCGGCCGCCGTGATGTACGAACGGCCCCTGACCCGCGAGATGTACATGACCTCCCGGTGGATCAGCGAGCCTCTCTGCCTCTTCGACAACTGCCTGGAGACGGACGGGGCCCTCGCATGCGTCCTCGTGTCCAAAGAACGCGCCCGGGACTGCCGCCGTAGACCCGTCTACGTCCACTCCGCCGCCCAGGGGCTGCCCGCCCAGCACCACGGCATGGTCAACTACTGGAACGACGACCCCCTCACCGGCCCCGCCTGGACCGCCGCCCGGCACCTGTGGAAGCACGCCGACTTCACCCCGGATGACGTGGACGTCGCGCAGATCTACGACGCGTTCACCGCCCTCATCCCACTCTCGCTGGAGGGGTACGGCTTCTGCGGGCGAGGGGAGGGCGGCGCCTTCACCGAGGGAGGCGCGCTGGAGATCGGCGGGCGGCTGCCCCTCAACACCAGCGGGGGCGGGCTCTCCGAGGCGTACGTCCACGGCTTCAACCTCATCAACGAAGGGGTGAAGCAACTGCGCGGGACCAGTACCGCCCAGGTCCCCGGCGCCGCCACCTGCCTGGTCACGGCCGGCGAGGGCGTGCCCACCTCCGCTCTCCTGCTCAGGAGCTGATCATGCTGAACCCCGTCACCGACACCGACGGCGCGCCCTTCTGGGAGTACGCCGCGCGTGGTGAACTGCGCGTCCAGGCCTGCGGCGACTGCGGTGAGCCGCGGTTCCCGCCCCGGCCCTGCTGCCCGCACTGCCAGTCCTTCGCGAACGAGTGGCGGCCGGTGTCGGGGCGCGGGCGCGTCTGGTCGTACGTCGTGCCGCATCCGCCGCTGCTGCCCGAGTACGCCGAACAGGCGCCGTACAACGTGGTCGTGGTGGAGCTGGAGGACGCCCCGCGGATCCGGCTCGTCGGCAATGTGGTCAGTCACGCCGGCGCATCCCTCGGCTCCCTCGAACCGGGGCGCCTGCGGATCGGCGCACGGGTGCATGTCGTCTTCGGGGAGGGCGGGTTGCCGCAGTGGGTGCTCGCGTGAGCACCGTGCGGCTGGAGGCCGACAAGGACAGCGGGGTCGCCGTCGTCACCCTCGACCGGGCGCACCGGCTCAACGCCATCGACATGGACATGGCTCGCGAACTCACGGAGATCTGGCGGGCGTTGCGGTTCGACGACTCCGTGCGAGCCGTGGTGCTCACCGGGAGCGGGGAGCGGGCGTTCTGCACCGGGATCGACCGGGACGTCGTCGTACCGCAGCCCTCGTCGCCGTACATGCTGGACGATCCGCTGCTGAGCGTCGGGCCGAAGGCGAACGACCTGTGGAAGCCCGTCGTGGCCGCCGTGCGCGGGATGGCCTGCGGGGGTGCCTTCTATCTGCTGGGGGAGTGTGAGTTCGTCGTCGCCGATCCGACGGCCGTCTTCTTCGATCCGCACACCTCGTACGGCATGGTCAGCGCCTACGAGTCCATGCTGATGGCGGCGCGGATGCCGTACGGGGAGGTGGCCCGGATGATGCTCATGGGCACCGCCGAGCGGATCTCCGCGCGGCGGGCCCATGAGATCGGGCTCGTCTCCGAAGTCACCGAGGAGGGCGGGGCGTTGGCCGCCGCCGTGCGCTGTGCCACCGTCGTCGCCGGGTATCCGGCGGAGGGTGTGCAGGGGACCGTGCGGGCGCTGTGGGCGGCCAAGGAGGCGGGCCGGGCCCAGGCGTTCGCGCAGGCCCCGCCGCTCATCGCCCTCGGCAACCTGCCGGCCGGGCGGCAGGCGGAGTTGTTCCGGGGCAGGGACCGCACCGAGCCGCGGACACGGTGAGTGACCGCCTGGCGAGGAACGCGCACCGGGGGTAGCGTCAGCCCTGGGACGGCCGCCGTCTGGAGCCCTTCCGTGACACACCGGTACGACGGCCGTCGCACACTTCGTCACGCCCTCACGCCGTGCGGGCCGTACCCGTCCCCTTCTCCGCGTCCAGCGCGTACACGCACCGGTCCTTGCTGCACGCGTACACCACGCCGTCCTTGACGACCGGGGCACCGGTGATCTCGCCGCCGGTCGCCAGCTTCCAGCGCAGGCGGCCGTCGTCGGCCTTCAGGGTGTACAGCAGATGGTCGGTGGAGCCGAAGTGGATGCGGCCCTCCGCCACGGCCGGGGCGCCCACTACGTCGCCGCCCGCCTGGAAGCGCCACTTGGGGGTGCCGGTGACCGCGTCCAGGGTGTACAGGCCCTTGCCGCTGCCGACGTGCACATGGCCGGCCGCCACCAGCACCGGCTCGATGGAGGAGCGGGCCTCCGTGGCGATGCGCCAGCGGTCGCGGCCGTCGGTGGCGTCGAGGGCGTAGACCGTGCCGAGGTAGTCCGCCAGGTAGACACCGCCGCCGGTCACCGCCGGGCCCGGGGTGAAGGCGGGCGGGGACAGGAAGACCGCCGGTGCCTCGAAGTGCCAGCGGACCATTCCGCTCGCCGCCTCGACGGCGAGGACGCGGGTGCCGGCGGAGACGTAGACATAGCCGTCGGGGGCCGGGACGAGCCGGACGGGCACGCCGCCGCAGGAGGCCGCGTCGCCGACCGGGTACGACCAGCGCTCCTCACCGGTACGGGCCTCCAGGGCGCGCAGCCGGGCGTCCTGCCAGACGTAGACCGTGCCGTCGTGGACGAGGGGGCCGGCCTCGGGGGACTCGAAGTCGGTCTGGCAGCCGGCGATCTCCCACAGCTTCTGCCCGTTCGCGGCCTCCCAGGCCTGGACGCCGCCGCCGCGGGTGCCGGTGACGAGCGTGCCGTGGTCGGCCTTCAGGGAGTACACCCAGGAGTCCGTGGACAGCCGCCACAGGTCGGTGCCCTCGCGGGCGTCGAGAGCGAACAGGGTCGGGCCGTCGGAGGCGTGGATACGGCCGTCCGCCACCGCCATCGACCAGGCGACGTCCCGCGTCTTGAAGCGGCGCCGGCCGGTGGCCACGTCCAGGGCGTGTACCTCGAACGAGGTGACGTAGACCAGATCTCCGTCGACGGCCGGGGTGCCCCAGACCTCGTTGGACATGCGGAACCGCCAGGGCCGCCAGCCGCTCGCCGTCTCCGGAGGCGCGGGCGGGAC
>NZ_CM002285.1:5247509-5306009 GCF_000497445.1 Streptomyces roseochromogenus subsp. oscitans DS 12.976 | reverse complement strand
GGGCGACGGCCTTCTCGGGCAGCCAGGCGGAGGCGGTGCCGCTGTCGTCCGAGCCGGAGCCGAAGAGATGGGGCGCCAGCTGGGCCTGGAGGTCGGCAGGGGTGGGCCGGGCGGAGGCCTCCATCTGCATACAGACCTCGATGAGCGGGCGCAGCTCGTCGGGCAGGCCGGTGAGGTCGGGGCCCTCGCGCAGCAGCATGAAGACCGTCTCGACCGGGTTGGCGCCGTGGAAGGGCGGGTGGCCGGTGGCCGCGAAGACCAGCATGGAGCCGAGCGAGAAGACATCGCTGGCGCCGGTGACGCTGCGGGAGTCCTTGGCCTGCTCGGGGGACATGTAGGCGGGGGTGCCGACGGCGACGTTCGTCATGGTCAGGCGGGTGTTCGAGACGCCGGAGGCGATACCGAAGTCGATCACCCGGGGGCCGTCCTCGACCACGAGCACGTTGGACGGCTTGAGGTCACGGTGGACCAGCCCCGCGCCGTGGATGGACTGGAGGGCTTCCGCGACTCCCGCGGCGAGCCAGCGCACGGCCTGGGCCGGGAGCGGCCCGCAGTCGTTCACTATCTCCTCGAGGGAGGGCGCGGGGACGTACGCGGTCGCGAGCCACGGCACGGCGGCGCGCGGGTCGGCGTCGACCACGGCGGCCGTGTAGAAGCCGGAGACCGCGCGGGCCGCCTCCACCTCACGGGTGAAGCGGACCCGGAACAGCTGGTCCTCGGCCAGCTCGGTGCGCACCGTCTTGATCGCCACGCGCCGGCCGGACGCCGAGCGCGCGAGATAGACCAGCCCCATGCCGCCGGCGCCCAGCCGCCCCAGCACCTCGAACGGCCCGATCCGCCGCGGATCGTGCTGCGTCAGCTGATCCACCACTTGCCTGCCACCTCCCCGTACGAGCCGCGCCACCCATCTATGTACGCGGCCGAAGTGCAGCGTCTCACCACCGCACCGCCATGGCGGCACGCACCCCGATTCTTCCTGGCCGGGCGCCCGGTTGCGAACCCGGTGATGATCGGGGTGTCTCATAGCTAAACCACCCAAACCAGACGAATCACCGTTGGGTCGCCGCCGAGTCATCGGCGGATCGGCACCGCTCAGCGCTGCAGCAGTGCGAAAGACGCCCCCTGATTGTCGGTGACGACGGCCACTCGTCCGTACGACGTCTCGAAGGGTGGCGCCTGTACCCGGCCGCCCAGCCGCTGTACGGCCCCCAGGGCGCCGTCGAGGTCGGCGACCCGGAAGTGGGCGAGGAAGTGCGGGGGCATCTCGGCCGGGAAGACGTCGGTGACGTCGGCCCGGCCGAAGTCGGGCCGGGCGCCCTCGCCGAACAGGGCTTCATGGAAGAGACCGCCGTAGAAGGCGTTGGCGGTGGCCGTGTCCCGGGTGTAGAGCTGGGCCCAGACGAAGGTGCCGGGCTCGTGCCGGCGCCCGAAGCCGCGGTGGCTGCCGGCCTGCCACAGCCCGAACACCGCACCCTCCGGGTCGGTGGCGAGGGCGGCGACCCCGAGATCGCCCACCGGGAACGGGGCCATGACCACCCGACCGCCGGTCGCGGTGATCCGCCGGCCGAGGGCCTCGGCGTCCGGGGTGGCGAAGGAGACCGTCCAGACGGTGGGCATACGGCCGTCCGTCTTGGGCGCCAGCGAGGCGACGTGGGCCCCGCCCAGCAGGGCCCACACCGAGGAGCCGTACGCGTCCTCGAAGGACCACCCGAAGAGCTCGCCGTAGAACCGCTTGCCCGCCTCGACGTCGGCCAGCTGGGCGTCCACCCAGCAGGGCACACCTTCGCCGTACACCTCCTCCCCCTCTACGACCACTTCCCCCTCAAACACCTCTTCAGCCCCTATAGCCTCTTCTGCCTCTTCCATATCTTCTGCGCCTTCTGCGCCTTCCGCGGATTCGTTCGCGGATGCCCTGTTTTCGGCCATGCCGCCAAAGTAACCGGGCCACGCGCACCGCGCAGACCAGGCACACCACCCTCAGAGCACCCATGCACCCCATTTGCACTCGGCCGAATCGCGCTCCGATCACCCCTCGGTAAGCTGACGGCATGACAGGACAAGTGCGTACCGTCGACGGCCGCGTGGCCGGCCGGCGTGGGCAGGCGACCCGGCAGAAGCTGCTCGACTGCCTCAGCGAGATGCTCAGCTCCTCCCCCTACCGGGACGTCAAGGTCATCGATGTCGCCCGGAAGGCGGGAACTTCACCCGCGACCTTCTACCAGTACTTCCCAGACGTCGAAGGCGCCGTCCTGGAGATCGCCGAGCGCATGGCATCCGAGGGCGCCGGATTGACCGAACTGCTCGAAGGCAGGTCCTGGGCCGGGAAATCGGGATGGCAGACCGCCCAGGAACTGGTCGACGGCTTCCTGGAGTTCTGGCGCAAGAACGACGCGATCCTCAGGGTCGTCGACCTCGGCGCGGCCGAGGGAGACAAACGGTTCTACAAGATCCGTATGAAGATCCTGAACTCGGTGAACAACTCCCTGGCGGACGCCATCGCCCAATTGCAGGCCAAGGGCAGGGTCGACAAGGACGTGAACCCGGCGGCGGTGGCCGGCTCGCTGGTCGCGATGCTCGCGGCGGTGGCGGCGCACCAGAAGGGCTTCCAGTCCTGGGGTGTGAAGCAGGCCGAACTTAAGCCGAATCTGGCGCTGTTGGTGCACCTGGGAGTGACCGGGAAGAAGCCGGCCAAGTAACAGACGCTCGGCCCCTTCCCGGCGCTCCATCCCCCAAGTCCTGTCTGGCAGGCGGTGGTTCACCCGCGTGAGCGGCAGAGCCACCGCCTGCGCTGCTATGTACTCCCATGCGCTGTCACGCGGGCAGCGGCCGATCCCGTACGACGTGTTTCATCACCAGCGTCGAGGTCAGCCGCTGCACTCCCGGCAGGGTCGCGAGCCGCTCGTCGTACAGCCGCTGGAAGGCCGCGAGGTCGGCGGTGGCGATCCGGAGCAGATAGTCGGGCTCGCCGAACAGCCGCTGGGCGTCGAGGACGTACTCCAGCTCGCCGACGGCCCGCTCGAACTCGGCGACCGTGTCCCGGTCCTCCTGCCGCATGGACACGAAGACCAGCGCCTCGAAGTTCAGCCCGAGCGCGGCCGCGTCCACGACCGCCCGGTATCCCTGGATGGCCCCGGAGCGCTCCAGCTCACGCAGCCGCCGATGGCAGGGCGAGACGCTGAGCCGCACACGAGCGGCCAGCTCGGTCACGGTCAGCCGCCCGTCCTGCTGCAGCTCGGCAAGGATTTTTCTATCCACGTCATCCATGGAGAAGATCTTCCCCTGCCATGCCCCGTTATGGGCAAACTTCAGGAACACTTTCGGGCCATTCACGCCTAATGTCCCCAGCATGGACTCGGGACTGCTCTTCTCCTTCCTCGCTGTGGACCTGCTGCTGGTGTGTGTGCCGGGCGCCGACTGGGCGTACGTCATCGCGACCGCCCTGCGCGGCCGCTCGGTGCCCCGCGCGGTGGCCGGTCTGGTCTCCGGCTACGCCCTGCACACGGCCCTCGCGACAGCGGGCCTGGCGGTCCTGGTCGCAGGCTCCCCCAAACTGCTGACGGCCCTGACGGTGGCGGGGGCGGGATATCTCCTCTGGCTCGGCTGGGGCGTCCTGCGCCGCCCTGCCGTCCCGGGAGCGGACGAGGAGACCTCAGGTACGGACGGACGGCACTTCCTGCGCGGCGCCACGATCAGCGGCCTGAACCCCAAGGGCCTGCTGCTCTACCTCTCCGTCCTCCCCCAGTTCCTCACCCTCAAGGGCACCCACCTGCCCATACCCGCCCAGACGGCAACCCTGGGCCTGCTCCACATGGCGTGCTGCGCGGCGGTGTACCTCAGCGTCGGCGCCCTGTCCCGCGTCCTGCTGGCGGCCCGCCCGGCGGCGGCCCGCGCGGTCACCCGCACCTCGGGCGCGGCGATGCTCGGAATCGGCGCGTTCCTGCTGGTGGAGCGCCTGGCGACGCTGTAGCCAGGCGGACAATCCTTTCCTGGCCCGCGCACGTATCACTAGGTGAGCCCTGGAAGGTCAGCCCTGAAAGGAGAGACCGTCATGACGCTCCTGAAGCGTGCCGCGCTCGCCGTCGCCTCCGCCGCGCTGGTGGCCGGCACCGCGGGCATCGCCGCCGCCCCCGCCTTCGCAAGCGGCGGCCAGCCGAACCAGTCCTGCGAGGACCAGCCCTCTCGCCCCGGACAGGCCGAGGCCGCACCCGGCTCCGCCTTCAACCCCAACGGCACGGCCGGCACCCACTACGCGGGCCAACAGCCCCAGAACTCCGGCAATGCCCACTCGGTCTCGCAGTACGACGTGGCCTGCACCCAGGTCTCGTCGCACTGACCGGGGACCGACCGAGGGAGAAACCTGTGTTACGGGCTCCCTGCTGGTAGTGCTCAGCCGGGCAGGTCCCAGGAGGGACCGTCAGGGGTGCCGATCCATACCCGCTGGGTGTTGTCGGTCTCCACGGTCATGCCGAAGTCGGACTGTGAAGGTGAGCCTGCACTCCGCCACGTGGTCAGGGCGTCTTCCACCTGGTCCCAGAGGTTGAGAGGGCCGTGCTGGTGCACGGTCCACCCGTCGGCGGCGGGTTCCGTCCATGCCTGGGATCCGGTGGCGACGTCGACGAGGATCACTCCGTCTCCGGTGGCCATGAGTTCGGCCGAGGGCGCGGCGAGTTGCGCGAGGAAGTGACCGGTCCAGTCGTCCAGGAGGGCCGGGTCCACGCGAGTGGCGCGGGTGTGGCCCGGGTGCTGGTGGAACGTGGGGCGGGGCGGTCGCTCGTGGGGGCGGGCGAGCATGTAGCCGATCTGGTCGTCGGCGAAGCGGCCGGTGGCGGTCCCGTCCTCGTTCATGGTGAGGCGGATGAGGCCTGAGGCGAGCATCCATCCGCCGATGGTGGTGGTGATGGTGCCACCGTCGCGGATCTGGTAGAGCCAGGCCGGGGGAATATGGCGGACGGCGCAGGTGGCCACGATGTGATCGTATTCGGCACCGCCCTTGTAGCCGGCGAGTCCGTCTCCGGTGATGAGGATGGGGTGGTGTCCGGCGGCGTGGATGCGGTCTGCGGCGAGAGCGGCCAGGTGGGGGTCGTACTCGATGGAGTACACCGCCTTGTCGCCGAGGCGGTGACACAGGATGGTGGTGGAGTAGCCGCTGCCGGTGCCGATCTCCAGCACCTTGTCCCCCTCGCGGATGCCTGCGAGGTCAAGCATGCGCACGATCAGGGACGGCAGTGTGCTGGACGAGGTGGGGCGACCGGTCAGAGGGCCAGGGGCGTCGGTCGCGGCGATGCCGTCGATCTGGGTGACCCAGGTGGTGTCCTGGTAGACGAGGCTCAGCCATTCGTCGTCGCCGAGCTGTTCGCGGTGGACGGGTTCCCACCCGGCGGTGGAGGGCCGGAAAACGGCCTCACCGAGGAAGAGTTCGCGCGGAACCGCGGAGAGGGCCCGTCGCCATACGGGATCGTCCACGTGGATGGCGCCGGCGAGTTCACGGCGCAGGGCGGCTGCGGTGGTCATGCGCTTCCTTCGCGGTGCTGGAGCTGATCGGCGATGGCGTGGGTGATCGGGGTGGTGATGTGGTCGGGAAACCAGGCCCATTGGCCGTTGGGGTTGCACTCATACCAGTGCCAGCCCCCGTCAGGGGCCAGGCCGAAGTCGAAGGCGCCGAAGACGAGGCCGAAGGCGTCGAGGTAGGCGCGTACGCCGTTGGCGATCTCCGGGGGGACTGGCACCGGCGAGTAGGTGAGCGCGTCGTAGTGGCGGCGCCAGTCCACGCCTGGTGAGCCGTCGATACGGACAGCGGTGAGGTGGTCGCCGACGGCGGTGAGCCGGATGTCGGCCGTCTTGCTGACCCGCTGCTGGAAGAGATGGGCGGTGTGCCGGATCCTGGAGTCGATCTGGTCGGGGGTGACGTCCTCGATCCACACGGTCAGGGAGCGCCCGGTGTCGTCGGTGCACTCGGTCTCCCTGAGCGGTTTGTAGATCACCGGCCCGTGGTTCGTGATGAAGTCCCGTGCCTGGATGGAGTCGTTGGTGATCAGGGTCGGGGGGACGGTGAAGCCGCAGCGGGCGGCGGTGGCGAGTTGTGCAGGCTTGTACTCTGCATCGCGGTTGCGCCAAGGATGGTTGACGTAGTGGGTGTCGGGGAGGGCGGCAAGGATGCCGCCGAGCCCGTAACGGGCCTCTTCGACCGCCCAACGGGCGGCCTGCGCTTCCAGGGCGAGGTCGGCGGTGTAGGGAGTGGGCCGCCGCCAGTACACCGAGCGGACGTTCCCCACGTCGAGGGTGCGGGACGCGGTGACGAGGGTGCCTCCGGGTCCGGTGCCGCCGAAGGTACAGGACAGGGTGATCTCGCGGGGGAAGTCGCCGGGGTCCAGGCGGACCACTGGTACACGGCGCCGGTTCAGTTCGGTGATCACTTCATCCGCGGTCACGTCGTCCAGGCGCGTGACGACGAGGACGGGCGGCCCACCCGCGGCCATCAGTCAGAGTCTCCCTGCTGGTCGCTGCCCTGGTCCGGGGTACCGTCCAGGCTGGTCTTCGTGCTCGTCTCCTGCGAGGTCTCCGACCTCTTGTGCCTGGCCCCCACAGGGATGGGCGCGCCGTCGGGGTCGACCCAGGTGACGATCTGCGTGTGCAGGTCGAGGACGGGCTGGGCGGCGGGCAGGACAGCCGCAGCGGGGTAGGCCCGCATGCGTCCGAGGCCCCAGGGCTTGACCTGATCCAGTGACGCCAAGGGCTGCATGAGTCTCCTCGTCTCTCAGTTGATCCAACAGTGGCAGCCGCCGTCCGGGGTTCCAGACGGCGAGAGGGGCCCGGGACCGACAGGGACAGTGCGGCCCATGGGCCAACCCGCCCGGGTGGGCGGATGGTTTGCGTGCCCACAGGCGGGGGCCGTCGGGGGCACACGGCTCGGATTCACTCCCCGCCCCGAGGCGGTCAGGGGGTGGTGTGCTGTGCGCGGCGGCATGCGGGTCTGTGAGGTCGGTCCGGTGCGGCGAAGGTCGTTGCATCCGGCTCCGCGCCCGGAGCCGAGTGCACGGCCAGCTCGGGCTTCGCGCGGATGCCGGTAGACAACATCGACACCACCAGCCCGAGCCCGGCGGCGACAGCGCCCAGGAGTCCAGCTCCGGCGACCACGCCATCGAACGACGGCATCCGGTGGCGGCCGGTCACCGGCCGTCCTCCACCTTCACCACGATCTCGGCCCACATTCGTTTCCCCCAGGGCAGGAGGTCGCTGCCCCATCGGTCGGAGAGCGCATCAACAATGAGCAGGCCGCGGCCGGAGACGTCCTCCACGGCCGCCTGCCGGAGTTCTGCCAGGCAGCGTGACCTGTCGACGACGGACACCCGTACCCGGTCGGTGCAGGGGCGCTCGACCTTCACGCGGATCGAGCAGCTGCGCCCATGTTTGAGGGCGTTGGTTGCGATCTCGGAGATAAGGAGTTCGGCCGTGTTGGCGGCTTCGTCGGAGAGGTTCCACGCGGCGCATGCGGTGCGGGCGAGGCGCCGGATTTCCGGGACGGCGGCTGCCTCGGAGCTCAACGTCACGTTGTAGCCGGGGTGGTCATTAACATGCGGCTGTACGGTTGCCATGGTCATCGTCAACGCCTTGGTCGGGGCGGAGGGGACCCCCCGCCGTCGTGCCTCGGGGAGAGACCTGCGGCAGGGCGGCCAGCAGGGAGGTGTCCACGGGTGCGTTTCCCTGGCGGCTGACAGACAGTCAACGACTCTGGGGACGGGCGGGGAGACTCCACAAGGTGACTCCAACCCGGAGTCACCCAGGGCCGTTGGGCATAGCATCGACTCGCCGCTACTCGTGGGAGTCGCAGATGAACCAGCAGTCACCGCCGGACCCACGCGCGATCACGGCTGGGCTACTCAGTGATGAGCGACTGCTCCGCGCCTGCGCCGAGCGGGACATGGGTGCCGTCTTCCGCATGCTCAACGGGAGAGGCGTAAGCACCCGGCGGATCGCTGCGGCCGTCGACATCACGCAGGGTCGGCTGTACGAGTACATGAACGGCAAGAGTCGGGTGGAAAGGCTAACGGTGTTCGAGCAGATCGCCGACGCCTTTCACATCCCCGGTCACCTGCTCGGGCTGGCGCGCCGGTCTTGGGAGCCGCCGCCGGCGAATGCCGAACATCAGCGGGCGGCCGATCATCCGCCGGATGGTGACGACTTGGAGGCGGTGGAGCATTTCCGCAGCGCGGACCGGCTGGCCGGCGGCGGCCGGTTGTACGGAGCGGTCGTGCGGCACCTCAGTGATCGGGTGGCGCCGCGCCTGGTCGACCTGCGCAGCGGGCCGCAGGTCTTCGCGGCAGCGGCAGCGCTCACGGAGATGGCCGGATGGATGGCCCACGACTCCGGGCACGACGACCGCGCCGCAGCGCACTTCGCCCGCGCCCTTCCTCTGGCCCGCGCCTCCGGTGACCTTTCGCTGGCCGCACACATCGCCGCCAGCAGCAGCCACCTCGCGCTGGAGACTGGCGACGCGACCGGGGCCGCGGGCTGGGCCCGGACCGGGCTCGCCCTCGCCGAACAGGGGCCACGAATTCCAGAGCTGGGCGCCCGGTTACACACCAGGCAGGCCCGCGCCCTGGCCGCCGCAGAGCAGCACACTCCGGCCGCCCGTGCACTCGAAGCTGCCCGGCGGGACCTGGACGGCGCATCCGACGCCGGACACCCGTGGTTGAGCCCGTTTGACGGCGCCGCCCTGGCCAGCGAGTCAGCGCTGATTCTGCGCGACTTGGAGCAGTACGACCAGGCGCTGACGCAGGCCGAACAAGCTGTCGCGCTGCGGGAGGCGGGCCGGGTCCGGTCACTCGCCCTGAGCCGGATCACGCTGGTGGACATCCACGTGCGCCGTGGCGATCTGGACGCCGCGGTGATCACCGGTCACGGCCTACTGAGTACCAGCCCGACCCTCGGGTCTGTCCGGGTCATGCAGCAACTCGATGAGTTACGGCGACTGTTGGTGTCGCATAAGGCATATCAGCCGGTACGTGAGTACCTGGTGAGGTTCGACGATGCGCGCAGGGCCAGAATGCTGCTGCTGGCCGATCTGATCCCGCTGTCACCGGGAGGCACCCCATCGTGAGGCCCACCGCTCCCGACCCCGCCGACACCGACGCCTGGAACGCCTATCTGGCCGAGGGCAACGCCAAGCAGGCCCGTAAGCGCGTCGCGGCTGACATACTGCTGCGCGATCCGGCGGGGCGTGTGCTCCTGGTGAACCCCACCTACAAGCCCGGCTGGGACCTGCCCGGCGGGATGGCTGAGGCGAACGAGTCACCAGAGGACACGGTGAGGCGCGAGCTGATCGAGGAACTCGGCCTACGGGTGACCGTACGCGGGCTGCTGGTGGTGGACTGGGTGGCGCCGCACGGCCCTTGGGACGATCAGATCGCCTTCGTTTTCGACGGCGGAACCCTGTCCCAGGACCAGGCCGACCTGCTGCGCCCCAGGGACGGGGAGCTGGCCGAGGCCGCGTTCGTCGCGCCCGACGAGGCCGGCGGCCGGCTCGGCGAGCGCATCCGGCGCCGCTATACAGCGGCGATGACGGCACTCACCTCCGGTCGAACGCTCTATCTCCACAACGGCGTGGTCCTTGACTGACCCACTGGACAGGCCCGCGACCGAGGTTGGGTCAGGCAGGGTGGCTCAGGTCGTCGTTGACGCGGACGAGGAGTTCACGGGTGCGGGGGCCGTCGTGTTCCGCCAGCATGATCGCCTGCCACTGCCCGAGGTAGAGCGCACCCTTGGTGACGGGGACGTGCAGTTCGGGGTGGGTGGCGATCACGGCGCGCAGGTGGGCGTGGCCGTTGTCCCGCTCGCCGTGCAGGGCCCGTTCTTCGGGGGTGCGGTCCTTGTCGTGGCGGTAGGGGTGGCGGCCGCTGTGCGGGAGGAGGCGTTCGAGGGCCTGGCCGGTATCGGTCTCCAGGCCGGCGTCGAGTTCGTTGACGAGCAGCCCGCAGGTGGTGTGCCCGCAGTACACGTGCACTGTCCCCTCGGTCACATCGGCCTCGGACACGAGCCGGTGCAGTTGCCCGGTCAGGTCCACCGTGCTCTCGGGGCCGTTGGTGGTCACCTTCAGCCGGGCCGTGAGCATGAGGCGGCTGCCCGGAGGCATGACCTGCCGGGAAATTACATCGATGCCGGCATCTGACACGGTGGTCATGAAGCCTCCAAAGCGACGGGGTTCGGGTCTCCTCCGTCCAGGTTGGATGCCGTCACGCTCACCGTCGCGGGCAATGGTCCGAACAGGTGAACCCCCATGACCCGTCGGACACACCTCAGCCGTCCTCGCGCGTCAGCCGGAAGACCCGGATCTCCCGGTCCACCCGCGCCTGGTACGTGGCGTACGGCGGCCAGAACGACAGGAGTGCCGTCCAGGCGGCGGACCGTTCCTGCCCCTCCAGCAGCCGGGCCGTGACGGGGATGTCCCGCCCCTTCCAGCTGATCGAGGCGTCCGGGTGGGTGAGGAGGTTGCGGGTCCAGGCTGGATGGCCCGTGCGGCCGAAGTTGGAGCCGACCAGGATCCAGCTCTTGCCGTCCTCCTCCGGCATGCAGGCCAGCGGGGTCCGGCGGGGCAGGCCGCTGCGGGCGCCGGTGGAGGTGAGGAGCACGCCGGGGAGCATCTGGGTGCTGAGCAGGAAACGGCCCCGGGTCAGCCGGTGCACGGTCCGGTCGAGTGCCGGGACCACATGCGGGGCGACCTTCGCGAAGGCGCGGGTGGATGACATCCGCTGCACGAGGCGGACCCCGAGGCCGGCCATCAGACGGCCACCTCGCCGCCCGCGAAGAGACCGGCAACCTCGGCGGCCCGGTCCCGCAACCGGTGCACCGGCCCGAACAGCAGCTCGTCCCCGGCCGCCCGCTTGAAGTACAGATGCGCGTCGTGCTCCCAGGTGAACCCGATCCCACCGTGCAGCTGAATCCCCTCGGCAGCGGCTCCCCGCAACGCCTCCAGCCCCTGGGCAAGCGCCAGCCCACCGGCCCCTCGCGCCTCCAGCCCCGGGGAGAACGCCTCCCCGCCGGACGCCGACGGCGAGAATGCCCCGCCGGGGCCACCCGCACCCGACGACGGAAGTAGTGCGGATGGTGCAGGTGGGAACGGCTCGGACGGCGAAGGCGAAGCCGAGGCGGAACCGGCCCCCACCCCAACCGCCCACGCCGCGTAATACGCCGCCGACCGCGCCGCCCGCACCCCCACATACACGTCGGCCAGCCGATGCTTCACCGCCTGGAAGGAACCGACAGGCCGCCCGAACTGCTCGCGCTGCCCGACGTACTCCACCGTCCGCTCCAGCACGCGCTCGGCCGCCCCGACGGCCTCACAGGCGAGCACGGCGGCGACCGACTCCCCCAGAGCGGCCAGCGCCGACAGCACAGCCTCGCCCTCCACCCCCTCCTCACCGAGCAACTCAGCCCGTACATCCCGGAGTTGGACCCGCCCCTGCGGCCGGGTGGCGTCGAGCGCGGTCTGTCGGGTCCGTACGACACCGGGCGCATCCCCCGCCACCAGGAACAGCCGGGTCCGGGACCGGGCGAAGCCGCCGGTGTGCGCGGCGACGAGCAGCAGTCCCGCGCTGTGCCCGTCCAGCACCTGGTCGACCTGCCCGTACAGCTGCCAGTCACCGTCGGCGCGCCGGGCCTGGACCCCGCCGGCGCGTCCGCCACCGGCCGCGAACCCGGCATTTGCGCAGGTCAGAGCCAGGGCAGTAGCGAGGCTCGGACCGGGGACGGCAAGCGCGGCGGTGAGGGCGCCGGCGGCCAGCCCGGGCAGCAGTTCGGCGCGCTGCGCCTCCGTCCCGAGGGCCAGGATCAGCGGCGCGGTGAGGACGGACGTGGCGAGCAGGGGGGAAGGGGCGAGAGAGCGGCCGGTCTCCTCGCAGGCCAGGGCAAGTTCGGTGGCCGAGCAGCCGACACCGCCGTACCGCTCGGGCAGGGCGAGCCCCGGCAGGCCGAGCTGGTCGGCGAGGGCGGTCCACAGAAGGGGGTCGTGTCCGGCCGGGCTGTCGACGGCGGTCCGCAGCTCCGCCGGGCCGCACCGCTTGTGCAGCAGCTCGCGCAGGGTGCGGCGGATCTCGTCCTGCTCGGCGGTGAGGCGCGTGTCCATGGCCTTCCCTCCATATCTGACGATGCGTCATATTAGGAGAGACACAACGATATGCACAGGGGGAGGAGCCCTCTCATGAGCCGCCGAAGCCGGAAGGTCGCCGTGGTCGGCGTGGCCCTCTCCGACTGCGGACGCGTCGACGACGCCACCGCCTACACCCTGCACGCGCAGGCGGCCCGCCGCGCCCTCGCGGACGCCGGTCTCGACCGCGCCCTGGTCGACGGCTTCGCCTCGGCGGGGCTCGGCACGCTGGCCCCGGTGGAAGTGGCCGAGTATCTGGGCCTGCGCCCCACCTGGGTGGACTCCACCTCGGTCGGCGGCTCGACCTGGGAGGTCATGGCGGCGCACGCGGCGGACGCGATCGCGGCGGGGCACGCGGGCGCCGTCCTCCTCGTCTACGGCTCCACCGCCCGCGCCGACATCAAGGCGGGCAGGAGGACCGGCGACCTGTCCTTCGGCGCCCGCGGACCCCTCCAGTTCGAGGTCCCCTACGGCCACACCCTGATCGCCAAGTACGCGATGGCCGCCCGCCGGCACATGATCGAGCACGGTACGGCCATCGAGCAGCTGGCGGAGGTGGCAGTCCAGGCCAGGGCCAACGCGGCGCTGAACCCGGAGGCGATGTTCCGCGACCCGATCACCGTCGACGACGTCCTCACCGGGCCGGTGATCGCCGACCCCTTCACCAAGCTGCACTGCTGTCTGCGCTCGGACGGCGGCGCGGCGGTCCTGCTGGCGGCCGAGGAGTACGTACGGGACTGCCGTACGACCCCCGTCTGGATCCTCGGCACCGGCGAGCACGTCTCGCACGCGGCGATGTCCGAGTGGTCCGACTTCACCGTGTCCCCGGCGGCGGTGAGCGGCCGCCTCGCCTTCGACAGGGCAGGCGTGCGCCCGGCCGAGATCGACTTCGCCGAGATCTACGACGCCTTCACCTATATGACCCTGGTGACCCTGGAGGACCTGGGCTTCTGCGGGAAGGGCGAGGGCGGGGCGTTCGTGGAGAAGGGCCGGCTGCTGGTGCGGGGCGGGGACCTGCCGGTGAACACGGACGGGGGTGGGCTGTCGGCCCAGCACCCGGGCATGCGGGGGCTGTTCCTGCTGGTCGAGGCGGTGCGGCAGCTGCGCGGGGAGGCCGGGGAGCGGCAGGTGCGGCGGCGGGACGGAGACGTGCCACGGCTGGCCGTGGCGTCCGGGACCGGAGGTTGGTTCTGTTCGTCCGGGACGGTGGTGCTCGGCCGGAACTGATCGGCCGGGGAGCCGTACGGGAAGACGGCTCGTACCGGCCGGTGTTGTCGCCGGGCACGGACGAGCCGCAGGAGGAGACCGAGATGGCGCTGACCCGCGAAGAGCGAGAGGCGTTCCTGGCCGAGCCGCACATCGCCGCCCTGGCGGTGGACGCGGGCCCTGGGCGCGCACCGCTGGCCGTGCCGATCTGGTACTGGTACGAGCCCGGCGGCGACGTGTGGATCATGACGGGGCGGGAGTCCCGCAAGTACGCCCTGATCAGCGCGGCGGGCCGGTTCACGCTGATGGTCGAGCGGGTGGAGCCGACGATCAGGTACGTGTCCGTGGAGGGCCCGGTCGTGAAGACGGCTCCGGCGACGTTCGACGGGCTGCGGGAGATCTCGGCGCGCTATCTGCCGGCCGAGAAGGTGGACGGCTACGTCGACTTCGCCTGGAAGAACCACGGGGAGCAGGTGGTGGTCCACATGCGTCCCGAGAGGTGGGTGTCGTCGGATCTCGGCCAGGTCTGAGCGTGCGGGGGCAGGTGTGAACATGCGAGGCCGGATGTGAGTGCGGTGCGTGCGAGGCCAGATGTGAGCCTGCGGGGGCGGATGTGACCATGGAGACATGGGAACTGATCTCCCGGCGCTGCTGAGGTCGCTGCGGGTGTGGGACGCGGAGACGACGACGCTGCCCGCCTTCGACCCGGACACCTCCCCGCCGACCCCGCTGGCCCTGTTCACGAGCTGGTTCGCGGACGCGGTGGCGGCCGGGCAGCCGGAGCCGCACACCATGTCGCTGGCCACGGTGGACGAGGAGGGGAAGCCGGACGTACGGATCGTGATGCTGCACGGCGCCGACGCGGACGGCTGGTCCTTCGCCACGCACGCCACGAGCCGCAAGGGCCGGGCCCTGATCGCCCACCCGTACGCGGCCCTGGCCTTCTACTGGCCGGCGCTGGGCCGCCAGGTACGGATGCGCGGACCGGTGACATCCGCGCCCTCCGAGGAGAGCCAGGCGGATCTGCACGCCCGTTCCACGGGTGCCCTGGCCGCCGCGCTCACCGGCCGGCAGAGCGAGGAGCTGTCCTCGCTGGACGAGCTGCGGCGGGTATCACAGGCCGCCTGGGAGCGGGCCCGCGAACACCCCGCCGAGCCGTCCCCGACCTGGACCCTGTACCGGTTGCGCCCGCATACGGTGGAGTTCTTCCAGGGCGACCCGGACCGGCGGCACGTACGCCTGGAGTACCGGAGCACGGAGTTCGGCTGGAGCCGGGGCTTGCTGTGGCCGTGAGCCGACGGTCCCGCCGGACGAGCCCGGTCACTCGAAGGCGTGGCAGTCCCTTTCTCCGCACCCACCTCACCCCTCCGCGGCCCCGAAGCGCCACACCGTGAAGTCCGCCACCGGCCGGTAGCCGATCCGCTGGTACAGGCCGTTGCTCGTCGGGTTGGCGAGGTCGGTGAAGAGGACCACCTCCGAGGCGCCCTTCTCGCGTGCGGCCCGGCTCGCCTGAGCCGTGGCCGCGCCCGCGTAGCCGCGGCCGCGCAGCCCGGCCGGGGTGTAGACGGGGGCGATGCGGACCTGGCCGGCGACCACCGGGGTGGCCGCGGCCATGGAGACGGGCGTGCCGTCGGCCTCCTCCCAGAGGGTCACGCCACCGTGGGCGAGGCGGACTTCGGCCCACTCGGCCGGGTCGAGCCCGACGCCGAGTCCGACGTCTTCGTTGAAGTCGAGATACCAGCGCTCCAGCAGCTCGCGGTCCGCGGCGACCGCGCTCCGCGCCCGGCCCCGCGGCGCAGGCTCAGGGGCGGTCAACTCGACGAGCCCGTAAAGGCGTTGCCGCTGGTGGACCGTACCCGCCGTACCGGTGAGCCGCTGCCAGGCCGTCGCGAAGGCCTCCGCCGTCTCCCGCGGGCCGGAGACCCCGGACGTCGGGCGGCCCAGCTCCGTGAGCCGGACCGCCAGGGCCTCGGCCTCCGGTGGGGCGAGCGGGCCGACGTGGACGGGGAAGGGCGGGGTGTGGAGCAGGGCCGCGCGGACCGTGCCGTCGTCCAGGACGCCGAAGAGCGGGGCCTCGGCGCCGTAGAGGTGCGGTCCACGGCGGCGCAGCGCGTCCGTCACGGTCAACGTCACCGTGTGCAGGGCCGGTTGGGAGCGCAGGAAGTCGCCCGCGTGGGAGAGGAACGCGTCGAGGTCTTCGGTGAGGTGCCAGTTCTCTGGGCGCATACGCCCAGGATCGGGCTCAGCGGCCGGGCTCGAACACCGGTTTTCCGTCCCGGAACGTCACCCGCAGGGCCATCCCGGCCCTCAGGGATCCCTCCGCGCAGTTCACGACCTCCGTCATCATCCGCGGCCCCTCCGCCAGATCGACCACCGCGGCCACATAGGGCGCACGGTCCCCGAAGGGCGGAAGATCGTTGCGGTGCACGGTGGACCAGGTGTAGAGCGCGGCCAGGCCGCTCGCCTCCTCCCAGGTCACCTGCTCGCTCCAGCAGTGCGGGCAGAACTCGCGGGGGTAGTGGTGGGCCCGGCCGCAGGCCCCGCAGCGGCGGATCAGCAGCAGGCCCCGCGCGGCCGCCTCCCAGTAGGGACGCGTGAAGGCGTCGGGCTCGGGGACGTCGTACCGTACCGCCCCCATCAGGACCACCCCAGCCAGGCGTCCAGCGACCAGGTCTGCCAGGACATGCCGAAGAAGCCGACCAGCGAGATCAGCGCCATCATCGAGTTCTGACCCTGCTCCGCCCAGTCGTGGATCATCAGAACGAAGTAGATCGCGTTCAGCAGCAGGCCGCCCAGCAGCGCGACCGGGGTCAGGAAGCCGAGGATCAGGCCGAGGCCGAGGGAGAGTTCGGCGTAGGCGACGAGGTACGCCATCAACCTGGGATGCGGCTTCACCATCGACTCGAAGCCGGTGCGCACCGGCGCCCAGCGGTGCTTCTCGGCGACCCCCGCCGCCCAGGCGATGCCGCTGCCGCGCTCGAACCAGGCCTTCTTGTCCTTGTGCCGCCAGCTCTCCAGCCACCACAGACCGAGGCCGATCCGCAGCGCCGCCAGCCATTCCGCGCCGTCGAGCCATATGGAGTCCATAGATCTGACGGTACGTCAGATACGAGGGATTGCCGAGCCTCCCGGCAGGGGTCAGCGGTATCCGTCGGGGAAGTAGTGCGCACTTTCGCCTTATCCACGTGGGCTACGTCACTTGCAGCGCATACTTCTCCACACGCGTGATCAATCCGCAACCAATTCCGGTCTTGACCGAGACCCATCAACCGGATGTGTGATTACGCTCCGGAACATGGCCGTCTCTCGCTGTGCCTCCGTGCATCTCACCGCCACGCCCGCCGACCGCCCGGTCTACGTCATAGGCGCCGGTCCGGGCGGTCTGGCCGCCGCGTACGCGCTGCGGGCACGGGGCATACGGGCCGTGGTGCTGGAGAAGGCCGACCGTCTCGGCACCTCCTGGCGCGGCCACTACGACCGCCTGCGGCTGCACACCACCCGGCGGCTGTCCGCCCTGCCGGGTCTCAAGATCCCCCGCAGGTTCGGGCGCTGGGTCTCCCGGGACAACGTGGTGCGCTATCTGGAGAGGTACGCCGAGCACCACGAGCTGGAGATCGTCACCGGCGTGGAGGTCTTCCGTGTCGAGCGCGCCGAGGACGGCGACGGCTGGCTGCTGCACGCCTCCGGCGGGCGCGAGCTGACCGGCAGCGCGGTGGTCGTCGCCACCGGCTACAACCACACCCCGCGCGTCCCCGACTGGCCGGGCCTCGCGGATTACGGCGGGGAGTTCCTGCACGCCGGTCACTACCGCGACGCCGAGCCGTACACCGGCCGGGACGTCCTGGTCGTCGGGGCCGGCAACACCGGCGCCGAGATCGCCGTGGACCTGGTGGAGGGCGGGGCCGCACGGGTGCGGCTGGCCGTCCGCACCGTCCCGCACCTCGTGCGCCGTTCGACACTCGGCTGGCCCGCACAGTACTCGGGTGTGCTGGTACGACGGCTGCCGGTGCGCCTCGTGGACCGGCTGTGCCGGATGCAGGCGAAGGTCGCCGTGCCGGACCTGTCCGTCCAGGGACTGCCCCGCCCGGACACCGGCCTGTACAGCAGGGTCCTGGAGGGCGCCGTACCGGTGCAGGACGTCGGCCTGATCGACGCCGTACGCAAGGGGAAGGTGGAGGTCGTGGCCGCCGTCGAGTCCTTCGAGGACGGGAACCCCGGAAAGGTCGTCCTCGCCGACGGCAGCCGTATCGAGCCGGACGCCGTGATCGCGGCGACGGGGTATGTGCGGGCGCTGGAGGGTCTGGTCGGGCATCTCGGGATACTGGACGACCGGGGCAGGCCGGTGGCGCACGGCGGCCGTACGTCCGCGGAGGCGCCCGGTCTGTACTTCACCGGTTTCACCAACCCGATCAGCGGAATGTTCCGGGAGATGGCGCTGGACGCCGGGAGAATCGCGAAGGCGACGGCAAGGCATCTGCGCACCCGTCAGTAACTTTGAACGTCCGACCAGTTCCTGACCTTGCGTCAGTTCAGTAATCTGACAGAGCGTCAGTTTACTTGTGCTGTCTCACAGGAGCGGGCGGACCGATGCTTGGATCAACCCACGGCACCCTCACCACCGACTCCCGCCGGGCCCGCGTGATCGCCTGCGGCGAGCAGCGGCCCGGACCTGTCGTCCATGACCAGGTCGACGACCTGGACGTCAGCGGGCGGCCGCTGTACGCGGACGTACCGGACCTGACCCGCTTCTTCCGGCCCGAGTCGGTCGCCGTGATCGGCGCCTCGGACGCGGAGGGACGGCCGAACACCGGGATCACCCGGCAACTGCTGGACTGGGCCGAGCGGGTCGGCGCGCGGGTGCACCCCGTGCATCCGGCCCGCCCGTCGGTCTTCGGCATCCCCTGTGCCGCCTCCGTCGCCGACCTGCCCTCCGGACAGATCGACCTGGCCGTACTGCTGGTGGCCGACCCGCTGCCGGTGATCGAGGAACTGGCGGACGCCAAGGTGAAGTTCGCGGTCGCCTTCGCCTCCGGATTCGCCGAGACCGGGGAGGCGGGCGCGGAGGCCCAGCGGCGGCTCGCGGAAGCCGTACGCCGCTCCGGTCTGCGCCTGCTCGGCCCGAACACCAACCTGAACGCCTTCGAGCGCTTCCGGGAGGACCTGGAAGGCCCGGCGATCGCCCTCATCACCCAGTCCGGCCACCAGGGCCGCCCGGTGTTCTCGCTCCAGGAGCTGGGCATCCGGCTCTCGCACTGGGCGCCCACCGGCAACGAGGCCGACCTGGAGACCGCCGACTTCCTCTCCTGGTTCACCGAGCAGCCCGAGGTCGGCGCCATCGCCTGTTACGTGGAGGGCCTGAAGGACGGCCGCGCCTTCCTGCTGGCCGCCGACCGCGCCGCCCGCCGCAAGGTCCCGGTGGTCGCGGTGAAGGTGGGCCGCACCGAGGCCGGTGCCCGTACGGCCGCCTCGCACACCGGCAAGCTGACCGGCGCCGACGACGTGGTGGACGCGGCGATGCGCCAGTTCGGGGTCGTACGGGTCGACGGTCTCGACGAACTCCAGGACACAGCCGCCCTGTTGGCCCGGGCGCGGGCTCCGCTCGCGGACGGGGTCGCGGTGTACTCGATCTCCGGCGGGACCGGCGCCCATGCCGCCGATCTCGCCACGGCGGCCGGGCTACGGCTGCCCCGCCTCTCCGAGGCCAGGCAGGCAGAGCTGCATCAGTGGATCCCCGAGTATCTGAGCGTGGCCAACCCGGTGGACAACGGCGGGCATCCGGTGGGCGACTGGCGCGGCCGCAAGATCCTGGACGCGCTTCTCGCCGACCCGTCGATAGGGGTCCTGATCTGCCCGATCACCGGCCCCTTCCCACCCCTCAGCGACAAGCTCGTGACGGACCTGGTCGCGGCGGCCGAGGAGACGGACAAGCTGGTGTGCGTGGTGTGGGGCTCACCGGTCGGCACGGAGCCGGCGTACCGCGAGACCCTGCTCGGCTCCTCCCGAGTGGCCACTTTCCGCACGGTGGGCAACTGCCTGACGGCGGTGCGCGCCTGGCTGGACCACCACACCTTCGTGACCGATTACCACTCCCCCTTCGACGAAGCCCCGCGCACCCCCTCCCCCTCCTTCCGCAAGGCGGAGGCCCTGATGCGCCCCGGCCAGCAGCTCAGCGAGCACGCGGCCAAACAACTGCTCCGCGCCTACGGCATCCGGGTCCCGCGCGAACAGCTGGTGACCAGCGCAGCAGCGGCCGTACGCGCCGCCGCCCAGGTCGGCTACCCGGTGGTGATGAAGGCCTCCGGCGCGCAGATCGCCCACAAGACCGAACTGGGCCTGGTGAAGATTGGGTTGACCTCCGCCAGCCAGGTCCGCGACGCCTACCGCGAGCTGATGGACATCGCCCGCTATGAGGGAGTCTCACTGGACGGGATCCTGGTGTGCCAGATGGTCGAACAGGGCGTGGAGATGGTCGTCGGCATGACGCACGACGACCTGTTCGGCCCGACGGTGACGGTCGGCCTCGGCGGAGTCCTGGTGGAGGTCCTGCACGACGCCGCCGTACGCGTCCCCCCGTTCGGCGAGGACCAGGCCCGCGCGATGCTCACCGAACTGCGCGGCCATGCCCTGCTGGACGGCGTCCGCGGCCGCCCGCCGGCCGACCGGGACGCCCTGGTGGAGGTCGTCCTGCGGGTCCAGCGCATGGCGCTGGAACTGGGCGAGTCTGTCGCCGAGTTGGACATCAACCCGCTGATGGTGCTGCCGCGGGGGCAGGGGGCGGTGGCGCTGGACGCCCTGGTGGTGTGCAAATGAACGATCTCCGGCGAAATGATCTCCGGCGGGAGGTCCGCGACCAGGCCCTCTATCTGACGCTGAACCGCCCGGATTCCCTCAACGCCCTCACTCCGGCCATGCGGGACGACCTCATCGCCCGCCTGACGGAGGCGTCGGAGGACCCGGACGTACGGGCGGTGGTCCTGACCGGCACGGGCCGCGGCTTCTGCGCGGGAGCGGACCTACGGAGCACCAGCACCAGCACAGGCAGACGGCTGCCCGGAGACGTGGCCCGCACCATCCGCCTCGGCGCCCAGCGCCTGATCGCGGCCGTCCTGGACTGCGAGAAGCCGGTGCTCGCCGTGGTGAACGGCACGGCGGCGGGCCTGGGTGCGCATCTGGCGTTCGCCTGCGACCTGGTCCTGGCCGCCGAGTCGGCCCGTTTCATCGAGGTGTTCGTACGGCGGGGCCTGGTACCGGACGCCGGCGGCGCCTACCTCCTCCCCCGCCTGCTGGGCCCCCACCGGGCGAAGGAGCTGATGTTCTTCGGCGACGCGCTCCCGGCGCCGGACGCGGAACGCCTGGGCCTGATCAACAGGGCCGTCCCGGACGATGAGTTGCAGAAAACGGCCCACGAATGGACAACCCGCCTGGCCTCCGCCCCCACTCGCGCCCTGGCCCTGACCAAGCACCTCGTGAACACCTCCCTCGACACGGACCGGCCCACCGCCTTCGCGGCGGAGGCCTGGGCCCAGGAGATCAACATGACGACGGAGGACGCGCGGGACGGACTGCGGGCGTTCGTGGAGCGGCGGGGGCCGGAGTTCCGGGGCCGGTGAAGGTCAGGGCCGGTCGGCGCGGTCCAGGATCCGGAGGGTGCCGGCGTCCGGGTCGCCGAAGAGGACGAACAGCCGAGGGGCGTCCTCGGTGCCACTGACGGACCAGTGGGTGTCGAGGCCGCAGTCACCGTCGAGGTGCACAAGGACCCCGGCGCGGTCCTGGTGGTCCGTGCCGGGGTCGGGCTCCCAGGTGCCGGGGCCGGCGCAGACCACGTAGCTCTGGTAGTCGTCGGCCGTCCAGTCGTGGCCGACGGGCTGGGTCGGGAGTCTGCGGGCGCTGGCCCGGCCGCCGGGTTCCAGGCGCAGTTCGGCGCCATTCTCACCGCGCCAGACTCCGGCGAGCTGGGCGGGGGTCAGCCTGGGCGGCTCGTACGCCTTGATCAGCCCGGTCACGGTGGCCAGGACCCCGCCGCCGAGGGCCAGGGCGAAGAGGCCGGCACAGACGACTGCCGAGCGCCACCACAGGCCCCACGACGACCAGGAACGTGTGCGGACGTAGGTGATGCCGAGCGCGGGCAGCAGACCCAGGGCGGTGAGGTCCGCGACCGTGGTGACGAACGGCCAGTGCCACAGCGTCGTCGTCACCGCGCCCCAGCCGACGGCCCCCGCCACCGCTCCGGCCAGGCGCCAGGCCCACTCGGGCCCATCGAACCGCCGGAGCGCCGACCGGGTCAGCGCGAGGGCGGGCAGCGTCAGCAGGACCGAGACGAACAGGCCCAGCAACGGCAACAGCAACGGCGCGAAGATCAGCAGACAACCCACCCCGAAGGCCCCGCCGACACCCGCGCCGTACTCATCCTGACCGAGAGTCGAGATCAGCCACAGCACCCCGGCCGCCGGCAGCTGCGCCGCGTTCACCGGAATCGCGGCGGCCAGATCATTCCGAAGGACCCGGCCCGTCCGGCCCCCCTCGCGCACGTTCCCCCACCCCATGCCCGCACCCTATGAAGTGCCTGTACGGAGCCGTCCACGGGGCTTCCTATCTGACACATAGTCAGCTTCAATGAATGACGTGATGGGACACGCAGGGGCGGCGGCCGCCGCCGTCCGGTATCTGAGGCCGAGGGCCGTGGAGCCGTTGCCACGGCCGGAGTTGCGGTGCGTACGGCAGGACGAACGGGCCCCGGTCGACCCGGCCGAGTTCCGGCGGGTGCTGGGAAGCTTCGCTTCCGGGGTCACGGTCATCACCGCCCCGGCCGCCGAGGGCGAACCGGGCCCCGCCGGCTTCGCCTGCCAGTCCTTCGCCTCCCTCTCCCTCGAACCGCCCCTGGTCTGCTTCATGGTGGGCCGCACGTCGACCACCTGGCCCCGCATCGCCCGCGCCGGCGTCTTCTGCGTCAACGTCCTCGGCGCCGGCCAGGGCGAACTGTGCCGGGCCTTCGCGGTGAGCGGCGCGGACAAGTTCGCGGGGGTGCCGTACGACGCGGCTCCCGTCTCTGGGGCGCCACGGTTGACCGGCGCCGTGGCCTGGGTCGACTGCACGGTCCACGCGGTGCACACCGGCGGCGACCACCTCATTGTCGTGGGCCGGGTAATGGCCCTCGGCACGGAGGGGCTGACCGACCCACTCCTCTTCCACCGGGGGCGGTACGCCCGGCTTGCTCCCCAGGCGTGACGATCAGCGCGCCTCTCGGCCGCCAGCCTCAGACCTTGATGCCCCGGCGGACGCGGGCGATCACCTGCTGAGCGTCGGCGCCGAAGACGGCCGACTCCGCGAAGGTGTCCCAGACGCGGCGGTAGAGAGCGATCGTTTCGGCGTCGTCCAGCCAGAGCGCCGCGTGCCAGTCTTCGACGGTGACCAGCCGGTCGTCCAGGATCCAGAACCCGTTCGCCGGCGGCAGACGCAGCGCGGCGTCCCAGGGCACGATCCCGAGATGGACGGTGTCCATTCCGACCACTCCCAGCAACCGGTCCAGTTGAGCTGCCAGCACCTCCGGCGGACACACCTGGGCCCGCAGCGCGCCCTCCCACATGAGCGTCCTCAACTGCCTGCCAGGCTGGTACAGCCATTCCTGCCGCTTCATACGGGCTCGCACCGCGTCCTCCGCGTCCCGTGGAGAGTGTCGGAATTCCGCGTAGCGCTCAAACAGGTTCCGGGCGTAGTCAGCGGTCTGAAGCATGCCGTTGACGGTGAAGTTGTCCCACACATGCAAGGTCCGGGACTCCGCGATGAGAGTGTTCCACTCCTCTTGCACCGGTGCGTGCCCTGCCGCCAACCGGCGCCGCCAGGAGCGAATATGGCTCTCGAAGCCCTTCAGCCGGGCGCGCAGTTCAGCGAAGAGTGCAGGCTGCCCCACTGCCTCTGCCCATGCCCGGAGGTCGTCGTCCGTGGGTGTCTGCCTGCCGTTCTCCAGCTTGCTGACCTTCGACTGCGGCCACCCCAGCCGTTGGGCCAGTTCCGTACCGGTGAGCCGACCATCGGGGCACTCGATGCGCAGTTCCCTGAGCCTACGGCCCAGTTCCGCACGCGCCCTCTGATAGTCCGTGCTCACCGGTACCCGCTCTTGCTCCTACGCGTCGCTGTCCATCTCCGCCGTGAACTGCTTCCACGGTACGGCGTGATGCCAGGCAGCATCCCGCACCATGCAGCAGCGCACCACCTCTGCGGGTTCGGTGATCAGGTCCACGTGCGTGAGCTGATCGTCGTCATCGAACCTCAGGAGCGCGATGAGGCGGCTGTCGAACAGCCAGAAGTCCTCTGCGGGGAGCCTGAGTCCGTCCGCGTCGGCGCGCCATAGATTGCGGATGTCCTCGCCCATGCCGCTGTTCCGCTTGGCGTTGTCGAGGAGGTAGAGCTGACCTGTGGTGGGCGGTTGGTCCACAATGCGTACACGTTCGACGCGCTTGCCCAGGGCGGTCTGCTCGCGGATCGTCTTGCAGTACGGATGGTCGAACGTCCAGTTGACGTGTCCGGTCTCCACGAACTGACGGTAGGTGTCAGTCCCTTCGTCACTCGCGTACCGCCGCCGTGTCTCCAGACGCCATGCGGTGTGCTCGAACTTGTTGAACAGACCGCTGAACTCATCCAGTCCGATCGTCCGCACCTTCCTCGTCCGCTCCTTCGGGGTCCAGTCCACCAGAAGGTCCCGTGGCACCACCACGGCGACCTCCCCCTCCGAACGGTGCTGAAGTTGTGCGATGTCCGCCGGATCGGTGAGCGGAGGACCGTGCACGACCACCTCCCCGCTGTCCAAGTCCTCATGCACAGATGGGCATCCGTCCTCACCACTGCCCGTCCCGTTGAACCGCAACCTGCGCGCCACGTACGACCCCCTTGGGGCTCGACAATGTTGGTAGACACAGCATGTCGGTGCCTCTGAGTGAATGTCCATGCATCCAGAGTGACCACGCGAGAATAACTGAGAATATTCCGCGCTGTACTTCTTTCCCTCCTCCTACGGTCATCCCTCGAAGCCACACCAACTCGGGGAGACACGGTGACACCCATGGCCAAGGCGAAGCAGAAGCCTTCGGCGCGGTTGCCCAGCGGCTACGACGCTTGGCTGTTGGACTGCGTACCGGCCACCGGCTGTGACGTGTGTGCCGCCAACTGGCGGCAGCTGGCCGCCTGCAAGCAGTCCGGTGACGTCGCGCAGGCCGCGCGCCACGCCACCGAGATCCGCGACCACACATCAGGCGTCCACGGAAGGCCGTAGACCGGGCACCCGCGCCCAACTCTCATCTCTTGGACTCCCGCCCGCCATGGGCGGCGGCGGTCAGTCATGGCCGCGACAGCGAGCAGGAAGGTGCAAGTGATGCTGAACGGAATCGATCTGTACGCGCTCGACCTCAACGGGGCCTCGTTCGTGAAGGCTTGCGGCGGCAACACCCACCCGGACGGCGAGTCGTGCGTGACCCTGGCCCGGATCGCAGACGACGCCTGGGCCCTCGGTGACAGCAAGCGGCCACAGGCACAGCCACTGCGGTTCACCACGGAAGAACTGACCGTGGCCGGGATCGACCCGGCACGGTTCGGCCTCCCCGCCTGAGGCAACCCAGGCAACGCCTCACCCCCGGCCGGTCCCGGCACGGCACACGCCCGGCCAGGACCGGCCGGATCCACGAACACCCACGCCCCGAACTGGACGACCCGTGCACCACCACGGCTACCTGTGGACCGGCCCCAAGACCCGCTTCGACCAAGAAGCACTACGACGCCCACCCCACCCCCAGCCGCCTCCGGCAGGAAGCAGACCCGAACTGATCCAGCGCTACCGCGAGATGGCCACGGAGTTCCCCACGTCGGACCTGCCGCCACTGGAAACGGCGAACTGGCTCGTCAAACCACCCTCACTGGTACACGGCACATGGCCGGAACCGAAACCAGCGGCAGCATGGCTGAGCGACCGATTGACCGAATACGCACCCCGGTTCGCCTCCCATGCCGAGCGGGACGCCAGACGCCTCACCGCCCTCGTCACCTCCGCCCACGAACGACTGGCATCAGGCCATGACGTCTCCCTCGGCTTCTACCTCGAACACCCCTCCTACCTCTCCCTGGCCCTGGTGACCTGCTCCCCGAACCACGAGAACCGCGAACTCCCGTGCCCTCTGACCCAGGGGTAATCCGCCGGGAAGCTTCGCTTCCGGGGTCACGGTCATCACCGCCCCGGCCGCCGAGGGCGAACCGGGCCCCGCCGGCTTCGCCTGCCAGTCCTTCGCCTCCCTCTCCCTCGAACCGCCCCTGGTCTGCTTCATGGTGGGCCGCACGTCGACCACCTGGCCCCGCATCGCCCGCGCCGGCGTCTTCTGCGTCAACGTCCTCGGCGCCGGCCAGGGCGAACTGTGCCGGGCCTTCGCGGTGAGCGGCGCGGACAAGTTCGCGGGGGTGCCGTACGACGCGGCTCCCGTCTCTGGGGCGCCACGGTTGACCGGCGCCGTGGCCTGGGTCGACTGCACGGTCCACGCGGTGCACACCGGGGGCGATCATCTCATCGTCGTGGGCCGAGTGAACGCCCTCGGCACGGAGGAACCGACCGACCCACTCCTCTTCCACCGGGGGCGGTTCGCCCGGCTTGCTCCCCAGGCGTGACGATCACCGCGCCTCTCGGCCTACCCCATGCAGGGCATACCGACAGTGAACGGCCTACGCGAACTGCTGGAGAAAGGCCTGCCAGCTGACGCGGGAGACGGTGAGGACGGGGCCGGCGGGGTGCTTGCTGTCTCGGACGGCTCGGCCGCCGTGAGCCGTGTCGGCGACCTCGACGCAGGCGTTCTCCTGGCCCGAGTACGACGACTTCCAGAAGGGGCTTATGACCTCGGTCACGATGCGTCTTCCTTCAAGCTCCGCAGTATGCCCCGGACGAGCTTCGCGCTCGCGTCCGGCGCCAATGCTGACGATCGTAGTAGGTCGTATGCATTGGCGTAAGCGGCAAGGTCCTCAGCCCCTTCGAGGACCGACGTGCCTCGCAGATTGTCCATGGCGACCGCTTCAACCGTCGGTTCCTCGTCGAAGCTGAAGGAGTAGAAGGCGGAGGAGTAACCGGCCAGGACGCCCGCACTGAACGGCAGCACCTGCACGGTGACGTTCTTCCGCTTTCCGATCTCAAGGATCGCGGACAACTACTCCCGATGGATCTCGACGCTCACCAACGGGTGCGCGACGACCGCTTCCCAGAGGATGGCCGTGTACGACGCTCCGCCCTCTTCGATCTTCGCCTGCCGCCCCACGCGCACCTTCACCAACTCGGCGACTCGTTCCGGATCGATGCAGTGAGGACCGTCGGCGATAACCGCCTCCGCGTAGGCCTGTGTTTGCAGGAGCCCTGGCACCATGACCGGCTGCCACTCGCGGATGTATGTCGCGTCGTCCTCCAGCGCGATGTGGTCGACGTAGTCTGGCCGCAGGTGTTCGGCATGCTCAAGCCACCAGCCCCGATTCTTCGAGTGTTTGGCCAAGTCCTCCAACTTGGCGCGCACTTCCGGATCCGTGACGTCATACGCGTCCAGCAACAGCCGAACCTCAATGACGCGCGGAGTGGCATGCCCACTCTCAACACGACTGATTCGGGCCTGACTTGATGCGATCACCTCGGCTGCCTGCGGCTGGTCCAGTTTGGCGGCCTGCCGGTACTGCCTGAGCGCCGTGCCCAAACGCCTGCTGCGTACCGTCGGCCGTCCACCTGCGGGCATGGGGCCTCCCCTCTCCTTCGGCAACCATGCCACACCGACCACCAATACCGAGCCCCATCACACGATCGAGTGACACGTGTGCATATATTTCTTGGTTTGGATTGTGCGAGTTCCGGATCCAGTTCTAGCTTCAGCCCATGCCCGCAACCGAAACCTTCCGCATCCCCAAGCGCAGACAGCACGTGTCAACCGCCCGTCAGCGCATCCACAAGGCCCTCGCGGACTGGGGGATCACGGATGAACTCGCCTACGCCGTCACCCTGTCAGCGAGCGAACTGGTCGCCAACGCCGTAACGCACTGCCGGACCTCCTACGCCCAGGTCGAGGTCACGCTCACCCTCAGGGAAGCGGAGCTGCTACTGGAGATCTCGGACCCGGACAGGAACACACTTCCCCAGCGCCACGACTCCGGCCCGGACGAGGAAGGCGGACGCGGACTCGCGCTCGTGGAGGTGTTGGCCGATGCCTGGGGTTGCCGACAAGAGCCGTACGCGAAGTGCGTGTGGGCTCTCTTCGCGCTGGTCAGGATGGAGGGAGCCCATGTTCCGTCTGGTTTATGACGCTCTCGCCCGCCTGTTCGTCAAGCCGCGCTCCGGCAACACCTCGGTAGCCGACTTGGAGATCGCGCGAGAGGTACAGACACCTGACCCGTACGTATGGCGGCTCCCCAGCCCTTACGACGCCCGCTGGCGCCGCTGGTCCAAGCGCTCCCGCGCGGCTGGCCATCGCCTGCCGTTTCCGCACGACGAGGAGTGCTGGCAATCCCCTCCCCCAGCACTGGCACCCCTCTGGGAATCCTCCGACGACGTGGTGCGGCCGTACGTACTCAAGCGCTGAAGCTGCACACAGCGCCCGGATCAGCGCAACGCGTCGATGGCCCTCACGATCAGTGCGCGGGCGTCCGCGCCGTACACCGCCATGGTCCGGAGCTGCTCGAACGCCTTTATATAGAGCGCGATCTCGGAGGGCTGGGTGACGTTCACCTCGGCGGAGACCAGCTCGACAGCCGCGAGGGTTTCGTCGTGCACGTTGAACGTTTCCTGCGGCCACATCACACGCTCGCGCGTCGCCGTCGGGATGATGCCGAACGACACCTGCGGGAGCGCCCCGGCGGTCAGGAGATAGCCCAGCTGCGCGGCCATCGCCTCGGCGTCACCGAGTCGGTAGTAGAGCACCGCCTCCTCGATGAGGAACACGAACCGATGGCCAGGCTCATGGATCACCTGCGACCGCTGCACACGTGCCGTGGCAGCCTCCGCCGCGTCGTCGGGAACCCCATGAAAGCGTGCGCTCATGCTGAGCAGTGCCCGTGCATATCCCTCGGTCTGTAGCAACCCGGGGACCAGGACGGGGGAGTACACACGCAGCAACCCGGTTGACCGGTACAGCTCGACATAGCTGTCCTGCAACTTGGACAACCCTGTGCGCACGCGCTGCCGCCACTCGCGGTACAGGGATTCCGCGTGCTGTGAGGCTGCGATCAGGTCTGCGGCCTGGTCGGTTGCGCCGGTCGCCCGGCACCACAAGCGGATGTCCGTGGGCGACGGCGGAGTGCGGGCGTTCTCGATGCGTGAGGTCTTGGCATGGTGCCAACCACACTCGCTAGCCAGCTCGTTGACCGTCAGGCCGGCGTTCTTCCTCAGGTCACGTAGTTGCCGCGCCACGTTCTCGCGCGCGGCTTGTGCCGAGGAAGACGGAGAGATGGTCATGAGCTGGCCAGCTGTGCTTTCTGTCAGTGGATCTCGTACGTATCGTGCGGGATGGCGCGTTCCCAGACCGCCTCGAAGGCGTCCGAGCACTGCTTGACGATGCTCGGCTCGGTGCGCAACTCCTTGGCCGGCTCAGACCATTCTCCGACGCCGGTGAAGTGGTTGAACAGAACCTGTGTCCGATCGAAGATCCACAGATCGACGCCCGGAAGCATCAGGTCGACTGCTCGCCGGCGGGGAAGCCACCGCACCTGCTCGCCGGCCGCCACGTTGACATCCGTACTCGCGTGCTCGTAGCGGATGTAGTCGGTGACCGGTTCCGAGACGATACGGGCACGCCGTACGACGACGCCGCGAGCGACCGCGCGGGAGATCAAGTCGACCCAGGGAGCCCAGTACTCCGAGGTGGGATCGGTGTCCCTCCGGCCCGTGGCCAGCCACGTGTTGAAGTCGTCCGCCTCGTCGCCGACGGCGTACTGATCGCGCATTTCGAGGTGCACGGCGGAGCGCTGCGCGGCCCCCATGAGTTCGTCAAAGTCGGGCACGTTCTGCGGCATCACAGGCCTCCCTCAGCATCGGCACCAGGCGGGCGGGCGGGAATGCGGATCACGGTCTCATGGCCAGGAATGCCTTCCGCGTGCCCGGGCGCGGTGTTCTTCACGCATTCCGCTCGCGTCTCCTCGTCGGCTGTGTAGCTCTGGAGCACGATGTCCGCGTTGTCCACATCGACCCACGCGGTCGGTGACCCGTCCCTTCCCGTCTCCGGGTCGATCCCGATGAACTGTAAGCGCATAACGACCTCCCTCTCTGTCGTGCACCGATGTGCATAAATTTCGTTGCTGATCCGGCCGCCGTCAAGACCATGAAGCAGCCACATAGCCAGTCAGAGGAATGCACGCACATTGATGCACATCACTGGATGCGCAGCGCAGCTCACTCCTAGCGTGGGGTGGCAAGACAGAACCCCGGCGAGGCAGCGGAGCCTCCCGAGGCATGGCCGACGCTGCTGAGGAGCGCCGCGTGAGGCAAAGTACAGCCCAGCCACCAGGCAGCGAAGAACCCGACCAACGCAAGCGTTCGGCGCAGTTACCCAGCGCCTACAACACCTGGCTGTTGGACTGCGTACCGGCCACCGGCTGTGACGTGTGTGCCGCCAACTGGCGGCAGCTGGCCGCCTGCAAGCAGTCCGGTGACGTCACACAGGCCGCGCGCCACGCCACCGAGATCCGGGACCACACATCAGGCGTCCACGGAAAGCCGTAGACCGGGCACCCGCGCCCAACTCTCATCTCTTGGACTCCCGCCCGTCATGGGCGGCGGCGGTCAGTGATGGCCGCGACAGCGAGCAGGAAGGTGCAAGTGATGCTGAACGGAATCGATCTGTACGCGCTCGACCTCAGCGGTGCCTCGTTCGTGAAGGCTTGCGGCGGCAACACCCACCCGGACGGCGAGTCGTGCGTGACCCTGGCCCGGATCGGAGACGACGCCTGGGCACTCGGTGACAGCAAGCGGCCGGAGGCGCAGCCGCTGAGGTTCACCACGGAGGAACTGACCGTGGCCGGGATCGACCCGGCACGGTTCGGCCTGCCCGCCTAGGCAACACCCCCCGCACTCCCGGCCGGTCCTTGCACGGCACACGCCCGGCCAGGACCGGCCGGATTCACGAACACCGACGCCCCGAACTGGACGGCCCGTGCACCACCACGGCTACCTGTGGACCGGCCCCAAGGCCCGCTTCGACCAGGAAGCACTGCGACGCCCGCCCCACCCCCAGCCGCCTCCGGCAGGAAGCAGACCGGAACTGATTCAGCGCTATCGCGAGGTGGCCGCGGAGTTTCCCACGTCGGACCTGCCGCCACTGGAAACGGCGTACTGGCTCGTCAAACCACCCTCGCTGGTGCGCGGCACATGGCTCGAACCGAAACCGGCGGCGGCATGGCTGAGTGACCGATTGACCGATTACGCACCCCGGTTCGCGTCCGATGCCGAGCGGGACGCCGGACGCCTCACCGCCCTCGTCGCCTCCGCCCGCGAGCGGCTGGCATCAGGCGGTGACGTCTCGCTCGGCTTCTACCTCGAACACCCCTCCTACCTCTCCCTGGCCCTGGTGACCTGCTCCCCGAACCACGAGAACCGCGAACTCCCGTGCCCTCTGGCCCAGGGGTGATCCGCCGACACCCCCCTTTCACTCCCCTTTCAGGCCGCCGCAGGCACAGGAACCACCGGCCGTCGCCTGATCACCAGTGCCATCAGCGCCGCCGCCGCGCACAGCGTGCCGGAGGCGTACCAGACGAGGTCGTAGGAGCCGAAGACGTCGCGGGCGAGGCCGCCGAGGTAGGCGACGAGGGCCGCGCCGATCTGGTGGGAGGCGAGTACCCAGCCGAAGACGATGGCACTGTCCTCGCCGAACTGCTCCCGGCACAGGGCCAGGGTGGGCGGCACCGTGGCGACCCAGTCGAGGCCGTAGAAGACGATGAAGAACAGCATCGGGGGGTGGACGGCTGGGCCCAGCAGCATCGGGAGGAAGAGGAGGGAGAGGCCTCGCAGGGCGTAGTACACCGCCAGCAGGCGGCGGGGTTCGAAGCGGTCGGTGAACCAGCCGGAGGCGATCGTGCCGACGACGTCGAACACGCCGATGACCGCGAGCAGCGAGGCCGCCGTGGTGACGGGCATGCCGTGGTCGTGCTCGGCGGGCACGAAGTGGGTCTGGATCAGCCCGTTGGTGGAGGCGCCGCAGATCGCGAAGGTGCCGGCGAGCAGCCAGAAGGTGCCCGTGCGGACCGAGGCGGACAGAACCGTCAGCGTGCGGCGGGCCGCGCCCGACACCGGCGGGGGCTTGGGGATGAACTCCCGTGCTCCGTACGGCGCCGCGCCTATGTCCGCCGGGTGGTCCCGGAGGAGGATCCACACGAAGGGGGCAACGGCGAGGGCCGCCAGGGACACGGTCACAGCCGCCGGGCGCCAGCCGTGGTGCTCGACCACCCAGGACAGCAGCGGCAGGAAGATCAGCTGGCCGGAGGCGGACGCGGCGGTGAGGATGCCGCTGACCAGTCCGCGCCGCTCGGTGAACCAGCGGTTGGTGACCGTCGCCGCGAAGGCCAACGCCATCGAGCCGGAGCCGAGACCGACCAGCAGGCCCCAGCACAGCCACAGCTGCCAGGCCGCCGTCATCCACACGGTCAGGCCCGAACCGGCCGCGATCACGACCAGCGCGACCGCGACCACCCGGCGGATGCCGAACCGGTCCATCAGCGCGGCGGCGAAGGGCGCGGTCAGGCCGTAGAGCGCGAGGTTGATGGAGACGGCCGCACCGATCGTGCCGCGCGACCAGCCGAACTCCTGGTGCAGGGGGTCGATGAGCAGGCCGGGCAGGGAGCGGAAGGCGGCCGCGCCGATGATCGTGACGAAGGTGACGGCGGCGACGAACCAGGCGCGGTGCACGCGGCGGCGCCGGGCGGGCGGGGCGGCCTGGACGGGGGCTGCGGACGAGGCTGCGGCTGGGCTTGTCTGAGTCACGTCATAGAGCGTCCATTTTCCGGGTCCGCGCATCGAGTGGCCCGAAGGTCATCATTCGCTAGGATCGGGCCATGGCTGTTGTCGCTGAAGAATCCGAGGGTTTCCGGCCGCACCGGATCGTCGTCCTCGCCCTCGACGGCCTTCTCCCCTTCGAACTGGGCATCCCGCACCGTATCTTCGGCCGGCCGAAGGACGAGCGGGGGCGGCTGCTGTACGAGGTCGTGACCTGCTCGGTACGGCCGCCCGGTCCGGTCGAGACCGACGCCGACTTCGCCGTGCACGTCCCGCACGGCCCGGAGGCGCTGGCCGAGGCCGACACGGTGATCGTCCCGGCGTCGTACGAGCTGGGCCCGGTCTTCGAGGAGGGCCGGCTCACCGGCGAACTCGCCGCCGCCCTCGCCCGTATCCGCCCCGGCACCCGGCTCGCCTCCATCTGCACCGGTGGCTACGTCCTCGCCGCCGCCGGATATCTCGACGGCCGCCCGGCGACCACGCACTGGGCCGACGCCGAGCGCTTCCAGCGGCTGTTCCCGAAGATCAAGGTCGACGCGGACGTGCTGTTCATCGACGACGGCGATGTGCTGACCTCGGCCGGTGTGGCCGCCGGGATCGATCTGTGCCTGCACATGGTGCGCCGCGACTTCGGTACGGCGGTCGCCAACGACGTCGCCCGGCGTACGGTCGTACCCCCGCACCGCGACGGCGGCCAGGCCCAGTACATCCACCGCCCGGTCCCGGACCCGCAGCTGGCCACGACGACCGCGGCCCGCGCCTGGGCGCTGGGCCGGCTGCACGAGCCGATCCAGCTGCGGGACATGGCCGAACAGGAGGCCATGTCGGTACGGACCTTCACCCGCCGCTTCCGCGAGGAGGCCGGGGTCAGTCCCGGCCAGTGGCTCACCCAGCAGCGCGTCGAACGCGCCCGCCATCTGCTGGAGACCACGGACCTGTCCATCGACCAGGTGGCCCGCGAGGCGGGCTTCGGCACGGCCCAGTCGATGCGCCAGCATCTGCAACAGGCGCTGGGCGTGACGCCGACCGCCTATCGCAGGACTTTCCGGACCGGCGTCAGAACGTGAGCACGGCCCGCGCCACCCGCCCCGCCTCCGCGTCCGCGCGGGCCTTGGCGAAGTCCTCCACCGGGTAGACGGCCGTCACCAACTCGTCCAGCAACAGGCGCCCTTGGCGGTACAGCCCGGCGTACAGGGCGATGTCCCGCTGGGGGCGTGAGGAGCCGTAGCGGCAGCCGAGGATCGACTTGTCCAGGTAGAGGGAGGAGACCAGGAAGGACGCCTCCGCCGTGGCCGGCGGGACACCGAGCAGGATCGCCTGGCCGTGCCGGTCGAGGAGGTCGATGGCCTGCCGGATCAGCTCCACCCGGCCGACGCACTCGAAAGCGTGGTCGGCGCCCGTGGGCAGGATGTCCCGCACCCCCTCCGTCGAGGTCAGGAAGTCGGTGGCGCCGAACTGCCGGGCCGCCTCCTCCTTGGCCGGATTGGCGTCCACGGCGACGATCCTGAGCGCGCCAGCGAGCCGGGCGCCCTGCAGCACGTTCAGTCCGATGCCTCCGGTCCCGATGACGACGACGCTGTCCCCGCGGTCCACCCGGGCCCGGTTCAGCACCGCGCCCACGCCCGTGAGCACCCCGCACCCGATCAACGCGGCGGACTCCAGGGGGACGTCCTTCGGGATCGGTACCGCCTGTACGGCCTTGACGATCGTGCGCTCGGCGAACGCCGAGTTGGAGGCGAACTGGTGCACCAGCCCCGCCGTGCCGCGGGTGAACGGCTTCTGCGGCCGCCCGATGGCCTGCCGGCACATCGTCGGCCGCCCCCGGTCGCACTCCGGGCACGTGCCGCAGTTGGCGAGCGTGGACAGCGCCACATGGTCGCCGGGCGCGACATGAGTGACCCCCGCGCCGACCGCCTCGACGACCCCGGCCCCCTCATGCCCCAGCACCACCGGCACCGGGAAGGGGATGGTGCCGTCCACCACGGACAGATCGCTGTGGCACAGCCCGGCCCCCGCGATCGCCACCAGCACCTCGCCGGGCCCCGGCTCGCGCACCGCCAGGTCCTCCACCACCTGGACCCGCTTGCCGTCGAACACCACACCACGCATCACACGGCCCCCTTGGGCTCTCTGGGCAGACCGAGCACGCGCTCGGCGATGATCGTGCGCTGGACCTGGTCCGAGCCGCCGTAGATGGTGTCGGCCCGGGAGAAGAGGAACAGGTGCTGGCCGGCGTCGAGTTCGTACGGCGCCGAGGGCGACCAGTCCGAGGGGCCGACGGTGGCCGCCGCGCCCCGGACCTGCATCGCGAGCTCCCCCAGCCGCTGGTGCCAGCCGGCCCACAGCAGCTTGGCCACACTGGGCGCGCCGGGGTCGGCCGAGCCGCCGAGGGTGCGCAGGGCGTGCCGGCGCATGGTCCGCAGCTCGGCCCACTGCCGTACGAGCCGCGACCGTACGACGGGGTCCTGCACGGCGCCGCTGTGCACGGCTGCCTGTACGACAGCCGCCAACTCCTCAGCGAATCCGATCTGTTGGGCGAGAGTCGACACTCCGCGCTCGAACCCGAGCAGACTCATGGCCACCCGCCACCCCTGCCCCTCTCCCCCGACCACGTGCTCCACGCGCGCGTACGCCCCGTCGAAGAAGACCTCGTTGAAGTCACTGGTACCGGTCATCTGCCGGATGGGGCGGACCTCGATACGGCCGGGCTGGTCCATGGGGACGAGCAGGAAGCTGAGTCCGTGGTGGCGGCGGGAGCCGGGGTCGGTACGAGCCAGTACGAAGCACCAGTCGGCCTCATGGGCGAGCGAGGTCCAGATCTTCTGCCCGCTGATCCGGTACCCCTCCCCCTCCCGCACTGCCACCGTCCGCACCCCGGCCAGATCCGAACCGGCCCCGGGCTCGCTGTAGCCCTGGCACCACAACTCCTCGCCGGCCGCGATCGGGGGCAGGAAGCGGGACTTCTGCTCATCGGTGCCATGTGTGATGAGCGTGGGGGCGAGCAGATTCTCACCGATGTGCCCGGACCGCGGGGGCGCGGGCGAACGGGCGTACTCCTCGGCCCAGACGACCTGTTGAGTGAGCGTGGCGCTGCGGTTGCCGTATCCGGACTCCGGCCAGCCGATCCCTATCCAGCCGGATCGACCGAGGGTGCGTTCCCAGGTACGTCTGTCCGTCACCGGGTCGGCGTTGGCTGCCAGCCAGGTGCGGGCCTCGGCCCGGAATCCCTCGTCCTCTTCACTGAACCCGAAGTCCATGGTGGACCGCCCTTCGATTGGGTGCCCTGTGCCGCCGCGAGCCGAAGGTTGGGGCGCTCGCCGGCGCTGGCCGGGTGCCGCTGCGCCCACCCGTGCCGCCTGGGGGTCCCCCCAGGGCCTTGAGGCTCTGGGGGAGGCACGACTGCCCGCAGCTGGGGCGCGAATGCGGGTGCGGCGACTGCACCCCCCCCCAGGGGCGCGGGGAACTGCGCGACCAGCCACACACGGCCCGCAGCCGCCGAGTCACAACACGCCCCGAGCTATTAGGCATTCGGCCGAGAACCAGCACGCGCCGCCTCTTCCATCGCCGCCAACTGCACAAGCATCGGCATCGGATCCACCCCCACCGCCTCCGGCAGCAACTCCGCGATCGCTTCCGGCGTCCAACCGCCGGCGGCATACGCTGCGCGGAGTTCCCTCGGCTGGGCCCACACCGCGATCTTCGGCCCCGCAATGGTGTACACCTGCCCGGTGATGCCCAGCGCAGCGGCTCCGTCCGACAGCAGGTACACCACCAGCGCCGCCACATCCTCCGGCTCGCCGATCTCCGCCAGTTCCATGGGCACGTTCGCCGACATCCGGGTGCGCGCCACCGGCGCCACCGCGTTCGCGGTCACCCCGTACTTGTGCAGGCCCAGCGCGGCGCTCCGGACGAGCGAGATGATCCCGCCCTTTGCCGCGCTGTAGTTGGCCTGGGACACCGACCCCTGGTGGTTGCCGCTGGTGAAACCGATCAGCGTGCCGCAGCGCTGCCCCCGCATCACCGCGGACGCCGCCCGGAACACGGTGAACGTGCCCTTGAGGTGGGTGGCGATGACCGGATCCCACTCCTCCTCGGTCATGTTGAACAGCATCCGCTCGCGCAGGATCCCGGCCACGCACACGACACCGTCGAGCCGTCCGTACGACGCCAGGGCCACATCGACGACCCGCTGACCGCCCGCCATCGTGGAGATGTCGTCGGCTACCGCGACCGCTTCCCCGCCCGCCGCCTCGATCTCCTTGACGACGGCCTCGGCCACCTCGCTCGTGGGCGAGGCGCCGTCCACGGCGACGCCGTAGTCGTTGACGACGACCTTCGCGCCCTCCGCGGCCGCCGCCCGCGCGACCGCCCGGCCGATACCGCGTCCGGCACCGGTCACGGCGACGACCTTTCCTGCCAAGAAGTTCCCCACGCCCGGCCCCTTCCCGCGGTTTCTGACGGTCCGTTAGATTCTATGGCGCGTCGGACGCGCGGACACAAGCCCCGGGGAGGCACCGGATGGCACTGCCGGAGGAGTTCCACGAGATCGCCAAGCGGGTGAACAACTGGGGGCGTTGGGGGGCGGACGACGAGATCGGCACGCTGAACCTGATCACCGACGAGGTCGTACGCACGGCGGCCGCCACGATCCGGACCGGCCGCCGCATTCCCCTCGCCCTCCCCCTCCAGCAGGACGGGGTACAGACCGGGATGATCCGCGGCCGCGTCAACCCCCTCCACGCCATGGTCCAGATCAACCAGGAACTCTTCGGACCCGGCACGGTGGCGTGCAGCGACGACGCGGTGACCATGGGGCTGCAGGCGGGCACCCACTGGGACGCGCTCACCCATGTCTCGCACTCCGGGAAGCTCTACAACGGCCGCCCGGCGCACACGGTCACCGCGCACGGCGGCGCGGAGTTCGGCGGGATCGACAAGGCCCGGCACATCGTCTCGCGCGGGGTGCTGCTGGACGTGGCACGCGCGCGTGGCGTGGACCGGCTGGCGGGGAATCACGCGGTGACGCCGGAGGATCTGGAGCGGGCCGAGGAGTTCGGCGGGGTCCGGGTGCGGGCCGGCGACATCGTGCTGGTCCGCACCGGGCAGGTGCAGCTGTATCTGGCCGGGGACAAGCACGGGTACGGCTATCCGTCGCCGGGGCTGTCCATCCGTACACCGGAGTGGTTCCACGCGCGCGATGTCGCGGCGGTCGCGAACGACACGCTCACTTTTGAGATATTTCCACCCGAGTCGGAGAATCTCTGGTTGCCCGTGCACGCCCTGGACCTGGTGGAGATGGGGATGCTCCAGGGCCAGAACTGGAATCTCGAAGAGTTGTCCACAGCCTGTGGAGAAGAGGGGCGGTACGCGTTCCTGCTGTCGGCGATGCCCGAGCCGTTCGTCGGCGCGACGGGAACACCCGTGGCACCCGTGGCCGTCCTCTGAGAACCGGACGCGGGGCGTTGGCCGGCCGGCGGCGCGTCCCCTCACCGTCACGCGCACGCGCCGCCCACCGGGTGCGACCCACACTCGGCGAGGGCCGCCGTCGCCCGGGCCCTCGCCGTCCCCTCGCGGCGAATCGTCGCCCACAAGCGTGTGCAGGCGGTCACGGGTCGTCAACGCCGGTACGGCGATTTGTTACGTACGCCCTGTTCGAGGCGCCCGCGCACGGAGGCATCACCGGCGCACCACCGCGCCGGGTGCTACACCGCCTCGAAGGCGAGCCCCTCGTACGCGGACAGTCCGCCCCCGTACGCCATCGTTGCGCTCTCCCGGGGCTTCGAACAGCGGTCCAGTTCACACCAGATGCTCTTGCCGGCACCCTCCGGGCTCCAGCCCCAGCGATCGGCCAGGCAGTCGACGAGGGCCAGACCACGGCCGCCGGTGGCGTCACCGCCGGCGCAGCGCGGCACGGGGGCGCGGGAGCTGCAGTCGGCCACCTCGACGCGCACCGTGGCGACCACGGGCGGTTCGGCCTCCTCAGCCTCCTCGGCCTCCTCAGCCCGCTCGGCCTCATCAAGGGCCTCGGCACTCTCGACCGCCTCCACCTCCGCCGCCGCGTCCGCCTCCGCTTCCGCGCCCGGCAGGGAGAGCCGCAGCACGGCCGCGCGGCCGGTGTGCACCACCGCGTTGGTCACCAGCTCGGAGACGAGCAGGATCAGGGTCTCGGCCAGCGGCTCGTCGGCCGCTATCCCCAGCCCGGCGAGACGCGAGCGGGCCCACCTCCTCGCCCGCCCCACCTCCGTGGGGTCGGGCCGGATCTCCAGCTGCACTTGAAGCACCTGCACCGCTCACACCATCCGAACCGGCGGACACATGACCCCACGCCACCAGGTCGCCACCGCCGAAGCCGCGACGACGATCGCGAGGGCCACGATCGTAGCCATTTTCTGCATGGCCAGAACAACGGCCAGAGCAAGGGTCACGGAACGTGATTCCCTTTGGAGCCAGCATGGTTGACGTACAGTCACCCCAACAAGCGCTTCGGGCATATTCCAGCGCGAAGGAGTACGCGTGAGGCATACTGTGCGACGCTCTTGCCGGGACATCGAACAGGCGACGACCGCAGCCGCCACCGCACCGCGAGAAGCGCCGCGCACCGCGCGACCCGGCACTGCCCCAGGGGCATCACCGGCCCGGCCCGTGCTCGCAGCCACTCGCATCCCACACAAGGTACCGGAGGGGACCGCCGACTCCGGGCCGTGACGAGTCTCGCGAAGGACACAACCGGGTATCGACGCAAAGTGATACCGGCATGCCACGATCCGCGACATCTTGGGCCAGGGCTTTGCTACTGCCGCAGCCCAGGGAGTTGCCGGTGTCTCAGGCCGCCAGTCGCGCCGCGAGGAGTTCCTCACTCTCCGTACTCCCGCCGCCACGGTGGGCCCGCACCCAGGCCCGTTTCAGATGCAGGTGTACGTCCGCCTCCCAGGTGAAACCCATGCCGCCGTGCACCTGGAGGCAGTCCCGGGCGCCGTGTACAGCGGCCTCGTCGGCGAGCAGGCGGGCGGCGGCGATGTCGGCGGGATCGGCGGTGACGGCGGCCGCGTAGACGGCGACACGCGCGGTCTCGGTGCGCACCAGGAGGTCCGCGCAGAGATGTTTGACGGCCTGGAAGGCGCCGATCGGCTGACCGAACTGCTCTCGTGTCCGGGCGTGTTGCACGGCCAGCTCTCCTACCCGTACGGCGGTGCCGAGCTGCTCGGCGGCGGTGAGCAGGTCGGCCAAAGGGGCTGCGGCGGCGGCATCGCGCGCGGCGGGGACGCGGTGCAGCGGCGTCAGCGGGTCCAGTGAGCGCAGCGGCTCGGCACCCCGGGTGTCCCCCGTGTCCGCCGCGTTCCCCGTGTCCGCCGTGTTCCCCGTGCCTCCCGTGTCTCCCGTGTCCCCGAGGACGACGTCCGCCGCCTCCAGCCACTCCACCAGTTCCCCGTAGACCGCCGCCACGACCGTCTCCCCGGTGGCCGCGCCCGGTACGGTCCCGGCGGCGAGGTGGGTCGCCACGAGCGGTCCGGGCAGCAGGGCACGCCCCGCCTCCTCGAAGGCCAGCACCGCTTCGGGCAGCCCCAGCCCGACCCCGCCGTCCGCCTCGGGCAGCCGCAGGGCGAAGAACCCGGCGTCCCCGAGCGCCCGCCACAGCTCCCGGTCGAGCCGCCCCGGCGTGTCGACGGCCGCCCGCAACGCCTCCCGCCCGAACCGCCGCTCCAGCAACTCCCGTACGCCCGCCTGCAACGCCCGCTGATCCTCGCTGAGTTGGAACCGCACGCTCATCTCTCCTTCGGGTATCTCTCCTTCGGGCAGGCACCGCGAACAGCGAGCGCACGCGTTCATCTCCCCTTCGGCAGGCCCAGAATCCGCTCGGCCACGATGGTGCGCTGGATCTGGGAGGTTCCGGCGGCGATCGTGTACGACAGAGCGGACAGGCGGTCGAGGACCCACGGCCGGTCCAGGTCGAGGGCGCCCGGGCCGAGTACGTCGGCCGCGGTGTCGTACAGCTCCTGACGGGCGTGCGAATAGCGGAGTTTGAAAACCGAACCCCCGGCCCCCGGTACCCCGCCGCTCGCCTCCGCCTCGCTCACGTTCCACTGCGTCAGCCGCCACAGCGCCCGGAACTCCGCCTCCAGCCGCCCGAGCCGGCGCCGCAGCACGGGATCGTCCCAGCGGCCGTTCTCCCGTGCGGCGCGGGCGAGTTCGCCCAGTACCCGGCGGCAGGCGACCACCTCGCCGACGAAGGCCGTGCCGCGTTCGAAGGACAGGGTCACCATGGTCACCCGCCACCCGTCGTTCTCCGCGCCGACCCGGTTGCCGACCGGCACCCGGACCTCGTCCAGGAACACATCGGCGAACTCCGCCGACCCGGCGAGCGTGCGCAGCGGCCGTACGGTGATGCCGTCGGCGTCCATGGGCATGGCCAGCCAGCTGATGCCCCGGTGCTTGGGTGCCGTCGGGTCCGTGCGGACCAGCAGCTCACACCAGTCGGCCACCTCCGCGTGCGAGGTCCAGATCTTGGACCCGCTCACCACATAGTCATCGCCGTCCCTCCACGCGCGCGTGCGCAGCGCGGCGAGGTCGGAGCCGGCACCGGGCTCGCTGAACCCCTGGCACCACACCTCCTCGCCACGCAGGATCGGCGGCAGCCAGCGAGCCCGCTGCCCGTCGGTGCCCTCGGCCGCGATGGTCGGCCCGGCGTGCAGCAGCCCGACGAAGCCCGCGCCCACATAGGGGGCGCCCGCCTTCTCGGTCTCCTCCAGGAAGATCAGCCGGGTGGTCGGCGAGGCGTCCCAGTGGACGTCGGCGTATCCGGCGTCGTACAGCATCCGCTGCCAGCCGAGGTCGTAGGCGCGGCGGCCGGGCCAGTCGTCCGGGGGCGGCTTGGCGGGCAGGGTGGGCAGCACCTTGGCGAGCCACTCCCGCAGCCGGGCCCGGAACTCCTCCTCCTCGGGCGTGTACGAGAGGTCCATCACCGGTCGAGGTCCAGGCCGAGCATGCGGATGGCATTGCCCCGCATCAGCTTGTACACGGTCTCGTCGTCCAGGCCCTTCACATGGTCGAGGGCGACCTCCTTGGTGTGCGGGAAGGTCGAGTCGACGTGCGGATAGTCGGTCTCGAAGGTGGCGTTGTCACGGCCGACGACGTCGATCGAGGCGACACCGTGTCTGTCACGGAAGAAGCAGCAGAAGATCTGCCGGTAGTAGTACGTCGAAGGCGGCTCGGGGATCAGGTCCCTGACGCCGCCCCAGGCCCGGTGCTCCTCCCACACGTCGTCGGCCCGCTCCAGGGCGTACGGCACCCAGCCCATCTGGCCCTCGGAGTAGGCGAGTTTGAGCTGCGGGAACCTCACCAGGACACCGCTGAAGAGGTAGTCCATCATCGAGGCCATCGCGTTGTTGAAGCTGAGCGAGGCCTGGACGGCGGGCGGGGCGTCCGGGGAGGCGGCCGGCATCTGCGAGCTGCTTCCGATGTGCATGTTGACGACCGTGCCCGTCTCCTGGCAGACGGCGAAGAACGGGTCCCAGTAGCCGGAGTGGATGGAGGGCAGCCCGAGATAGGTGGGGATCTCCGAGAAGGTCACGGCCCGCACCCCGCGCTCGGCGTTGCGCAGGATCTCGGCGACGGCCAGCTCCACGTCCCACAGCGGAATGAGGCACAACGGGATCAGCCGCCCCGCGCTGTCCCCGCACCACTCCTCCACCATCCAGTCGTTGTAGGCGCGTACGCAGGCGAGGGCGACCTCCTTGTCGTGCGCCTCGGCGAAGGTCTGCCCGCAGAAGCGCGGGAAGGTCGGGAAGCAGAGGCTCGCCTCGACGTGATTGAGATCCATGTCGGCGAGGCGCGCCTTCGGGTCCCAGCAGCCGCGCCGCATCTGCTCCCGGGTGATCCCCTCCAGCGTCATCTCGTCCCGGTCGAAGCCGACGGCTGCGATGTTGCGCTTGTACGGGAACTTCAGGTCCTCGTAGATCCACCAGTCCGTCGGCTGGCCCGCCGGGTCCATGGTGATCTGGTACTTGCCTCCGACGTAGGCGAGTTCGCCGATCCCGGCGGTGAGCGGCTTCGGCCCCCGGTCCCGGTACCGGGCCGGCAGCCAGGTCTCGAAGAGGTGGGCGGGCTCGATCACATGGTCGTCGACGCTGATGATGCGGGGCAGTTCGGTCATGGTTCCCCTCGCGTTCCCCTCCGTCGGACAGTACTCGGTCGGGCAGTATGTATCTGATGGTCCGTCAGTTAGCATGCCACCTGACGGTTCGTCAGCCAAGCGCCAAGCCAGTCAGGGGGCACACGTGAACGAGACCCCGCATTCCCTGAGTTCCGCCCGCACGTTGTGGGACCTGGTCGTCCGTCGCGCCGCCCTGACCCCCGGCCGTCCCGTCCTCCTCCAGGGCGGCCGTCAGCTCACTTTCAGCGAACTGCGCGCGCGTGCCGAGCGGGTGGCGGCCGGTCTGTACGACAGGGGCGTGCGTCCCGGCACGGTGGTCGCCTGGCAGTTGCCGACCCGCATCGAGACGGCCCTGCTGTCCTTCGCGCTGGCCCGCCTGGGCGCCGTACAGTCCCCGGTGATCCCCTTCTACCGGGACCGGGAGGTCGGCTTCGCGCTCCGGGAGTCGAAAGCGGAGTTCTTCGCGGTACCGGGCGTGTGGCGCGGCCACGACCACACGGAGATGGCCCGCCGGCTGGGTGCGAGGGGGATCTTCGAGGCGTACGACGACGACTCCCTGCCGGACGGCGACCCGTCGAAGCTCCCCGCCCCGCCCGCCGAGGGCACCTCGGTCCGCTGGATCTACTGGACCTCGGGCACCACCTCCGACCCCAAGGGGGTACTGCACACCGACCGCTCCCTGATAGCGGGCGGCTCCTGCCTGGCGCACGCACTGCGGCTGACGCCCGAGGACGTGGGCTCGATCGCCTTCCCGTACGCCCACATAGGCGGCCCCGACTATCTGGTGATGCTCCTGCTGTACGGCTTCCCGGCGGTGATGTTCGAGCACTTCTCGCTGCCGGACGCGCTGCCGGAGTACCGGCGGCACCGGGTGACGGTGGCCGGCGGCTCCACGGCCTTCTACTCCCTGTTCCTGGCCGAGCAGCGCAAACAGCCGGGCGAGAAGGTGATCCCCTCCCTCCGCCTACTGGCAGGCGGCGGCGCACCGAAGCCCCCGGAGGTCTACCACTCGGTGGTCCGCGAGATGGGCGTCCAGCTCACCCACGGCTACGGCATGACCGAGGTCCCGATGATCACCATGGGCGATCCGCGGGACACCCCGGAGAACCTGGCGACGACCGAGGGCCGCCCGCCGGCCGGCATGGAGATCCGGATCGTGGACGGCGAGATACGACTGCGCGGGGAGGCCGTCTGCCAGGGCTATCTGGACCCCGCCCAGACGGCCGCCGCCTTCGACGCCGACGGCTTCCTGCGCACGGGCGACCTGGGCCATGTCACGGACTCGGGCCACCTGGTCCTCACCGGCCGCCTGAAGGACGTGATCATCCGCAAGGGCGAGAACATCTCGGCCAGGGAGATCGAGGACTTGCTGCACCGCCACCCTCTGGTGGGCGACGCAGCAGTCATCGGCCTGTCGGACGCCGAACGAGGCGAACTGGTCTGCGCGGTGGTGGAACAGCCGCCGGGATCGCCCGAGTTGACCTTGCCGTCGATCGTCTCCTACCTGCGCTCAGCAGGCCTGTCCGTCCACAAACTGCCGGAGCGGCTGGAGGTGGTGGAGGCGCTTCCGCGTAATGACACGCTGCGGAAGGTGCTCAAGTACAAGCTGAGGGAGCGGTTTTCGGGTCCGCTCGCTTAGGCCGCTCGGGCAACCTACCTCGTCCCAGCCCACCTGGAGCGGAGCGGGTACAGCCTACCGGCCTCCCGCCTCGCGTGGGGGCTGTGGTCCACTCGGGGTCCACTGGCTCCGTGGCGCCCAAGATCACCTTTCGGATCAAGCGTGGTCCACGGCCCGCGCCGACTCCGCAGAAGCCTAATGCGGTGCCGGTCCCATCCGCGATCGCGGTCTTCGCTGGTCCCCGAGTCTCTGATCACCTGCCGCGTTTCCTTGGCGTAACGGGATAAGCGGGCTCCTGCACCTTCTGATCCGTAGGACTGGGCAGACTGTTGAGCCGTCACTTCGCCGCCGTTCGGGCTGATTGGCGGTGCTCGTGATCGTTTATCTCTGCGTGCCGTCGATGCCGTCATCCATCTGTGCGTTGCAGTTGCCGTCAGCACCAAACCCTGGGCCGCAACAGCGGTAGTTCAAGACCGCTCCGTCGGCCGGTCGAGCAACACACCTCGCTTACGCTGTGGAACCACCCGCCTCACTGCGTCAGTCGAGATTGGTCAGGGCAAATCCTTCATTTGAGCAGCCTCTTCCAGCACATCCATGAAATACGTCAAGGATCCCAAGGCCGCTAGGAGACCGGACAAAGACCAAAGCGTGAAGAACTTGAAACCATTCTTCCTTGACCCTGGCTTCCGACTCCCCCTCTTTGCCATTTGGCGGCAAATTCGTCAAAGCGCACCTCCTCCGCCGCGCCATGGCCAATGATTCAGCCAGGCCAACGCGATCAGCAGGAGCGAAACTGGCTTGCATCCCTTCTCCCAAAAGGACGCTTCATACTCTTCAGGATGGTCCTGGGATTCCCATTCCTCGCCACCTTCAGACTCGACACGCGCGCTTGCATCACCAGTTTGGATCCCAGACACAAGATCAAGCAGCGCTTTGCTCGAAGTATTTAGCCCCTCCGAATTTTCTTTTCAGCTGAGCAGTTCGGTGACGAGTTGGTCCAGTTCCTCGGCGTCGGGCGAAGAGAGTAGGAGGTGTCGCGCAGGCTAGGACGGATCTGGATGTGGCTGCTGTCCTCGTCGAACTTCAGGTCCGCGATGCGCCGGGCCTCAGCCTCCCCGAGCTCAGCGATCTGCACGTGCTTGAGGTTGGCCGGATCGAACTCTGGGATGGGCAGCTCCCACACGGCCTTGTCGATATGCCTTGTCGCGCAGGCAGCAAGCGTCGAGACATCCCTTAGCGGGTGAAGCCGCATCTTCAAGCCCGCGATCGCTGTGGCTGTGATTATCGACGCCGCTTCGGTGATAAAGCTACTGACGGTCGACTGCGGTACGGCAATCACCGGAACCGAGCATCCTAAGATCGTGTAGCGACGGATGGTTGTGTTCAGCGGCCTCGGTGCTGTCGTTGCTGGCAGGATTGTCGTACATCTACGAGGTCAGCCGAGGTAGGGCCGCTCACGGTCCTCCAGGAAGTGACGGATCCGGAGCCGCTGTGTGTGGTGCATCGGCAGTTGATCGATCTCCGCCGGCTGGACGAACCGCAGCTCCGTGGACTCGTCCGAGATCGCGAGCCGGCCGCCGACCACACGAGCGGTGAAGCACACGTTGAACTGCCTGCGTACCTCACCGTCCGAGTAGGCGATGATGTGGCGAGGGTCGGTGTACATGCCCACGAGCCCGGTGATCTCGACGTCCAGACCCGTTTCCTCCTTCACCTCGCGGACGGCTGCTCCCGGGAGTGAGTCGGTCATCTCCATGCCGCCGCCAGGTAGGGCCCAGAGATCGTTGTCCGTGCGGCGCTGAAGGAGCACTCGCCCTTCGTCGTCGGTGACCACGGCGGACGCGGCGACCACCATGCTGTTCGGCTCCGGTGCCGCCGGGTCGTCGTAGTACTCGGTCCGTGCCATGGTCACCCTTCTCGTACCGGCGTCGCGGTCTCCCACACCGCGTCGAAGCTGCTGGCGTAGGTGTCGAACATGCCGCCCGCTCCGTTGCGCCGAAGATGCCACACAGGCGCACCGTAGGCGTTCACGCCCCAGATATGGGCATTGACCAACACCTGGTCGTCCGCCCGATAGATCGAGTTGTAGAGCGTGGTGGCATGGGTCCGTACCTCGATGCCAGGTACCCCGGCGAGAGGGCGATAGTGCATGAGGGCGAGTCGGCAACGGGACTCGATACCGTGGCCGAACCTCTCTTCGCCGCCGCGCTGTTGGACATTCGTGCTGTCCGGGTCGCCGACCGCGATACGGACCGCACACCCGTCGGCAGCTCGCTCTCGCAATACCTCGTTGAGCCGCGGGTATGCCTCGTGCAGGAAGACTGCGGCGTACACGAGCACGTCGATGTGCTCGCGAGCCTGGGTCAGCAGGTCCACGAAAGCGGAGACAGGGACGTCCGCCCGCTGGTCGTAAATCGCCACAAGTTCCGGACTGACAGCACGGGCAGGGCGCGCCTGCCTGAGCGATGGCCATAGAGCGTGCACATCTTCTCCTAGTGTTTCCGCTGCCAGCATGGCCGTGGCACGACGCGGCGTACGCCCCAGATTCACCCATCGCTCAACGGACTTCGGATCGACTTCGACCTTGTCCGCGAGGGCGGCGTACGTCCATCCGCCGGCCGCCATGGCAGCACGTAACCTCTCGTTCGGCATCTCAATCTCCCCCAACACTCGGGGACGGCACCAGGGACGTTCTACCCGACGCGGGACGTCCCGAAGTGGTGTTTGTCGGAGGTTCCGACGTCCCGATGGGCGGCAGGATGCTCGTCCGCATGGCGAGCAACCAGCAGACCAGACCAGGCATCGGCGAACTGGCGAAGGACACCGCCAGTGGACGAATCGGCGTCGTCATGGGTGAGGTCGGCGCCAGGGTGCAGATAAGGCCCGTCGCTGGCGGCGTCGAGTGGGACGCCCTGCCGGACAACGTGATGGCCCTGACCGCGCGGGAGGAATTGAGCGCCCGCCTTGCCATCCGTAACGGCAGCAGCCGGGACGGCCTGTGATGCGCGACATCGACCAGTACGCGGGGGTCCTCTTCATCATCATGATCAGCGGGTCCTGTGGCTTGGTGATCGGCATGGCCCTCGGTATCAGCCAGTAGACCGGCCGCCCCGAACGGGGTGCCACCTTCCTTGGCTCCCCCTTCCCCGTTCGGGGCCGGCCTTCCAACCCACTCGGTCGTCCTGGTCCACGCCTCGGCGACCGATGGAGGCGCAAGTGCCAGAGCACAGCGACACTCAAGGAGTCTTCGTATGACAGCAACGGCAAACGACCAGAGGACGGGTCGCGCGATGGCTGGTGAGGAGCTGTTCGACAGCCTCACCCACTTCGTGATCGTCCACAACGGGCAGTCGTCCGAGCGGGCGGCACGGATCGCGGACCAGGCGGTGGCCTTCCTGGTCACTGCGGCAACCGCCACTGTCCCCATGGTCCCGTCGGACGACGTGGACCTCGGACTGCACGCGCTCATCCTGCATACGAAGGAGTACGCCGCGCTCTGCGACCGGTACGCGGGCCGCTTCCTGCACCACAACCCGATGCCGGGCGGGGGAGCGCGTGACCCGGAGAAGGTCGCCGCCTCCGCGCACGCGATGAAGGCGGCCGGGTTCATGGTCTTCGACGACCTGTGGACCGTGAACGGCACGAACCTCGCGCAATGCGACTCGGACTGCGGCCGTCCGTACGGTCAGGCGTAGCGACACGACACCAGCGACGCGGCCGGCCTCGATGCGGGGTCGGCCGCGTTGCCCGGAAGGAGAACAGACGTTGTCCGGGACACCCCCTGAACTGCCGATTGTCGTGCTCGACGCACTCATGCCCAAGGCTCAGCGCCTGGTCGTCAATCGCCGGGGCTCCATGGTCTGGGAGGTCGAGAGCCATCGGGGCCACTACGCCGTGAAGGTCGGATACCCCATCGAGGCAACGGCCGACTGGCCTGCCCAGCCGTGGACAGCGCTCGCCCCCGCACGCGAAGGCGCCGTACTGCACCGCCTGGGCTTCCATGACTTCGCGTACGGCGAATGGGAGGGAGGCACCTGGAACTTCCAGCCGTGGCGGGAAGGACCGGACCTCCACCAGCTGTGGGAGCCCTGCCGTGCGCCGGACTCGCGCATCGAGCCGCACACCAGCGTGGCCCTGAGCTGTGTGGAGGCGCTGGCCGAACTGCACTCCCAGGGTTGGGCTCACGGCGACGTGCAGCCCGCGCACTTCATCATCGGGCCGGAACGGACCCATCTCATCGACTTGGCCTTGGCGCGCGGTGGGCACGTGCCCGAGGGGTACGACTTCCCGTTCCGCGGCTGCCTCGTCCACTACGAGGCGCCGGAGATTGCGCGCAGTGTGCTCGCGACCGGAGAGGCGCAGGCCACACCAGAAGCCGACATCTACGCACTCGGCGCGTCACTGCTCATCTCCGCCACGGGCTGGCGGGCGGTCGAGTACCCGGACGACGCTCCGCGCCACGTGCAGAGGCAGGCCGTAGCGGACGGCAGGCGGCGGCCGGTGAAGGTGCAGGGCGAACTGGGTGAGCTGGTCGAAGCCATGCTCAGTCATGCCCCCGAAGACAGGCCAACGATCTACGAGGTCGGTAAAGCCTTGAGTTGAGCGCGCCGACGCCGCGCACGGAGAACGCCGACCACACGCAAAGGCCGGATCACTCCTCAGCCTGGACAGCATTCCGGGTGGTCCGGTCGCGGAAGCCCAGTTCAGGCAGTCGCCGTCTCGGTCTCCGGGCTGACGGTGCCGGAGGTGTCGCTGAGGCCGAGGCGCAGGTGTTCCACGTGGTAGATGGCCTGGTCCAGAAGTTCAGCGACGTGGTTGTCGTACAGCGAGTACACCACCGAGCGGCCCTGGCGGGTACCGACGACAAGGCCGAGGTTGCGCAGCAACCGCAGTTGGTGAGAGCAAGCGGACTGCTCCATGCCGACCTCGGCGGCCAGTTCAGTCGCCGGCAAAGAGCCTTCGCGCAGCCGGGCGAGGATGAGCAGCCGTGACGGGGTCGCCAGCGCCTGAAGCGTGGTGGCGACCTTGGCGGCATTCGCGGCGTCCAGCCGTGCGCGGGGGACGCTTCCAGGCTGTGCGGCTCCATGACCCATGCACCCATGCTACGGCACCATCTATGAATACATGAATGCCTCTTCATTCGATCCTGTTACGGTGGTGGGGTCGACCCGCCGCGTCCCCAACCTGGGAAGGGCTCCGTCCCCCATGTCTTCCACTCTGATCCGCCCGACCGAGACCGGCGCCGCCCGCGAGAAGGTGACCCCCCGGCGGCGCACGCGGATCTTCGCGCTGCCTGAGGCCCGATGGGCACTGGGTGCGCTGGTCTTGTTCCTGCTCGCACTGCCGCTGTATCTGTCCGGGGCGCCTGCGTGGTCGTGGGGGTCGTTGTTCGCGGCTGTCTACGTCACCGGTGGCTGGGAGCCCGGCTGGGCCGGTCTTCAGGCGCTGAAGGACAAGACCCTGGACGTAGATCTGCTCATGGTCGTCGCCGCGCTCGGAGCGGCGGCCATCGGCCAGGGTCTGGACGGAGCGTTGCTGATCGTCATCTTCGCCACCTCCGGCGCCCTGGAGGCGGTCGCCACCGCCCGGACCGCGGATTCGGTGCGCGGTCTACTCGACCTCGCCCCCGCTACTGCGACACGTCTGCTGGACGACGGCGGGGAGGAAAGCCTGCCCACAGAGGAACTACACGTGGGTGACACGATCTTGGTGCGCCCCGGTGAGCGGATCGGTGCCGATGGCCGGGTACTGGAGGGGACCAGCGAGGTTGATCAGGCCACCATCACCGGTGAACCGCTGCCCGTGGCCAAGGAGGCCGGGGACGAGGTCTTCGCCGGCACCCTGAACGGAACCGGCGCGCTGCGGGTGAGGGTCGAGCGGGACCCGTCCGACTCCGTGATCGCCCGGATCGTGGCCATGGTCGAAGAAGCCTCGGAGACCAAGGCGCCGACCCAGCTGTTCATCGAGAAGGTGGAACAGCGCTACTCGCTCGGAATGGTCGCGGCTACGGTGGCGCTGTTCGTGCTGCCGCTGCTCTTCGACGCCGATCTACGATCCACGCTGCTCCGCGCGATGACGTTCATGATCGTCGCCTCTCCGTGTGCCGTGGTCCTCGCCACCATGCCGCCGCTGCTGTCGGCCATCGCCAATGCCGGACGTCACGGTGTACTGGTCAAGTCCGCGGTGGTCATGGAACGCCTCGGGCAGGTGGACGCGGTCGCCCTGGACAAGACCGGCACGCTGACCGAGGGAACCCCGCGCGTCACCGACATCCGCCCGCTGGCCGCCTCGGGTCTGACCGTGGACGAGCTGCTGCGGCTGGCGGCTGCGGCTGAGCACCCCAGCGAGCACCCGCTGGCCCGCGCCATCGTGGACGCCGCCCGCATCCGCAACCTGGACATTCCCCTGGTGGAGGACTTCACGTCCACACCGGGCGCCGGCGTGAGCGCCAAGGTGAACGACCGCACTGTCATGGTCGGCAGCCCTACCCGCATCCTGGACGGCAGCACCGGTCACCCGGCCGTCGCCGTGGCCGCCGGCATGGAGCAGGAAGGCCGCACCGCTGTGCTGGTCACCCTCGACGGCACTCCGGTGGGAGCACTGGGAATCGCCGACCGCCTGCGCGAGGAGGCCGCCGCCACCGTTGCCGCCCTGGGCGAGCTGACCGGCACCGCCCCCGTGCTGGTGACCGGCGACAACCCGCGCGCAGCGTCCCTGCTCGCAGCCGAGGTCGGCATCACCGACGTCCGCGCGGGTCTCCTCCCGCAGGACAAGGTCACCGCCGTGCAGGAGATGGAGCGGGCGGGCCGCAAGGTGCTTGTGGTCGGCGACGGCGTCAACGACGCTCCCGCGCTGGCTGCCGCCCACGCCGGCATCGCCATGGGCCGCGCCGGCTCCGACCTCGCCCTGGAGACCGCCGACGCGGTCGTGGTGCGCGACGAGCTGGCCACCATCCCCGCCGTCGTTCGCCTCTCCCGTCAAGCGCGCCGCCTTGTCGTGCAAAACCTGGTCATCGCCGCGCTGTTCATCAGCGGCCTGGTCATCTGGGACCTGTTCGGCACCCTGCCCCTGCCGCTCGGCGTCGCAGGGCACGAAGGCTCCACCGTGGTCGTCGGCCTTAACGGCCTGCGCCTGCTGGCCGACGCCGCATGGAAGCAAACACGTCCCAAGGGGCACCAGTGATCATTGCAGAGCGGCAACCCGCCTTCCCGCCTCCATCCACCTGACGGCCGGGGAATCAGCGTGCAGGAATGGCCAGGCGCCGCATGGGCAGCTCGTGGCGGACGTGAAGCAGGCCGGCCGCCGACAGCCCACCCCTGCATCCGGCTACATCCGGCTCAACCCCGCCGTGGCGAACAGGACATCCCTGATCGCCTCACGGTCGCCGACCTGTCCCGCCGCGGCCTCCTCCGGACGGATGTGGCCCGCGGCCAGCTGGCAGAACTCCGTGTCGTCGAGGGCCACATGGGCTACCTCCAGGTCCGCGGAGGCGACCGCCGCCGGTGAGTCCAGCGGGATCAGCCACTCGCCGCCCGCCGCGCCCTCGATCTCCAGGCGCAGGCTGCGGCCGGGCTCGCCGGCCAGGCTGAGGTGGCGGCCGCGCGCCGGTGACGCCAGCCCGGACTGTCGGCGTCTGGCCAGCGCGGCGGGAAGCATGCGGGCCGTGAGGTCGATCATCTTGTTCAAGTGGCGTGGCGCGGGCGGCCGGTACGGGTAGTCGACCGCCTCCGCGATGTCCTCGGCGTGCATCCAGCAGGCGAAGGCCCGGTCCAGCATCGCGTCGTGCAGCGGCAGTTCGAAGTCGCCGTACGACACCGCGAGTCCGCCGGCATGGCCGCCCGTGAAGGACACCGTGCGCACCAGACTGTGGCTCTGCTCCCGCCAGGGACCTCGTACCGAACGGTTCGGCGGGAAGGGGGAGTTGCGCCAGAACGCCTCGGTTCGTTCGGCCGGGCCCGGCGCCTGGCGGTCCGGCTGCCGCTCCGCCGCCCCGGCGATCTCGGCGTAGGGGTCCCCCCGCTCGAACGAAGCCGAGAGTGGGGGAGGGTCCTCCAGGCCGAGCGCGACCGCGATCAGCCCGTCCACGGACAGCAGATGCGCGATCACGCCGGCCACGGTCGTACGCCGGCTTCTCTCCGTGTCGGCCTCGAACCATCGCAGCCGCACCGGCGCATGCCACTCGGCGTCCCCGAAGTCCTGCAGCAGGGCGTCCAGTCGCGCGGTCTCGGCGTCGTACGCCGCCGCCCACTCCGGGACCGGGATGCGTGGCGGCCGGCGCTCCAGGCAGTTCTCCAGGACGCGGTCGCGCAGCCCCGGGTCCAGGTCGAGGCTCTCCGACTGGTGCAGCAGGCCGACCGCCTCGCGCAGCCGGCGAGCCTCGTCGGCGCAGCTTCCGCAGGAGCCCAGGTGCTCCTCGACGGCCTCCGCCTCGGCCGCCGAACAGGCGGCCAGCGCCCAGGCGCCGAGCAGCGACTTCAGGACGTCGTGCGGCAGGTCGAGCGGCACGGGCGGGAGGTCGGCGAGGTCGGGCAGCGGAAGCCCGGTGTCCTCGACGGAGGCGCGGGGCGTCGGTATGCGCGCCGGCCCGTCCGGCTCGGGCTCGCCGGTCCCGGCCGGCATCCGCCCCGAGCCGTCGCCGGCACCGTCGCCGAAGCGGCCGTGCCCACTCCGGTCGCCGGGACCCGCGTACCCCTCGCGGTCCTCACGGTCCTCGTACGGCGGCCGCTCGCGGCCCTCGGCTCCCGGTCCGTCCCTGTGCCCCTCTCCGTAACCTTCTCCGTGCCCTTCTCTCTGTCCCTCGTGGTCGTCGGGTGCCTCGAACCGTCCCGCTCCGCTCACACCGCACCTCCGTGTTCCGGGGGTGCCGCAGCGTCGTGGGCGGTGGAGAGCAGTTGCAGGCCGAGGCGGAGCCGGCGGCGGGCCTCGTCCTCGGTGACACCGAGGTCGACGGCGGTCTGGCGGTAGTCCCGGCGCTGGAAGTAGGCGAGGTCGAGGGCGGCGCGCAGCGGGGCGGGCATGGAGTGGACGATGTAGTCGGCGCGGGCGGCGACCGAGGCGTGGCGCACCTTGCGCTCCAGGTCCGCCAGGGAGCCGCCGCCCGCCGGCAGCGCGGCGGTCTCGCTCGCGCGCAGCCGCTCCACGGCGAGCCGGTGGGTGACCCCGGCTACCCAGGTGCGCAGCGGGCCCTGCTTCGGGTCGTAGCTCTCCGGGTGTTCCCAGACGTGGGCGAAGACGTCGCGGGTGAGGGTGTCGGCTGCTTTCTCCTCACCGAGGACGCGGTGGGCGAGGCCGTGCACGAGCGAGGCGAACCGGTCGTACAGCTCGCCCAGGGCGGCCGCCTCGCCGCGGGCGAGCCGCTGCTGCATCTTGCGGTCCCAGCGGGGTGGTACGTCCTTCTTGGCCATGCGGTCCCCTCCCCTCATGCGTGTCCGGTCCGTCCAGCCTGTCTGCACCGTCTTCTCGAATGTAGTCGGCACCTCTGACAGTGCACGCCCCTTTGTGTCAATGTGCGCTCCCCGGTGCGCCGCAGGTGATAGTGCCCCCTTCACATAACCTGCACACAAGGAGTGCGCAGGTCTGATCGAACAGGATCGGTAGTGACCGAAACAAGCCCCTTGTCGATCACGTCTAGTTTGCTGCCCGACGTTTCAGGGAACCGCCGCTGGGCAGCCACGCGGAAGCAAACGTAGGAACCGCTTCCGTTTCCTGGCGGTTCCGTGAGTTCCGGCGAGCGGAGGGGCATGGCCGTGGCATTCAACGTGACCGGCGTCGAACAAGGCGAGTGGGCCGTGCTCCGGGTGACCGGGGAACTGGACCTGATGACCTCGCCGATATTGCGTCAACGTGTGCACGACGTCGTCGCCGAGGGGCACCACAGCCTTGTCGTGGACCTCTCGGATGTGTTCTTCTGCGACTCCAGCGGGGTCGGCGTCCTCGTCGCCGCCCGCCGGCTGATCCGCTCCTGTCAGGGCCGGCTCCGGCTCATCCTGCCCGACCGGGGCGCCGACGACGGCTCGCACGTCAACCGGGTCCTCGGCGCGCTCGGCGTACGCCGGCTCTTCGACGTCCGCCCCGACCTGGAGGCCGCGACGGCCGACGAGGCGGGCCCGCTCTCCGCCTGACCACGGCGCGCCGCCGGAGCCCGCGCATTCGCGACAAGGCCACACTGTTGTCGCAGAATTCCCCCGGTCTTGCCACAACCGCCGGATTTCCGCCGTCCGACGGCCACCTGCGTCATACGCTCCCTGCCAGGTGAGTCACGCACACGTACGCCACACCCGTACGACGCACACGTAAGGCGGTCCGAACACACATGGTCAACACCGAGTACGGGCGCCGGATCGCCGCCCGCTTCGCCACCTTCGACCAGGACGGCAACGGCCGGATCGACCGCGAGGACTTCAGCGCGGCGGCCAAGGCGCTCCTCGCCGAGTTCGCCGTGACCGCCCGCTCCGACAAGGGGCAGGCGCTGTACGCCGGCGCGGAGGCGTTCTGGCAGGGCATGGCCGGGATCGCGGACCGGGACGGCGACCAGCGGATCACCCGCGAGGAGTTCGTCACCGGCGCGGTCAAGCGGCTGCGCGACAACCCAGGCCGCTTCGCCGAGATCGCCCGCCCGTTCCTGCACGCGGCACTGGCGGTGGCGGACGAGGACGGGGACGGCCGGATCAGCGTCGCCGACACGGCCCGCGTCCTGCGTGCCCTTCACGTCCAGGCGGACACCGCTCGCACCGCGGCCGAGTCCCTGGACGCGGATGCCGACGGCACGATCACGGAAGCGGACCTGGTCCCGGCCATCGCCCGCTACTTCACCATCGCCGAGTAGCCGCGTCCGCTCTCAGGCGAAAACGACCGTACGGCGGCCGTTGAGCAGAATCCGCCGCTCCGCGTGCCACTTGACGGCCCGCGCCAGCGCCTGGCACTCCACATCGCGCCCGATGGCCACCAGTTGGTCGGGCGTCACGTCGTGCCCCACCCGCTCGACCTCCTGCTCGATGATCGGCCCCTCGTCGAGGTCGGCCGTCACATAGTGGGCCGTGGCGCCGATCAGCTTCACACCGCGCGCGTGCGCCTGGTGATACGGCTTCGCGCCCTTGAAGCTCGGCAGGAAGGAGTGGTGGATGTTGATGATCCGGCCGCTGAGCTGCTTGCACAGATCGTCCGAGATGACCTGCATATAGCGGGCCAGGACGACCAGTTCGACGCCCTCTTCGCGAACGACCTCCAGCAGTCGCGCCTCGGCCTCCGACTTCGTGTCCTTCGTCACCGGGATGTGGTGGAAGGGGATGTTGTAGGAGCCCACCAGCTCCTCGAAGTCGGTGTGGTTCGAGACCACGCCCACGATCTCCACCGGCAGCGCGCCGATCCGGGCCCGGAACAGCAGGTCGTTCAGACAGTGCCCGAACTTGCTGACCATCAGCAGGATCCGCATCTTCGCGTCGGCCCGGTTGAGCTGCCAGTCCATGTGGAAGGAGTCACCGATCGCCGCGAAGCTCGCCCGGAGCTTGTCCACCGTCACCGGAGCCTCGGCCGAGAAGTGGACGCGCATGAAGAACAGACCCGTGTCGTGGTCGCCGAACTGCTGGCTGTCCTCGATGTTGCAGCCGGTCATGAAGAGGTAGCTCGACACGGCGTGCACGATGCCCTGCTTGTCCGGGCAGGAGAGGGTGAGGACGTACTGGTCGGCCGGTGCGGCGGCGGCCGCGGACTGCTCGTTCATGCACTACAGGTTCTCATGGCGGCCGCCCGCACCGCCCCCGCCTACGCGGTCCGCGTCATGATCTGCAGTACTTCCAGACTGCGCGGCGGCGTGTCGGGGTCGTCGCCGTCACTCGCCGCAAGGCGTATGTGAGCGTCCCGCGCCGCCCGTACCGCATCCGGCCACCCCTGGTGGTCGAGGTACGCGGCGACCGGCGCGTCGGGGCCGACCTGGTGCATGATCCGCAGCACCCGCAGCACGGCGGTGTCCACGAGCGCCGCCTCCTGCGAGTCGCGGAAGATCGTGCCGACGTATTTCTCCGCGGACCAGTTGTCCAGCCAGGTGTCCTCCACCAGCCGGTAGACGGCGTCGGTGACGTCGCCGTACCCGTCCACGCCGGCCAGCCAGACGTTCCGCTGGAAGTCCTGGTCGGAGAGCATGTGCAGCGCCGAACGCACATTGCTGCGCCAGCGCCACCACGGCATGTCGCTTAGAGGCATGCCGCCCATGGTGGAGGAGCGACGGCCGCGACGGGAAGAGTTCTCCGAACCTTGCACAGTCATCGATCGTACGTTCCTCGTCACACCGACCTCACCGACCCCCGCAATTCACCCGGGCGTCACCTTTCATTGACCCGAGGTCACTCCTCGGTTCGCGGTGTGAGGGAATCGTGCGGGAGCATGACCGGCAGGCGACGCACCCTTCGTACCTTCCTCCATTCCACCTCCCGCCCCGGCAGAGCCACCGCCATGACCGCGGGCGCCGTGGCCCTCTGTGCGTCGCTCACCGCCGGATGCGGGGTCATCCCCGGTGCCACGGGGGGCTCCGGGGACGACCCGGTCAAGGTCATGACGTGGGCCCCGCAGGACACCAACTCGACCAACAAGCCCGGCATGCCCGCGATGGCCCTCGCCTATGCCAAGTGGATCAACGCGCACGGCGGCATCAACGGCCACAAGCTCCAGGTCCTGACCTGCAACGACCACAACGACGCCGTGGACGCCGCCAAGTGCGCCCGGCGCGCGGCCGACGAGAACGTGGTCGCGGTCGTCGGCTCCTACAGCCAGTTCGGCGACTCCTACCTCGCCCCGCTGGAAGGCGCCGGCATCCCCTACATAGGCGGCTACGGCGTCACCAACAGCGAGTTCACCGGCCAGATGTCGTACCCGGTCAACGGCGGCCAGCCCGCCCTGCTGGCCGGTCTCGGCAAGGCCCTCGGCGCCGCCTGCGGCACCGTCTCCCTGGTCCGCCCGGACAGCATCGCCGGCGACGAGCTGCCGGTGCTGCTCGACTCCGGGCTGAAGGCGGGCGGGCACGCGAACGCGGACGACCACCTCGCCGCCGAGGACGCCACCGAGTACAGCGACCAGTCCGATCACGCGCTGGCGGACGCCACCAGGAGCGGGCCGAAGAAGGGCTGTGTGGTGCCCGCGCTCGGGGACCGCACCGACACCTTCATGGACTCCTTCCGCCGGGCCCGCGAGAACTACCCCGCCGTACGGCTCGGGACCGTGCTCGGCAGTGTCGACCAGACGGTGATCAACGCCACGGGCGGCGCGTCCGGGCCGTACGAGGGCGCGTACATCACCGGCTGGTACCCGCCGGCGTCCGACGCCCGCTGGGACACGATGAAGAAGGTGATCAACGAGGAGGCCTTCGGCGACAACCGCATCGACCCCGCGGACGCCGGAGTGCAGACGACCTGGATCGCCTACACCGTGCTGAAGGCCGTCCTGGAGAAGATCGGCGACGGCGACGTGAGCGCCGACAGCGTGCGGCACACCCTCGACGGCGGTCTGCGGGTCTCCACCGGCGGTCTCACCCCGACCCTGCAGTGGCCCTACGAGGGCAAGCTCGCCGCGGTCGGCTTCCCGCGGATGGTCAACGCCGACGTCACCCTCCAGGTGGTGCAGGACGGCCAGCTGGTCGCGGCCCGCACGGGCATCGGCGGCCGGAGCGGCATCAGCGACATGACCGACACGCTGGACGGCGCCGACGTGCAGTGACGCCGGCGCCGCCCGTCACAGCTGGACGGGCTCGCGCTCGGTCAGGCCGTACTTCCGGGCGATCGCGTTCCACAGCGCCGCCGCCTTCACCTTCTGCGCGCTGGCGGTGCCGCTCGCCCGGTTGCCGGCCTGGGCCTCGTTCGTGCTGCGGGCGTGGCCCTTGCGGCAGACCTTGTTCCCCTTCGCCTGCCCGGCCCAGGCCGCGTAGTGGTTGTCTGCTGCGGCGGACGCCTGCCAGGCCTTGGTCAGCGCGTCGGTGAGGTCGCCGTTGTTCGGCAGCTTGTCGACGCTCAGCTTGCCGAGCCGGGTGACCAGCTCGCCTCGCTGATTGGCCGCGGCGTGCAGGTCGGAGGCGGCCCCGTCGAGGTTGTCGCACTGCTTGACGTCGGCCACGGCCTTGATCACCGAGGCGCGGCTGCTGCCGCTGTCGGAGAGCAGCTTGTCCAGCTCGACCGCCTGTGCCCGGGCCGGATCGGCGCCCGGCGAGGACGAGCCCGGCGCCGGGGACGTGGCCGCGACGGTCTTGTTGTCGTTGCCCTGGTCCTTGCCGCCACCGTCGCTGAGCAGCACTCCGGCGCCCACCCCGACGACGACGATGCCGACCCCGACGGCGGCGATCAGCGGCACCCGCGACTTGCCGCGGGGCGGGTCGTCGTCGTAGGCGGGCTGGTGCGACGGCTGCGGCGCGCCGTACGCGGGCTGCT
>NZ_CM002285.1:5212718-5246124 GCF_000497445.1 Streptomyces roseochromogenus subsp. oscitans DS 12.976 | reverse complement strand
CCCCAGGCCTGCCCGCCGGCCGGGGCGGCGGGGGCGGGCGCGCCGGTCATGCCCGGCAGCAAGGGCTCGCCTCCGTCGGAGGGCAGCACGATGCCTTCGCGCGCGGGCTGCGCCGAGGGCTCCTCGCCCTGTCCACTCTGCGTCACCGGGACTCCTACTAATGGGGGACCTTGTGAATCGGGCTCACGCTACCGGGTCCCCCGAGCCGGGTGCGAGGCAGCTCAGGGCGCGATCTTTTTGCCTGTGACAGCGGTAACAAAACCGTCCCGCGGCGCGCTGTTCCATGGCACCCTCGTGCGCCCCCCGCGCCTCCAGATGCCGTTCGCCGCACGTTCACGCAACCGCGGGTCCGGCGTTCAGGCTGCCTGCTGGAGATCGAGGCGCGCCCCGAACTCCCGTACCACCGCCTCCTCCCGGAAGGGTTCCAGGCGCTGCTGAAGGTCCTCCAGATATTCGGCGCCGCGGTTGGAGCGGAGCGTCTCCAGCAGCTCCACCGCCTTCAGACCGGTGCCACAGGCCTGTTCGATCTCGCGCTGCTGCACCTGGGCCGTGGCCAGCAGCACATAGCCGATGGCGCGCCGGCGGGCCCGGGTCTCGGGATGCCCGGCCAGCGACTGCTCGGCGAACCTCGCCGCCTGCTCGGGCTGCCCGAGATCGCGGTGGCAGTGCGCCAACTCGTCGGCCAGGTAGGCCTCGTCGAAGTGCCGGATCCACACCGGGTCGTCGCCGGAGGAGTCGTCCGCCCCCTCCATCGCCGTCACCGCCCGCCCGGTGGAGGCCTGCGCGGCGCGTACGTCGCCGAGCAGGGCGTGCCCGCGCGCCTCCGCCGCGTGGAACATCGCGTCCACGCGCGGGGTCACCTGCCCGCGCGCCCCCTCCTGCGCCGCCCGCGCCAACTGGGCGATCTCGCGCGGGTTTCCGAGCTGCGCGGCGAGGTGGCTCATGGACGCGGCGAGGACGTACCCGCCGTATCCGCGGTCCCCGGCGGCCTGGGCGAGCCGCAGCGACTGGATGTAGTACCGCTGGGCCAGCCCCGGTTGCCCGGTGTCCACGGCCATGTAGCCCGCCAGCTCGGTCAACCGGGCGACCGCGGCGAAGAGTTCCCGCCCGACCGTCTCCCGGTACGAGCCCGCGAGCAGCCCGGAGACGACGCTGTTGAGGTAGTGCACGACCACCGGGCGGACATGCCCGCTGCCGTACTGGTGGTCGAGTTCGGTCAGCGCCTGCGTCATGGACCGTACGGCCGCCACGTCGGCCTGCCCCACGCGTGGGCCCGCCTGCCGGGCCACCTGGGCGTCCGGCGCCGAGATCAGCCAGTCGCGGCTGGGCTCGACCAGCGCGGAGGCGGCGACGGAGGAGCCGGACAGGAAGTCCCTGCGGCCCACGTCGCTGCGCCACAGCTCGCAGACCTGCTCGATGGCCCCCAGTACCGTCGGCGAGAACTGGAGACCGACCCCCGAGGCGAGGTTCTTGCCATTGGCCATGCCGATCTCGTCGATCGTGACCGTACGGCCGAGCTTGCGCCCGAGCGCCTCCGCGATGATCGCCGGGGCCCGGCCCCGCGGCTGCTGTCCGCGCAGCCAGCGGGCCACGGACGTCTTGTCGTAGCGCAGGTCGAGCCCGTGCTCGGCGCCGCACATGTTGACCCGCCGGGCCAGCCCGGCGTTCGAGCACCCCGCTTCCTGGATGAGTGCCTGCAGCCGTTCGTTCGGCTGCCTCGCCACGAGAGGCCTTGCGGCCATGTGCTACCCCCTGCGTTGCGATCCCCTGGAGCAGACGATCAGTTCAGGAAGATCACTGCCCAGCTGAGATACCGCCAATGCGCGACATGTGCCGTTTGCCGGGGTAACGGCGGCAGCCCACCCCATTCCTGGCTACCCACCTCACGCCGTCCTTCCCCCCGCGCGCCCCCGGACGTGCACCCATGCGCCCCGGCTGCCGAATCGATGCTCCTCCCCCGCGCGCGCTATAGCCGTAACTCCAGGTGGGCGCGGGAGTTGAGTGAAGCGTGGAAGAGACGATCGCGGGCGCCCGAAACACTCAGATTGCCGGTCAGATTCCGCAGCAGCGCGGGGAATCGCTGCTGGAGACCGCCGTACGCTACGCCGAGGAGCGGCACTGGGACGTGTTCCCGGGCACCTGGCTGGAAGCGGTCGCCGGCATGCAGCGCTGCTCGTGCAGCGATGCCTCCTGCCCTGCGCCGGGTGCGCACCCCGCGCGCCCCGACTGGGCGACGCAGGCGACGGGCAGCGCGACCGTCGCGCGCCGGATGTGGCAGAAGCAGCCGACGGCGTCGATCCTGCTGCCTACGGGGCGGACGTTCGATGCGTTGTCCGTCCCGGAGAGTGCGGGGTTCTTGGCGCTCGCCCGTATGGAGCGGATGGAACTGACGCTCGGGCCGGTGACGTTGGCTCCCGACCGGCGTATGCAGTTCTTCGTGCTGCCGGGGGGTTCCGCGAAGGTGCCGGATCTGGTGCGGAAGCTCGGGTGGTCGCTCGCGTCGCTGGATCTGGTGGCGCTGGGCGAGGGGTCGTATGTGGCTGCTCCTCCTACTCGGTTCGGGTCTCGTGGGGCTGTGCAGTGGGCTTGCCGGCCCACCCCGGCGAATCGGTGGTTGCCGGATGCGGAGGAGTTGATCTCGTCTCTCGCTTATGCGTGCGGTCGGGATCGTTAAGGAAATCACCGGGCCCGTACTGTGCATGCATGACCGAAGCTGCGGTACGCGTGCGTGGGCTCTGGAAGCGGTTTGGGCAGCAAGTCGCTGTCGGGGGGATCGATCTTGAGCTGCCCGCCGGGAAGTTCATAGGGCTGGTCGGGCCGAACGGGGCCGGGAAGACCACCACCCTCTCCATGGTCACCGGGCTGCTACGGCCCGACGAGGGCACCGTGGAGGTCGTCGGGCACGACGTGTGGCGGGATCCGGTGGCCGTCAAGGCGCGCATCGGGGTACTGCCCGAGGGGCTGCGGCTGTTCGAGCGGCTGTCGGGACGGGAGTTGCTCGGGTACTCGGGCCGGCTGCGCGGGCTGCCGGGGGCCGAGGTGGACAAGCGGGCCACGCAGCTGCTGGACGTGCTCGACCTGGCCGGGGCCCAGCACAAGCTCGTAGTCGACTACTCGACCGGCATGCGCAAGAAGATCGGGCTCGCGGCCGCGCTGCTGCACAACCCCGAGGTGCTCTTCCTGGACGAGCCGTTCGAGGGCGTCGACCCGGTGTCCGCGCAGACCATCCGGGGCGTTCTGGAGCGGTACACCGCCTCCGGGGCGACCGTCGTCTTCTCCTCGCACGTCATGGAGCTGGTCGAGTCGCTGTGCGACTGGGTCGCGGTGCTGGCGGCGGGCCGGATCCGCGCGACCGGGACGCTTGCCGAGGTGCGCGGCGCTCATCCGACGCTCCAGGGGGCGTTCCTGGAGCTGGTCGGGGCGAGCGGGCGGGACACCGGGTCCGATCTGGACTGGCTGGGCGGCGGGGCGGCCCGATGACGAACCTCACCTCCACCGTCGTACGGCTGAAACTGTCGCTGCTGCAGAACGGGCTGCGGCAGTCCGGAGGCCGGCGGGCCGCGTTCGTCGTCTCGGCGGTCATCGCGGTCCTGTTCGCGCTGCTGCAGCTGCTGGGCCTGCTCGCACTGCGCGGGCACGCGCATGCCGACGCCGTCGTCGTGCCGGGTACGGCCGTGCTGGCGCTGGGCTGGGCGGTGCTGCCGCTGTTCTTCCCGACCGGTGACGAGACGCTGGACCCGACCCGGCTGGTGATGCTTCCGCTGCGGCCCCGGCCGCTGGTCCGGGCACTGCTCGCGGCCTCCCTGGTGGGCATCGGCCCGCTGTTCACGCTGCTGGTGCTGGTGGGGTGTGCGGTGGCGGTGGCACACGGGGCCGCGGGGTACGCCGTCGCGGTACTCGCCGTCGTCCTCGCGCTGCTGGTCTGTGTGGCGCTCGCACGGGCCGTGGCCGCCGCCAACGTACGGCTGCTGACCAGCAGGAAGGGCCGCGATCTGGCGGTGCTGAGCGGGCTGGTGATCGCGATCGGGGCGCAGCTGGTCAACTTCGGTGCACGGCAGCTGGGTTCGGCGGGCCTCGGACAGCTGCAGCCGGTCGCGGACGCGCTCGGGTGGGTGCCGCCCGCTTCGGCGGTGGCGGCGGTGGGGTCGGCGAGCGAGGGGGCGTACGGCACGGCCGCCGCACAACTCGCCGTCACCGTGGCCGGGTTGGGGGCGCTGGTCGCCGTGTGGGCGCGGAGCCTGACCCGGCTGATGACCGCGCCCGACGGGTCCACGCTGCAGGCCGCCGACGCCGGGGTACGGGATCGCGCCCCGGGCGGGCTGGGGCGGCTGCTGCCGGGCGGCCGTACGGGTACGGTCATGGAGCGCAGCCTGCGCTACATGGGGCGGGATCCGAAGACCAAGGCCGCCTGGGTGACCTCGCTGGCGATCGGGCTGATCGTGCCGGTGTTCAACGCGGCGCAGGGAACCGGGTCGATCTACTTCGCGTGCTTCGCCGCCGGGATGCTCGGCATCCAGATGTACAACCAGTTCGGGCAGGACACCTCCGCGTTCTGGATGGTGGCCATGACCATCTCCTCACCCCGGGACGCCTACGCCGAACTGCGCGGCCGGGCCCTGGCCCTGCTGCTGGTCACCCTGCCCTACGCGGCGCTCGTGACGGCGGTGACGGCGGGCGTGCTGGGCGCGTGGTCGCAGTTGCCGGAGGTGCTGGGGCTGTCCTTCGCCCTGCTCGGCGCGATGCTCGCGACCGGCGCCTGGACGTCGGCCCGCTTCCCGTACTCCATCCCCCAGGAGGGCCACAAGAACGTCGCCCCCGGCCAGGCGGGCCTCGCCTGGATCGCCATCTTCGGCGGCATGATCTCCGCAGCCCTGCTCTGCGCCCCCGTCATCGCCGTCACCATCTGGCTCCATGTGAGCGGCGACGGGGAAGGGATGACCTGGCTCCTGCTCCCGGCGGGCGCCGTGTACGGCACGGCCCTGACCTTCCTGGGCCTGCGCCTGGCAGCCCCGAGAACGGCAGCGCGACTCCCGGAGATCCTGACTGCAGTGAGCAAGGGGTAGAAAGCCGCGGTCCTTGGGCGGCGCGGCGAACTGCACCCCCAGGGGCGCGGGGCTGTGTCGATATGCGGCTCCGCCGCGTGGGCGCGATCAGCCACGACGAACCCGCAGCCGCCGGCGAAACACTGGCCCGGCAGACGAGATGGCGCCCTCAGTCCCCGAGCACCCCATCAAGAAACGGCAGGACGGAAGCCCGCCAAGCCAGCGGCAGCTCATAGTGCGCAAGGTGCCCCGCCTCAGCGACCTCCGCATAATGCCCCGCTGGAAGCACCCGCACCATCTCCTGCGCCTCCGCCCGCCCCAGCTCCCCGTCCACCCCACGCACCACCAGCGTCGGGCAGCGCACCTGCGCCAGTTCCTCCCAGTGCGCGTCGTACACCCAGCTCTCCCGGGTGCGGAGCATCTGCTCCGGCTCGAAGACGGGACGCCAGCCGTCGGCGGACTCGTGCATGACCTCGGCGTAGAACGCGCCGCGGGCGGGGCTCGGCCGCTCCACCCAGGGGTCGTCCTCGCCGAACCACTTGCGTACGTCGGCCAGCGTGGCGAAGGGGACGGGCCAGGCCTTGAACCACTGGGCCCACTCCCGCTGCGAGGCGGCCCCCAGCGCGGAGGCCCGCATGTCGCAGATGATCAGGCCCCGGACGAGGTCGGGACGCTTCGCGGCGAGCTGCCAGGCGGTCAGCGCGCCCATGGCGTGGCCGACGAGGACGGCGGGGGCGAGCCCGAGCTGTTCGAGGGCGGCCTCGGCGTCCTCGACGTAGGCCTCACGGGTGTAGGCGGCCCGGGCGGACTTCTCGCTCTGGCCGTGACCGCGCTGGTCGAGGGCGACGGCGCGATGGCGTGCGGCGAGCCAGCGGGCCGTCGAGGCCCAGTGGGAGGCACGGCCCATCAGGCCGTGCAGTAACAGCACGCCCGGAGGGCCGGCCGCCGGGCCCGTCCGGCCCTCCGCCGGGTCGAGACCCGTCTTGGGAGGGTCGGCGAACTCCCAGGCGGCCAAGCGCACCCCGTCCGCTCCCGTTACGTCGATCCGCCGTGCCATGGGCCTGGCACCCCCAGCTCCGCCTGCCTCGTACCGGTGTACTGCCGTACTCGCTCGTACTCGCTGCTGTCGCTGTCGTGCTCGTCTTGCCGCCGCAGACTATCGAATGCCTATTCGAAAACACTGCCTCTGCGGACAACACCCCTCATTCGAGTGACACCCCTCAAGGCATGATCGCCGCCGCTCAGGGGATCTGTACTGGCGGGAGGCGGACCGCTCGGGGAAAAACGGTCCGAGGGGATGACCCTGAGAGCTCGGGGCTCCGGGTCAGCACAGGGGAGGACAGCCCCGGCGCCGCAAGGCGCCGGGGCTTCTCGCTGTCAGCGCTTGGCGACGAACACGTGCGAGGCGACGTCCGCCTCCAGCTCGGCCGCCTCGCCGCCGCTACCCACCAGGACACCGCCGGCCGACTCCGTCACGCTCACCACGGAGCCGGGCTGCACACCCGCGCGCCGCAGCGTGTACATCAACTGCGCGTCCGTCTGGATCGGCTCGCCGATCCGGCGGACGACGACCGTCTTGCCGTCCGAGCCCGGGTCGAGGTCGGCCAGCGAGACCATGCCCTCGTCCAGGAACGGGTTGGCGCCGTCCTTCTCGCCCAGTTCCTCCAGGCCGGGGATGGGGTTGCCGTACGGCGACTCGGTCGGGTGCCGCAGCAGCTCCAGGACGCGCCGCTCGACGGCCTCGCTCATCACGTGCTCCCAGCGGCAGGCCTCGGCGTGCACCTGCTCCCACTCCAGGCCGATCACGTCGACGAGGAGGCACTCGGCCAGCCGGTGCTTGCGCATCACGCGCGTGGCGAGCCTGCGGCCCTCGTCGGTCAGCTCCAGATGGCGGTCGCTGGCCACGGACACCAGGCCGTCGCGCTCCATGCGCGCCACCGTCTGGCTCACCGTCGGCCCGCTCTGGTCCAGCCGCTCCGCGATGCGGGCGCGCATGGGGACGACGCCTTCCTCTTCGAGTTCGAGGATGGTGCGGAGATACATCTCCGTGGTGTCGATCAGTCCGGACATACGTGCCCCTCGATTACCTCTGCCGGCAGCCCGGCGCGTGCGCTGGCCCTGGCACCAATTCTGCCGGATCCCACCGACAAGCGGGGGCCGCGGAAGAAATGGAGGGAACTACAGCGCCGTCGGCCACCGAGGCGCCGTATTGACACCGCACTGGTCCAGACCGCACGGTGATCCGCGACACAGACGTTGCGAAGGGGCACCGCATGAGCGACGGCACGCCTGCCGACCTGTTCTTCGACGCCGCCATCGACCTGCTGCGGCGGGTCCGTGCGGAGGAGGCCGAGGCGATCGCCGCGGCCGGCACCCTGCTCGCCGACACCGTCGCCGCCGGCGGGCGCCTGTTCGCCTTCGGCGCCGGGCACTCCTCGCTGGCCGCCCAGGACGTCGTCTACCGGGCCGGCGGCCTCGCCCTGATGAACCTGCTCGCCGTCCCAGGCGTCGTCGGCGTCGACGTCACCCCGGCCACCCTCGGCTCCGCCCTCGAACGCGTCGACGGACTCGCGAGCGCCGTCCTGGACACCTCACCGGTCCGCTCCGGCGACGCCCTCGTGATCATCTCCCTGTCCGGCCGCAACGCCCTGCCCGTGGAGATGGCTCAGGGCGCCCGCGCCCTCGGCCTGAAGGTCATCGGCGTCACCTCGGTCGCCTACGCGTCGCAGACCACGTCCCGGCACGCCTCCGGCACCTTTCTGAAGGACCACTGCGACATCGTGCTGGACTCGAAGATCGCGGTCGGCGACGCCGAGCTCACCCTCGACACCATCCCGGCGCCCTTCGCGCCCGCCTCCACGGTCGTCACCACCGCCCTGCTGCAGGCCGTCATGGCGACCACCGCCGCCACCCTCGCCGACCGCGGCATCGAACCCCCGCTGCTGCGCTCCGGCAACGTCGACGGCGGCCACGAGTGGAACGGCCGCGTGCTGCGGGAGTACGGCGACCGGATCTTCTACCGGCGCTGACGGATCTTCTACCGGCGCCGGGGCCTGTCCGGCTCTTCTACCGGTGCCGGGGCCCGTCCGGCGGATCGGGGCGCAGGAAAGAGCGAAGCCGAGCGTGGGGGAGCGCCGGCGACCGATGAACGCCGCTGGGGGTGCCCCCACGCCAGGGCGTGTCAGTCCCCGCGTCCGCGACAGGATCCGCCGGACGGACCCTGCGCCCCCGTAGGCCCGTTCTCGTCCCGTACCGCGTCCGCCAGGTCCAGCGCCGCCGCGATGCGGACCGCCACGTCCTCCGCGTAGGCCGTGTCGATCCGCTCGAAGCGGTGCCGTCCGGAGCCGCGCAGGAAGGTCACCGCGCCCAGCGTCCGCCCCCGGCTGCGCAGCGCCGCGCACAGGGCGTGCACCGCGTCGCCGGGCCACTGACGGGCGAGCGCCCACTCCTGTGCCTGTTCCGCCGGGATCGACCCGGCGTCCGCGCGCACGGCACCGGCCCGCTCGACGCACTGCAGCGCCGGATGCCCCGTCTCGTAGCGCACGGGCAGCCCGGCCGCCCCCGTGAGCAGGCTCGGCCCGGGCGCGCCGGCGGGCGTCGCGGCCAGCCGGACGAGCCGTACGGCCCTCTCCTCACCCCCGGCGCGCGGGGAAGCCAGCACCCGGTCGATCAACGCGTGGTCGGCGAAGCCGGCGAGCGCGAAGTCCAGGTGGACGATGGCCGCCTCGGCCGGATCCTCGCACTCGGCGGCGGCCCGCGCGGCACGGTGCAGCTGGTTGGTGCGGAACCGCAGCAGGGCCGCCTCCTGCTCGGTCTGCTTGGCCTCGGTGACGTCCTGGAACAGCCAGCCGACGCCGAGCGGCACCGGTTCCTCCGCGAGCGGCGAAGCCAGCCGTACGAACCCGCTCCGCCAGCAGCGCCGTTCCCCGCCCTCGGGGGTGCGCAGGGTCACCCACATCTCGGCGGGCGCGGGCGGCGCGCCCTCGGCCAGCACATGGGTGAGCGCGGCCTCCAGCTCCTCCACGCCCTGCGCGAGCAGTTCGCCGAGCGGCCGGCCCAGCGCGGACGTACGCCCGATGCCGAGGACCCGGGCAGCGTGCGCGTTGACGACAGCGGGCCGCAGATCGGCGTCGATGAGGACGACACCCCAGGCGGCGTCCTCGAACAGCGCCTCGCTCAGCGCGATCGACCGCTCCAGATCGATCTGCGCGTGCACCTCGCTGAACGCGCAGTACAGCCCGGCGGGTTTGCCGTCGGGGCCTCGTACGGCTGCGGACTGGGTGCGCACGAGGACCCGGCCGCCGTCCTTCGTGACGAGCGCGAACTCGTGCACCTGCCGGCCGGTCGCGTGCATCGCCGACATCAGCCGGGACTGCACCTCCTCGGCGTCGGCGCTGCGCACCGCCCACCCGGCGAACCCGTGCCGTCCGACCGCCTCGGCGGCCGTCCAGCCGAGGATCCGCTCGGCCTCCCGGTTCCAGTGCGTGACGACCCCGTCGGCGTCGAACGCACACAGAGCCGCGTCCATACCGTCGAGCAGAGCGGCGAGCAGATCGGATCCCCCGGATTCACTGGGCTCACCGGGATCGTCCGGCCCCAGCTCATCAGTGGTCCCACTCCGCCGGGAAGCACTCACCTGGACCCCCTGCAGGCTGCGTCGGCGCGTATACGGCGCACGGTTCGCTCACTGGCCTCTCACTGGCCCTCATTCAACTGGAACGTGACTCAGCCCACATCCTGTTCCCACAAGATTGCAGGAATCAATGCCTGCACCGGCCGACAAGGGACATGGCCGCCGACGGAACGATCACGCGGTGGCGATCCTGAGTTCGGTCATGCCGGGAAACGTAGCGAAAAACAGTTGAGCGGCTTCCGTCGGCTTCCTAGGGTGTGGGGTACACGAGAAGGGAGGTGGTTCGGCAGATGTATGAATACCGGACGCGTGAGGTGGCTGCGGGCTAGCGGTCCGCCACCACATCCAGTGCGGTGCCGGACCAGCACGTGACAGACGCGTGCAGCCGGCCCAATCCCAAGCAGTCACCCGACCCGCGAGCTCGCCGGCACGTCCGGCCGGCTTCTCCGCCGACAGGCGGAGGACCCGAGCTCGCGGGTCGTCTGCGTCTCAGGGGTCTCAAGAGATTCAGGGGGCTTAGGAGGCTCAGGGGGCTCAGGGGCTGAGGCGCTCCACCTTCCAGCGGCCGCCTGGCTGGGTGACGTAGCGCAGGCGGTCGTGGAGCCGGTTCTCGCGGCCCTGCCAGAACTCGACGGTCTGAGGGGTGATGCGGAAGCCGCCCCAGTGCGGTGGGACCGGGACCTGTTCGCCCTCGGGGTAGCGGGCCTCCAGGTCGGCGTAGGCGGCGTCGAGTCCGGCACGGGAGGCGATCACCGAGGACTGGGCGCTGGCCCAGGCGCCCAGCTGGGAGCCGTGCGGGCGGGTGCGGAAGTAGGCGGCGGTCTCGTCGCGGCCGGTGCGGCGGGCGGTGCCGGTGACGATGACCTGGCGGGCGAGCGGGTGCCAGGGGAAGAGCAGGGCGACGTGCGGGTTCTCGGCGAGCTCGCGGGCCTTGCGGGAGTCGTAGTTGGTGAAGAAGACGAAACCGTCGGTGTCGAACTGCTTCATCAGGACGGTGCGCGAGCTGGGACGGCCGGCCGCGTCCGCCGTGGAGACGACCATCGCGTTGGGTTCGTAGACCGTGCCGTGCAGCGCCGCCCGGGCGGCGTCCTCGAACCAGCGGGCGAACTGGTCCATGGGGTGGCTGGCGAGGTCCTGTTCGGCGAGGCCCTCCGCCCGGTACTGCTTGCGCATGGCGGCGGGATCGAGGACGGGGTCCAGGAGCGGGTCGCGGTTGGTCACGCGGTCATCTTGCCGTACCGGCCACGCCTCCCGTGCGGGTCGCATCGGAGGCGACGCCGCACAGCGTACGAACCGGGCTGGCACTCAGTGCCGCAGGGGCTCCCCAGGTCTGGCACCCGGGGGTTATCGTGCTGGTTCCCCTGCGATTTGGGTGACCACCGGCCGATCGGGGCATCACCGGGGTGACCGCCCCCACCACATCACTAGGAGCCGCCTGATGTCCGATTTCGTACCCGGACTCGAGGGAGTCGTCGCGTTCGAGACGGAGATCGCCGAGCCGGACAAGGAGGGCGGCGCCCTGCGCTACCGGGGCGTCGACATCGAGGACCTGGTCGGGCACGTCTCGTTCGGGAACGTGTGGGGGCTGCTGGTCGACGGCGCCTTCAACCCCGGTCTGCCGCCCGCCGAGCCGTTCCCGATCCCGGTGCACTCCGGTGACATCCGGGTGGACGTGCAGTCGGCGCTCGCCATGCTGGCGCCGGTGTGGGGGCTGAAGCCGCTGCTCGACATCGACGAGCGCCAGGCGCGGGACGATCTCGCGCGGGCCGCCGTGATGGCGCTGTCGTACGTCGCCCAGTCCGCGCGCGGGCAGATGATGCCGATGGTGCCGCAGCGGGAGATCGACAAGGCGAAGTCGGTCGTTGAGCGGTTCATGATCCGGTGGCGGGGCGAACCGGACCCCAAGCATGTCGCGGCCGTGGACGCGTACTGGACGTCCGCCGCCGAGCACGGCATGAACGCGTCGACGTTCACGGCGCGGGTCATCGCCTCCACCGGCGCCGATGTCGCCGCCGCGCTGTCGGGTGCGGTGGGAGCCATGTCCGGGCCGCTGCACGGGGGTGCGCCGTCGCGGGTGCTCGGGATGATCGAGGAGATCGAGCGGACCGGGGACGCGGAGGCGTACGTCAAGCAGGCCCTGGACCGGGGTGAGCGGCTGATGGGGTTCGGGCACCGGGTGTACCGGGCCGAGGATCCGCGGGCGCGGGTGCTGCGGCGTACGGCGCGTGAGCTGGGGGCGCCGCGGTTCGAGATCGCCGAGGCGTTGGAGAAGGCCGCGCTGGAGGAGCTGCACAACCGTCGGCCGGATCGTGTGCTGGCGACCAACGTCGAGTTCTGGGCGGCGATCATGCTGGACTTCGCTGAGGTGCCGGCGCATATGTTCACTTCGATGTTCACGTGCGCGCGTACGGCTGGGTGGTCTGCGCACATTCTTGAGCAGAAGCGCACCGGTCGCCTGGTGCGGCCGTCTGCTCGGTACGTGGGGCCGGGGGTGCGTAGTCCGCAGGACGTCGAGGGGTATGCGGATATCGCCCACTGAGAGGGGTGTTTGGGGCGCGTGGGCGACTGCGGGCCGTTGTGGCCGGTCGCGCCCACGCGGCGGAGCCGCACATCGATACGGCCCCGCGCCCATAAAGGAATTTACGCCGCCGACGTCAGCAAGTTGCCGTGGTGTCGTTCCGCCACCAGCGGGTGTGCCCTGAGCTTGCCCTTGAGTTCGTTGTAGCCGTACTCGGCGTACAGGGGGTTCGCCGGGTCGGTTGTGATGCCAGGGGCCTTGGCGGCGTGGGGGAAGGGCAGGGGGGCTATGCGGGCGTCCAGGCGGGGGTTGTAGAAGAACGGGACCGAGAAGCGTTCCGTCGCTTCGGGTGGGCTGACCACGCGGTGGTTGGTGGCCAGGAGGTAGCCATTGGTCGCCACCTCCAGGAGTTCGCCCAGGTTGACCACGAAGGCGCCCTGGACCGGCGGGACGTCGTGGAAGAGGCCGTCCTCGCGGTGGACCTGGAGGCCGCCGACCGTGTCCTGGAGCAGGAGGGTCAGGAAGCCGTAGTCCTTGTGGGCGCCCACGCCCTGATCGGTGCCGTCGCCCGCGCTGCCGGGGTAGCGGACGAGCTTGAGGTGCGGGTGGGCGCGGGTGCCGAAGATCGGGTCGTAGAAGTCGGCGGGGGCGCCGATCGCGGTCAGCAGTTCGTGCAGGAGGCGCTCGGCGACCGCGCTGAGCCTGTCGATCCAGGTCAGGGCCGCGGTGCGCAGCTCGGGGAGGGCGGCGGGCCACTGGTTGGGGCCTTGCAGCCACCAGTACGGGGGCTCGCCGGGGCCGGGGACGCGAGCGGGGCGTTCGGCGCCTATGTCGAGCTGGTCGCGCCAGTCGCGGGCGCCGGCGGTGCGTTCGTCGCCGGTGCGGGTGTAGCCGCGGAAGTGCGGCGAGTTCACGTTGTCGAGGGCGAGCCGGTCGGCCTCGGGGAGGGCGAAGAAGGCGCGCATCGCGGTGACCAGCGCGTCGGTCTCGGCCGGGGTCACACCGTGTCCGACGAGCTGGAAGAAGCCGACGTCGTGCGCGGCGCTGTGCAGTTGGGCGTGGAGCAGGGCGCGGGCCTGGGGGCCGCGGTCTGCGGCCGACAGGTCGATGATGGGGAGCTGGTCGTACGACGGGGTCGCCGTCGGGGTGTGCGAGGTCATGGGTGCGTCCACAGGGGTGCGTGGGCCACGGGCAGGCCGCCGAGGGTAGGGCGGCGCCCAGGATGCCGTAAGAAGAGGAGAAAAAGGGGGCTGAATCAGGCCGAAAGCTGACAGCCCATGCTCGTGACGCGCACGTAGTCCACGTGGCGGCGGCGAACGAGCATCGGAAGCATGGGCCCAAGAGTAACGCGCCCCTGTAGCAACCCCCTCAGCCCAGCGCTTCCTCCAGCAGGTCGGCCCACTGCGCGACGACCCGTTCGCGGCGGGCGGAGTCGTCGGTGAGGAGGTTGGCAAGGCCCAGGCCGCGGGCCATGTCCAGGAAGCCCTGGACGGTTTCGCGCACGCCGGGGCGGGACTCGTCGGCGCCGAGGAGGTCGACGGCGATGCGGTGGGTCTCACGCCCCACGCGGGCCTCCAGCTCGGTGACACGCGCGCGGAGCTGGTCCTCGTTGGAGGCGGCGACCCACAGGTGCAGGGCGGCACGGAAGAGGGGGCCGGTGTAGAGGTCGACGAGGGCCGCGACGACGGCCCGGCGGGCGGCGGGGCCGCTCGGGAAGAGGGCCCGGAGCGCGGTGGAGCGCTCTTCGGCGACGTACTCGACGGCGGCCGTGAACAGGTCCTCGCGGGTCGGGAAGTGGTGCTGGGCGGCGCCCCGCGAGACGCCGGCGCGTTCGGCGACGACCGAGACGGTGGAGCCCGACCAGCCGTGTTCGGCGAGGCAGGCCACGGCGGCTTCCAGGAGCCGCCGCCGGGTGGCCCGGCTGCGGTCCTGTTTGGGCGCGCGGTCGCGTTCCACCGTCGTGCTCATCCGTTCACACCACCCATGCCGCGTCCCGTTTCTCCAGGAAGGCCGTCATCCCCTCCCGGGCCTGGCCGGAGGCGAACAGCCGGGCCGAGAGGGCGGTCAGGTCCGCCGCGTCCCGGTCGAATGTTTCCAGCACCCTAGCCGTGAGCAGCCGTTTCGTCTCGGCCAGGGCCTGCGGCGAGGAGCGGCGCAGGCCGTCCAGGATCGGGGCGAGGACCTCGTCGACGGCTTCGGCGTCTTCAGGGTCTTCGGCGTCTTCGGCCGTCGTGGTCACCAGGCCCAGGCGTACCGCCTCGGCCGGATCGAAGCGCTCGCCGGTGAGGTAGTAGCGGGCCAGGGCGCGGGGGTCGGCGCGCGGGACGATCGGCAGGGAGATCACCGCGGGGGCGACCCCGATGCGGACCTCGGTGAAGGCGAAGGTGGCCGTGGCGGACGCGGCGGCGATGTCGCAGGCGGCGAGCAGGCCGAGGCCGCCCGCGCGGACGTGCCCGGTGACCCGGGCGATCACCGGTTTGGGCAGCTCCACGATCTGCCGCAGCAGGCCGACCAGGCCGTCGGGGTGCGGTGGGTCGCGCAGGTCGGCGCCGGCGCAGAACGTCGTACCGCTGTGGGTGAGGACGACGGCCCGTACGTCGTCGTCCTTGCCGCACTCGGCCAGCGCCGTCGCGAGGCCGGAGACGAGGGCCGACGAGAGCGCGTTGCGGGTGTCGGTCGCGTCGAGGCTGAGGGTTTCGACGCCGCGCGCGCGTGTACGGCCGATCGGTGTGCTCACGTGTGCTCCCTGAGTGCGCGCAGTTCGCGGCGCAAGATCTTGCCGGAGGCGGCGCGCGGGACGGTGTCGATGAAGGTGATCCGGCGGACGCGCTTGTAGGGGGCGACCCGCTCGGCGACGTAGAGGAGGATCTCGTTCTCGGTGAGGTCGTCGGCGGCCTCGGCCCGGCGGACGACGAAGGCGTGCGGGACCTCGTTGCCGTCTTCGTTGCAGGTGCCGATGACGGCGGCGTCGGCGATGCCGGGGTGGGTGAGCAGCAGGGCCTCCAGCTCGGCGGGGGCCACCTGGAAGCCCTTGTACTTGATGAGTTCCTTCACCCGGTCCACGACGAACAGCCAGCCGTCGGCGTCCACGTGTCCGACGTCGCCCGTGTGCAGCCAGCCGTCGGCGTCGATCACGGCGGCGGTGGCGTCGGGGCGGCCGAGGTAGCCCTTCATCACCTGGGGGCCGCGGATGAGGATCTCGCCGGACTCGCCGGTGCCGAGGTCCTTGCCGGGCTCGTCCAGGGACACGATCCGCATCTCGGTGCCGGCGATGAGCCTGCCGACGGTGCCGGCGGGGGCGTCGTGCAGGCGGTCGAGGGGGACGACATGGGTGCCGGGGGACAGTTCGGTCATGCCGTAGGCCTGGCCGATCGGGGGCAGGCCGAGCCGCTCGGCGCAGGCCCGGGCGAGCTGGGCGTCCAGCGGGGCGGCGGCGCTGAGGACGTACTTCAGGGAGGAGAGGTCGTAGCGGGTGACCGCCGGGTGCTTGGCGAGGGCGAGGACGATCGGCGGGGCGACGTACAGGCCGGTGATGCGGTGGTTCTCGATGGCCGCGAGGAAGGTCTCCAGGTCGAAGCGGGGCAGGACGACGACCGTGGCGCCCTTGCGCAGCGGCGCGTTCATCAGGGCGGTCAGGCCGTAGATGTGGAAGAACGGCAGCACGGCCAGGATGCGCTCGCCGGGAGCCATGGCGACGGCGGGCTCCAGCTGGGCGAGGTTGGTGGCGATCTGCCGGTGGGTGAGCATCACACCCTTGGGGCCGCCGGTGGTGCCGGAGGAGTACGGCAGCGCGGCGATGTCCTCGGCCGGGTCGAAGGCGAGCCGCGGTTCGGGCGCGGTGGTGGCGAGCATGTCGATCAGCGACCGGTGCCCGGATGCGCTGTCGCAGACGAATATCTCCCCCACCCCGCCCGCGAGTTCGGCGGCGCGGCGGGCCGTCTCCAGCAGGGGTGAGACGGTGACGATCCAGCGGGCGCCGCTGTCGCCGAGCTGTTTGGCGAACTCCTCGGGCGTGGCGAGCGGGTGCACCGTGGTGACAGAGGCACCCGCGCGCGTGGCCGCGTAGAAGGCGGTCGGGAAGGCGATGGTGTTGGGGCTGTGCAGGGCGAGGACGTCGCCCTTGCCCACGCCCGCGTCGGCGAGACCGGCGGCGATGCGCCGGTGGAACCGGTTCACCTGTGCGTACGTGAGGATGGTGCCGTCCGTGCCGTCGATCAGGGCGGGCCGGTCGCCGAAATCGGCGGCATGGCCCAGGACGGCGTCGTGGATGGGGAGTTCTACGGGCGGGACATCTGCGTACTCGCTGCGGAACACGGTTCCTCCAAGCGGCTGCCGGTGGTGGCCTAGTACGACTTCGGCAGGCCCAGGGTCTGGTGGGAGACGTAGTTGAGAATCATCTCCCGGCTCACCGGGGCAATACGAGCCACACGTGCGGCTGTTATCAACGAGGCGAGCCCGAACTCGCGCGTGAGACCGTTGCCGCCGAGGGTGTGCACGGCCTGGTCGACGGCTTTCACACAGGCCTCCCCGGCCGCGTACTTGGCCATGTTGGCGGCCTCGCCTGCGCCGATGTCGTCGCCGGTGTCGTAGAGATGGGCGGCCTTCTGCATCATCAGCCGGGCCAGTTCCAGGTCGATGTGCGCCTGCGCCAGGGGGTGGGCGATGGCCTGGTGGGCGCCGATGGGCGACTTCCAGACGGTGCGGTCGCGGGCGTACTCGATGGCTTTGGCGAGCGCGTAGCGGCCCATCCCGATGGCGAAGGCCGCGGTCATGATGCGCTCGGGGTTGAGGCCCGCGAACAGCTGGAGCAAGCCCGCGTCCTCGTCGCCTACGAGCGCGTCGGCGGGCAGCCGTACGTCGTCCAGGACCAGCTCGAACTGCTTCTCGGCGGCGTTGAGTTCCATGTCGATGGGGCGCTTCTGGAAGCCCTCGGCGTCCGTCGGGACGATGAACAGGCAGGGCTTGAGCCGTCCGGTGCGGGCGTCTTCGGTACGGCCGACGATGAGGACGGCGTCCGCCATGTCGACACCGGAGATGAAGACCTTGCGGCCGGTGAGGAGCCAGTCGGTGCCGTCGCGGCGGGCGGTGGTGGTGATCCGGTGGGAGTTCGAACCGGCGTCGGGTTCGGTGATGCCGAAGGCCATGAGGCGGGTGCCGTCGGCGATTCCGGGGAGCCACGCGCGTTTCTGGTCTTCGGTGCCGAAGCGGGAGATCACGGTGCCGCAGATGGCGGGCGAGACGACGAGCATCAGCAGAGGCGAGCCCGCGGCACCCAACTCTTCGAGTACGATGGAGAGTTCGGTGATGCCGCCGCCTCCGCCTCCGTGTTCCTCCGGGAGGTTGACACCGAGGTAGCCGAGTTTGCCCGCCTCGGACCAGAGTTCGGTGAGGGGTTTTCCTTCGGCGACGGTTCGCATCAGGTAGTCACGGCCGTAGCGTTTGCCGAGGGCGGCTACGGCGGAGCGGAGGGCTTTGTGCTCTTCGGATTCGATGACGGCAGTCATGGGGCTCCTAAGAAGAGGTTTCCTGCACTACGGCGAGCAACATGCCCGGCTCAACCTGCTGACCGGCCTTGGCATGCAAGGCGCTGAGCGTTCCGGTGACCGGCGCCGAGATCTGGTGCTGCATCTTCATCGCCTCCAGCCATATGAGTCCTTGACCGGCCTGAACCGTTGCCCCTTCCGTCAGGCCCTCGGCGATGCGTACGACCGTGCCCGGCATCGGTGCGAGCAGGGAGCCCGGGGCGTGCTGGGCGGTGGGGTCGGGGAAGCGGGGCAGGGCGGTGAGGTGGGTGGAGTTGACGTAGACCTGGTCACCGTGGCGGGTGACCGTGAACTTCCGTGCCACACCGTCGACTTCGAGGACGACCAGACGCGCGTCGGCGCGTACGACCCGGACCCCCTCGGCGCTGAACCCGGTGCGCGTGTGCCGGTAGCGGACCTCGTACTCCTGCCCCGCCAGCTCGTATCGCTTGACCTGCGGCTGTGCGGGCAGGTTGCGCCAGCCGCCGAAGCGGGAGCGGCCGTGGGCGTCGGCGAGGGCGGCGGCCAGGGGGGCGAGGGGGTCGGGGGCGGACTCGGTGAGTTCGCCGAGGTGGCGGTCGTAGAAGCCGGTGTCCGTGTGGCCGCTCCTGAACTCCTCGTGGCGCAGTGAGCGCACGAGCAGGTCGCGGTTGGTGAGCGGGCCGTGCAGTTCCGTTCGTTCCAGGGCGCCCGCGAGCTTGCGGAGCGCCTCCGCGCGGGTCGGCGCGTGGGCGACGACCTTGGCGAGCATCGGGTCGTAGTGGACGCCGATGGGGTCGCCGTCGGTGTAGCCGGTGTCGAGGCGGACGCCGTCCGGTACGGCGAGGTGGTGCAGGGTGCCGGCCTGCGGGGCCCAGCCGTGGGCGGGGTCCTCGGCGTACAGGCGGGCCTCGATCGCGTGGCCACGCGCGCGTGGTGGGTCCTTTTCGAGGGCGTGGCCCTCGGAGACGCGGATCTGTTCGGCGACCAGGTCGATGCCGAACACCGCCTCCGTCACGGGGTGTTCGACCTGGAGGCGGGTGTTCATCTCCAGGAAGTGCGCGCGGCCGTCGGCGACCAGGAACTCGACGGTGCCGGCACCCTCGTAGGCGACGGCGCACACGGCCTGTACGGCCAGCGCGTACATATCGCTCGTGAGCACCTCGGAGATGCCGGGCGCCGGGGCCTCCTCGATGACCTTCTGGTGGCGGCGCTGGAGGGAGCAGTCGCGGGTGCCGAGCATCCAGATCGTGCCGTGGGTGTCGGCGAGGACCTGCACCTCGACGTGGCGGCCGTGTTCCAGGTACCGCTCCAGGAAGACCTCGCCGTCGCCGAAGGCGCTCAGAGCCTCGGCGCGCGCGCTCTTCAGTGCGGCGCTCAGCTCCTCCAGACGGCGCACGATCCGCATCCCGCGCCCCCCGCCGCCCGCGGCCGCCTTCACCAGCACCGGCAGGTCGGCCTCGGTGACGTCGGCTTCGGCGAGGGGCACGATGCCCATCAGGTCCTTCGCGCGGGTCTTGGACGCCATCGCCTCGATGGCCTCCGGGGAGGGTCCGATCCAGGTCAGGCCGGCGTCGAGGACGGCGCGCGCGAAGTCGGGGTTCTCGGAGAGGAAGCCGTAGCCGGGGTGCACGGCGTCCGCGCCGGCGGACAGGGCCGCCTTCACGATCAGGTCGCCGCGCAGATACGTCTCGGCGGGCGCCGCGCCCGGCAGTCGTACCGCCGTGTCGGCCACGCGCGCGTGGAGCGCGTTCTCGTCCGCGTCCGAGTGCACGGCGACCGTCCGGATTCCCAACTCACGGCAGGTGCGGATGATCCGGCAGGCGATCTCGCCGCGGTTGGCGACCAACAGAGTCTGGATCATGGACCTCACTGGACCTCACATCCGGAAGACGCCGAAGCCACCGCGCGCGCCTTCGTAGGGCGCGGTGTGGATCGCGGACAGACACAGACCGAGCACGGTGCGGGTGTCGCGCGGGTCGATGACGCCGTCGTCGTACAGCCGCCCGGACAGGAACATCGGCAGCGACTCGGACTCGATCTGCTGCTCCACCATGGCACGCAGGGCGGCGTCCGCGTCCTCGTCGTACGGCTGCCCCTTGGCCGTGGCCGACTGGCGGGCGACGATGGACAGCACCCCGGCGAGCTGCTGCGGGCCCATGACGGCGGACTTGGCGCTGGGCCAGGCGAACAGGAAGCGGGGGTCGTAGGCGCGGCCGCACATGCCGTAGTGCCCGGCGCCGTACGACGCGCCCATCAGCACCGACAGATGCGGCACCCGGCTGTTGCTGACCGCGTTGATCATCATCGAGCCGTGCTTGATGATCCCGCCCTGCTCGTACTCCTTGCCGACCATGTAGCCGGTGGTGTTGTGCAGGAAGAGCAGCGGGATGTCGCGCTGGTTGGCGAGCTGGATGAACTGGGCGGCCTTCTGCGACTCGGCGCTGAACAGGACCCCTTGGGCGTTCGCCAGGATGCCGACCGGGTAGCCGTGCAGGCTCGCCCAGCCGGTCACCAGACTGGTCCCGTACAGCGGCTTGAACTCGTCGAAGTCGGAGGCGTCCACGATCCGGGCGACGACCTCGCGCGGGTCGAAGGGGATCTTCAGATCACCCGGGACGATGCCGAGAAGTTCCTCCGGGTCGTACTTGGGCGGGGCCGCCGGGCCCGGATCGTCGTACGCCTTGCGGTGGCCCAGGCGGGCGACCACCCGGCGCGCCTGCCGCAGCGCGTCCGGCTCGTCCACGGCGAAGTAGTCGGCGAGACCCGACACGCGCGCGTGCATCTCGGCGCCGCCCAGGGACTCGTCGTCGCTCTCCTCGCCGGTGGCCATCTTCACGAGCGGCGGCCCGCCGAGGAACACCTTCGCGCGCTCCTTGACCATGATCACGTGGTCGGACATGCCGGGGATGTAGGCGCCGCCGGCGGTGGAGTTGCCGAAGACGACGGCGATGGTGGGGATGCCGGCGGCGGAGAGGCGGGTGAGGTCGCGGAAGATGGCGCCGCCCGGGATGAAGATCTCCTTCTGGGACGGCAGATCGGCGCCGCCGGACTCCACCAGGCTGATGCAGGGGAGGCGGTTGGCGAGGGCGATGTCGTTGGCGCGCAAGGCTTTCTTCAGGCTCCACGGGTTGCTCGCGCCGCCGCGCACGGTCGGGTCGTTGGCGGTGATCAGGCACTCCACGCCCTCGACCACTCCGATGCCGGTGACGAGCGAGGCGCCCACGGTGTAATCAGTGCCCCAGGCGGCCAGCGGGGACAGCTCCAGGAAGGGCGTGTCGGGGTCGAGGAGCAGCTCGATCCGCTCCCGGGCGAGCAACTTGCCCCGCTTCCGGTGCCGTTGTACGTACTTCTCGCCGCCGCCCGCGAGCGCCTTGGCGTGTTCGGCGTCGAGTCCGGCGAGCCTGGCGAGCATGGCCTCGCGGTGCGCGCGGTAGTCGGCGCCGCTCGGATCCAGGGCCGAGGTCAAGGTGGTCACAGCAGGGCCTCCGGGATGTCCAGGTGGCGGGAGCGCAGCCATTCGCCGAGGGCCTTGGCCTGCGGGTCGAAGCGGGCCTGCGCGGCGACGCCCGCGCCGAGGATGCCCTCGACGACGAAGTTGACCGCGCGCAGGTTCGGCAGCAGGTGCCGGGTGACGGGCAGGTCCCGGCTCTCGGGGATCAGCTGCCGGAACCTTTCGGCGGTCAGCGCGTGCGAGAGCCACCGCCAGGCCTCGTCGGTGCGGGCCCACACGCCGACGTTGGCGTTCCCGCCCTTGTCCCCGCTGCGGGCCCCGGCGACCAGCCCGAGGGGCGCGCGCCGGGCCGGGCCGGAGGGGAGCGGGTCCGGGAGGGCCGGTTCCGGTACGGCGTCCAGGGGCCGGGTGTCCTGGGGCGGCGCCATAGGGATACGGCGTCCGTCGTGGAGGACGGCCATATGGTCTACGGCGCCATGGGGGACGTACACATCCTCGAAGACCCCATAGGGGGCGCCCTTTCCCGGTGGGGACAGCATATGGAAGCCCGGGTAGCTGGCCAGCGCCAGCTCCACGGCCGCTCCGCTCAGCGCGCGCCCGACGACCCGTTCGTCCGCGTCCCGTACGACGAGCCGCAGCACGGCGCTCGCGGTCTCCTCGGTGCCGGCATCGGCCCGGTCGGTGCGGACCAGCTCCCAACGCGCCTCTGCGGGCGGCGGCTTGGCGAGCGCGTCGGAGAGCTGCGCCTGCACCAGTTCGGCCTTGGCCTCGATGTCGAGTCCGGTGAGGACGAAGGCGACCTCGCCCCGGAAGCCGCCGAGCCGGTTGAGGCCGACCTTGAGCGTCGGCGGCGGCGCCTCGCCGCGCACCCCCTCGATCCGCACCCGGTCCGGCCCGTCCTGGCTCAGCCGTACGGTGTCCAGCCGGGCGGTGACGTCGGGCCCGGCGTACCGGCCGCCGCCGGTCTCGTAGAGCAGCTGCGCGGTGACCGTGCCGACGTCGACCATGCCGCCGGTGCCGGGATGCTTGGTGATGACGCTGCTGCCGTCGGCGTGGATCTCGGCGAGCGGGAAACCGGGGCGGCGTACGTCGCCCTCCCGGAAGAACGCGTAGTTCCCGCCGGTGGCCTGCGTCCCGCACTCCAGCACATGTCCGGCGACGACGGCGCCCGCGAGCCGGTCGTACTCCCCTGTCCGCCAGCCGAAGTGGGCGGCGGCCGGGCCGGTGACGAGGGCCGCGTCGGTCACACGCCCGGTGACGACGACGTCCGCGCCGGCGCGCAGGCACTCGGCGATGCCGAAGCCGCCGAGGTAGGCGTGGGCGGCGAGCGCGCCGGGATGGGTGGCGGTGAGGTCGTCGCCCTCGACGTGCGCGACATTGACCGGGATGCCGAGCCGGTCGGCCAACTCCCTGACCCGGGTGGCCAGTCCGGCGGGATTGAGCCCTCCGGCGTTGGTGACGATGTTCACCCCACGCTCGTGCGCGAGGCCGAGGCAGTCCTCCAGCTGGCGCAGGAAGGTGCGGGCGTATCCGGCGGAAAGGTCCTTCAGGCGGTCACGGGCGAGGATCAGCATGGTGAGTTCGGCGAGGTAGTCGCCGGTGAGGACATCGAGTTCGCCACCGGTGAGCATCTCGCGCAGGGCGCCTGCGCGGTCGCCGTAGAAGCCGGAGAAGTTGCCGATGCGCAGGGCCGCCTTCACCGCTCGGCCCCCTGCGGCGCGCGGCCGGTGCCGGGCGGCCCCGCGAAGGCCTGCGCGATGTCCAGCCAGTGGTCGGCGTCGGGGCCGACGGCGGTCAGGGCGAGGTCGGCGCGGTGGGCGCGCTGGGTGACGAGGAGGCAGAAGTCAAGGGCGGGGCCGGTGACGCGCTGCGCGGCGCCTTCGGGGCCGTATGCCCACAACTCGCCGGTGGGAGATGTGAGTTCCACACGGAACTCTTCTGCGGGGGGTGTGCTCCCGTGGACGGTGTAGGCGAAGTCGCGGGTACGGACCCCGAGCCGGGCCACATGCTTGAGCCGGTCGGTGGGTGCGCGGACCACATTCAGCGCGTCGGCGATGTCCAAGCCGTGAGCCCAGGTCTCCATAAGGCGGGCGGTGGCCATGGAGGCGGCAGACATGGGCGGGCCGTACCAGGGAAAACGGGCGCCGGGCGGCGCGGCACGCAGCACCCGGTCGAGGGCCTCGCGTCCTTCGCGCCATGTCCGCAGCAGCTCGGCCGGCGCGAGCCGGGCGCCGTCCGCCGCGCCCTCGTCCACGAACGAGTCGGGGGCGGTGAGCGCCTTCTCGACCAGCGCCCGGAAGGCGTCCGCGTCGGTGACGGCGAGCAGAGCCGAGCGGTCGGTCCAGGCGAGGTGCGCGATCTGGTGGGCTACGGTCCAGCCGGGCGCGGGGGTGGGCAGCGCCCACTGCTCGGGGCTCAACTCAGCCACGAGCAGGGCGAGTTCCTCGCTCTCGGCACGCAGGTCGTCGATGACGGGCGTCGGGTCGGCCATGGGGGGAGCATGGCAGCGGGGACAGAAACAATCAAGCGTGCTTGCATTAATTTGGGCCGTCGTCGTGGAACCAGCCGTCGGCCTCGGCGGGGCGGGCGTAGAACTGCTGGAGGTCACGGAGCTTGTCGCCCCGGTGGTGGGCAGCCCTTACCGGCCGACGCATCAGAAGCGCACAGTGGCCTGTTTGGTGGTGAGACCTTCGGTCACCGGGGCGTCCCGTATCGGGTCGGCGACGCCGGTACCGGCCGTGCCCGTGCCGAAGACCACGATCCGGTGCTCGGGCAGCGGCACACCGGCGGCGCCCACACCCGACAGCACGGCGGCGAGATCGACTGCGCCCGCGCCCTGAATGTCTGGCGTCAGGCCTCCGGTGTCGGTTCCACCCGGGCCTTGCCTCGGCCCACCTGGGTGCGTACCGCGCCGATGCTGGCCGCGATGACCAGGGCGATCGCGGCGGCCTCCGTCGGGGACAGGGACTGGCCGAGGACGAGGAAGCCGGCCGTTGCCGCCAGCGCCGGTTCGAGGCTCATCAGGATGGCGAAGGTGGAAGCGGGGAGGCGGCGCAGGGCGAGGAGTTCAAGGGTGTAGGGCAGGACCGAGGAGAGCAGGGCCACCGCCGAACCGAGGGCGAGGGTGGTGGGGTTCAGGAGGCGGGTGCCTGCCGAGGCCATGCCGATGGGGAGGAACAGCAGCGCCGCCACCCCCATGGCGAGGGCCAGGCCGTCCGCCTGCGGGAAGCGGCGGCCCGTACGGGCGCTGAAGAGTATGTAGACCGCCCACATGGCCCCTGCACCCAGGGCGAATGCGACACCTGTGGGGTCGAGGTCGCCGAAGCCTCCGCCGCCCAGCAGGAAGACCCCGAGCAGGGCCAGGCCCGCCCACACCGCGTTGATCGCACGGCGGGAGGCCAGGACGGACAGGGCCAGCGGGCCGAGGACCTCCAGGGTGACCGCCGGGCCCAGCGGGATACGGGCTACCGCCGAGTAGAAGAGGCCGTTCATCGCGCCCATCGCGACACCGAAGGCGAGCACCGTGCCCCAGTCGGCGCGCGAGTGGCCGCGCAGCCGGGGTCGGCAGAACAGGAGGAGGACCACAGCCGCCGCGAGGAGGCGGAGGGTGACAACACCCAGGGCGCCGGCCCGGGGTATCAGGGTCACCGCGAGGGCGCCGCCGAACTGGACCGAGATACCGCCGGCCAGCACCAGGCCCACGGGACCGAGTGAGTCGAGGCGGTGGTGCCCTTCTGCGGGCGTGACCTGGGGCTGCGTGGCGGTGCTGGAGGTGGGAGTGGCGGTCACGGGCGGTCCTGGTGCTTGATCGGGTTCGTTCATCTCGATGGACTACCAGGTCCAGGGTAATGGACTTCGACAGGACCGTGAACCCTTTAAGCAACTGTCCCGCATGGTGGGATCAGATCGCCGGCCAGGCCTCCTCGTCACGGAACAGGGGGCGGCCGTCGGGGAGGTACGAGGGCACCTCTCCGTAGGACTCGGAGGCGGGCTGACGGGAAGACTCGCAGGCGGGCCCGGCCCAGGTCCCCGCGGGCGGGTACGGCTCGCATCCCGGTCCGTGGTCGTACGCGGGTGCCGGGACCGGCGCCGGCGTCTCCTCCCACAGCGGCATGCGCAGCTCGCCCGTGTCCATCACGGCGTTGTTCTGCGAGCGGTACAGCCGTGCGTACGCGCCGCCCCGGGCGAGGAGTTCGTCATGGCGGCCGGTCTCCACGATCCGGCCCCGGTCCACGACGAGGATGCGGTCGGCGTCGGGGGCGAGGTTGAGATCGTGGGTGATCATGATCGTCGTACGGCCCGTCATCAGACGGCGCAGGGGTTTGACGACGCGGCGGGCGGCCATCGCGTCCAGGCCGGTCGTCGGCTCGTCCAGGACCAGGACGGGGGCGTCGCGCAGGATCGCGCGGGCGATGGCCAGGCGCTGGAGCTGACCGCCGGACAGGCGGGCCGAGTTGGGGTCCACCTTGGTGTCGTAGCCGTCGGGGAGGCGGACGATGAAGTCGTGGGCGTCGGCCGCCCGCGCCGCCTGCTCGATCGCCCGGTCGCTGGCGCCGGGCCGGCCGCAGGCGATGTTGGCGCGCACTGTGTCGTGCAGCACCAGGGTTTCCTGGGGTAGCAGTGTGACGTACTCACGCAGACGGGCCAGTGGGAAGTCCCGCAGGGGTACACCGTCCAGGAGGACTTCACCGGCGTCCGGGTCGTAGAAGCGGAGCAGGAGCTTGGAGACGGTGGACTTGCCGGCGCCGCTCGGGCCGGTGACGATCACCAGTTCGCCGGGGCTGACGGTGAAGGAGAGGTTTTCGAGGGCGGTCTTCCCGGCGCCCGGGTAGCGGAAGGTGACGCCGCGGACCTCCACCGTGCCGTCCGGGCGGCCGGTGTCGGAAGGGCGCCCGGGATCGGTGACCGAGGGGCGGACGTCCAGGATCTCGATGAGCCGCTCGGCGCCGGCCGTGGCGGCGGTGACGGTGAGGCCCAGCTGGGCGAGGCCGCGCACCGGCGGATAGAGGTAGCCGAGGAAGGCGGCGAAGGCGAGGAGCTGGCCGAGGCTCATCCGGCCGGTGGAGATCTCCCACGCGCCGATGCCGATCACGGCGAGCACGCAGACCGTCTCGATGACCTGCACGAGCTGCTCGTACGCCTCGTTCAGGCGGGTGGAGCGGACCGAGGCGCGGAACCAGGCGGACGCCTCCTCGCGCAGGCGGCGCCGCTCGGCGTCCCGGCGGTCGTACGCCTGGGTGAGCACGATGTTGCCGAGGGACTCCTCCACCACGGAGGTGATCGCGCCGTCGGCGACGCGGCCCGCGCGGGAGACGTCCTTGATGGAGCCGGAGAAGCGGCGGGCAGCCAGCCAGAACAGCGGCGCGAGGACGAAGGTGGCGGCGGCCAGGTCCCAGCGCAGCCAGAACGCGGCGACCGCGTAGAAGAGCGCGGAGAAGGCGGCCGAGGCGGCGCCGACCAGGCCGGACACGACCAGCGTCTCGATCGCCTCGACGTCGCTGGTCAGCCGGGAGAGCAGATCGCCCTGGCGGTGGCGCTGGAAGAAGTGCGGGGGCAGCTGCTGGACATGGTCGAAGACGTGCTCGCGCAGCCGCAGCACGAACCGCTCGGTCACCCAGGCGGCGAGGGAGTTGCCGCAGTAGGCGACGATCGCGCCGGCCACGGCGATGCCCAGCCATGTGCCCGCCGGGCTCCAGAACGCGGCCAGCGAGCCCTTCTGCAGGGCGTGGTCGGTGAGGTCGCTGAACAGCAGGATGGCCTCGGTCTCGGCGAGCGCGGCGAGCACCGTGCACACCCAGACGACGAGCAGCCACTTTCTGAGCCCTCTGGTCAGCGGCCAGAAACAGCGGAATGCGGTACGGGCTGGAATGGCGGGGGTGTCGTACTCGAATTCGTCACCCCCTTCATCCATCTCTTCGTCCATCCGTCCACCCATCACGGGTTCCCTTCTGAATCACCATCCTGACTGCAACCAAAAGGGGCCGACGGTGCACCATCGGCCCTTTTTCGACTCAGCGCCGGATCAGCGGTCCTGGCCAGGGAACGGCTTGGGCAGCGGCGGCTTCGGCGCGTGCTTCTTCGGCTTCGGCTTCGGCGGCGGGGGAAGCTGCTTGTTGGGCTTGGGGGGCAGCGGGGCAAGCTTCTTGAAGCTCATTCCGACTCCTAGTGATTCGAGGTTCTTGTGTTCGAGAATTCCGCGTCCGGCTCCCGACATCGAAGAACCTACACGCCACCGGAGAGTCCGAACGGCAAAATTGGCAAAGGGGTGCTGTGAATACCTTGGCGGTTCCTGAGAGACTCACTCGAACCTGAGATTTCTCTTATGAACCTGAGCGCTGCCTTATGAGCCGGCTTTCGGTCCCCAGGCCGCGAGCACCTCCGTGTCCGTCGCCCGGGCGTGCAGGAAGTAGCCGGCCCACTCGGCGATGTCCGGGTAGGCGCATTCCGCGGTGAGCCGGGCGACTGCCGCCGGTATGTCGTACGGCGTCACGCGGAGGTCGGCGCCGGGGCCGAGGAGACACCAGTGGGCGCCGGGGCGGCCGTAGGGCATGCCGACGCTGCCCGGGTTGACCACCAAGCGGCCGTGCGCGAGGCGGACGTAGGGCATGTGGGTGTGGCCGCAGACGACCGTGCCGATGCCGGGGTCGAGGCCGGTGAAGACCTCCGCCCAGCGGTCGGGGCGGGAATCCACCAGCACCAGCTCCTCGTCGTCACGCGGAGTGGCATGGCAGAACAGGACCGTGCCGAGGCCGCGGACGCGCAGGGTGAGCGTGCGGGGCAGGCCGGAGAGGAAGTCGACCTGGTCGTCGCGGAGTTCCCGGGCCGCGAACGGGCCGATGGGGTCGGGGATCTCCGTCCGGTCGCCGCGCCGGTACTCCACCAGCTCACGGTCGGCGTTCCCCGCCAGCCACAGCACCCTCTCGCCCTGCGAGCGCAACAGGTCCAGAACCTCGGCCGGCTGGGGACCTGCCGTGATGTCGCCGGTGAGGACGATCCGGTCGGCGGCGGCCACCTCGGGCTCTGCGAGGACTGCCTCCAGGGCGGGCAGCACACCATGGATGTCGGACAGGACCGCCAAGCGGGTGTGCTCCGCCGTCACTTCACCACCCCCGGTTTCTCTTCCAGCGCCTACATCGACGTACTCAGTGCGAGTGCCGGCGACGGTCACGGGCCGAATCCCTCTCAACTCCCCGTCTCCTTCTCCAGCGCCTCCGCCAGTACCTCGGCCAGATGCCGTCCCCGTACGCCCGCCAGCTGGTCCAGTTGTGTGCGGCAGGAGAAGCCGTCGGCCAGGATCACGGTCTCCTCGGGCGCCTGCCGGACCGACGGGAGCAGTTGTTCTTCCGCGCATGCTCTGGACACCTCGAAGTGGCCTTTCTCGAAGCCGAAGTTGCCCGCGAGTCCGCAGCAGCCGCCGCTCAGCTCGCCGGTGAGGCCCGCGGCCTCACGCAGCCGGCGGTCGGGGGTGTCGCCGAGCACCGCGTGCTGGTGGCAGTGGGTCTGGCCGGCGACCGGGCGGTTCAGGGCGGACGGGGTCCAGTGCGGGGCGTGGCGCTGCAGGGTCTCGGCGAAGGTGAGGACGGCCGAGGAGAGTTGGGCGGCTCGCGGATCGTCGTGCAGCAGCTCGGGCAGGTCGGTGCGCAGGGCCGCCGCACAGCTCGGTTCCAGTACGACGACGGGGACTCCGGCCCGCAGCACCGGCTCCATCAGGTCCAGTGTGCGGCGCAGGACCGCACGGGCGCGGTCGAGTTGGCCTGTGGAGATATAGGTGAGGCCGCAGCAGACGCGGGCTCGGCGAGCGGTGAGTAGCGCGGCGGCCGACCTGGCCCGGCCGGCTCCGATCCCTCCCCCGCGCACCAGCAGCGTCGGCGGAAGAGCCACGCGCAGCCCGGCGGCCTCCAGCACCCGGACAGCGGCCCGGCCGACGGCCGGGGACAGATGCTCGGTGAAGGTGTCGGGCCAGAGCACGACCAGGGCCCCGGAGCGGGAGCCGTCGGGGCCCAAGCCATCCGTGCCGGAGGCGCCCAGACCCGAGCCATCCGAGCCGGATCCGTCGAGGCCCGAGCCATCCGAGCCGGATCCGCCCAGACCCGAACCACCCTGGCTCAAACCATCCGGACCCAAACCGCCCTGCCCCAAACCACCCGGACCCAAACCGCCCTGCCCCAAACCACCCGGACCCGAACCAACCGGCCCCGAACCACCTGACCCGAACCCGCCCGGGCCGAAGCCACCCGGCCCCGAACCACCCATGCCGGAGCCACCCAGACCCAAACCACCCTGACTCAAACCATCCGGACCCAAACCACCCTGACCCAAACCACCTGACCCGAACCCGCCCGGGCCGAAGCCACTCGGCCCCGAACCAACCGGGCCCAAACCGCCCTGCCCCAAACCAACCGGCCCCGAACCGCCTGACCCGAACCCGCCCGGGCCGGAGCCGCCCGGACCCGGACCACCGGCTCCCATCCCCCCCGCGCCCCGGACCGGCTCCCTCGCGCGCCACCACCCGCTGAACGTGCGCGTCGCCAGTCGGGGAATCTCCCGCTCGGCCGCGATCCCGCCCAGGCGCTTGCCCGCACGCGCCAACGGACCCACTCCCGCAAGGGCGTTGAGCAGCGGAGCCGTGTGTGTGATGGCGATCCAGCGGAGCCACTGCGGCAGGCGGCCCATGCTGAGGTGTGCGGCGGGGCGGCGGCGGTCGGCGTAGTGGTGGTGGAGGAACTCCGCCTTGTAGGTGGCCATGTCGACACCGACCGGGCAGTCGGAGCGGCAGCCCTTGCAGGACAGGCACAGATCGAGGGCGTCGCGGACCTCCGTCGAACGCCAGCCGTCGGTGACCAGTTCACCGGCGAGCATCTCGTGCAGCAGCCGGGCCCGGCCCCGCGTGGAGTGCTCCTCCTCGCCGGTCACGCGGAAGGACGGGCACATCACGGCGGGGCCCGACACGGTCGTCGTACGGCATTTGGCGACGCCTACGCAGCGGCGCACGGCGGCGCGGAAGTCGCCGTCGTCCGCCGGATAGCCGAAGGCCACCTCGACCGGGTCGCGGGGCAGCACGGCGAAGCGGAGGTTCTCGTCCAGCCGCGCCGGGCGGACCAGCATCCCCGGGTTCAACAGGTCGTCCGGATCCCAGAGCGCCTTGGCCCGCTCGAAGAGCCGGACCGTCTCCGTGCCGTACATACGCGGCAGCAGCTCCGCGCGGGCCTGTCCGTCGCCGTGCTCCCCGGACAGCGAGCCACCGTGCGCCACCACCAGGTCGGCCAGTTCCTCGGAGAAGCGGCGGAAGCGGCCGATGCCGGCCTCGGTGAGCAGGTCGAAGTCGATACGGACGTGGATACAGCCGTCGCCGAAGTGGCCATAGGGCGTGCCGCGCAGGCCGTGGGCCGACAGCAGCACGCGGAAGTCACGCAGATAGTCGCCGAGCCGGGCGGGCGGCACCGCGCAGTCCTCCCAGCCTGGCCAGGCCTCGGAGCCGTCCGGCATACGGGTCGCCGTACCGCTCGCGTCCTCGCGGATGCGCCACAGGGACCGCTGGGCGGCCGGGTCCGTCACCACCAGGGAGTCGACCACGTCGGCGCCCCGGACGATCTCCTCCGCACGCGCGCGTGCCTCGGCCGCCGACTCCCCGCCGGTCTCCACGAACAGCCAGGCACCCCCCTGCGGCAGCCCGGCCGGTGAGCGGACCAGGTCGGCCGCCATGCCCTCCACGGTCAGTGGGCCCCATGACAGCAGACCGGCGGCGGCCTCGGCGGCGGCGCTCTCGTCGCCGTACCCCAGCACGGCCAGGGCACGCGCACGTGGGGCCTGAACCAGCCGCACGACCGCCTCGGTCACCACCCCCAGCGTGCCCTCCGAGCCGCAGAAGGAGCGGGCGACATCCGCGCCCTTCTCGGGCAGCAGCGCGTCCAGCGCATACCCGGAGATACGGCGGGGCAGGTCAGGGAAGCCCGTACGCAGCCGGGCCAGGTCGCCCGCCACCAGCTCGCGCAGCCCCTCGGGCGCGCCCGCCCAGTCCGGCCCGAGCCGCAGCCGGTGCCCGCGCGCGGTGAGGACGGACAGCTCCCGCACACTGTCCGCGGTCGTCCCCCAGGCCACCGAGTGCGAGCCGCAGGAGTTGTTGCCGATCATTCCGCCGAGGGTGCACCGGCTGTGCGTGGACGGGTCCGGGCCGAAACGCAGGCCGTGCGGGGCGGCGGCCTCCTGGAGCCGGTCGAGGACCAGGCCGGGCTGCACGACGGCCGTGCGCGTGCCCGGGTCCAGCTCCAGCAGGCCGTTCATGTGCCGGGTGAAGTCCAGCACCACGCCGACGCCGGTCGCCTGCCCGGCGATCGACGTGCCCCCGCCGCGCGCCACCACCGGCACCCCGCGCGCCCGGCACACCTCCAGCACGGCGGCCACGTCGTCGGCGTCTCCCGGAGCGACGACGCCCGCCGGGACACGCCGGTAGTTGGACGCGTCCATGGTGACCAGCGCCCGGGAGGTGACATCGAAGCCGACCTCACCCCGGACGGCCCTGCGCAGCTCCGCTTCCAGACCCGAGCGACCCGAGTGTTCCGTCATGCGTCCAGGATGCATCCGCTCACGCACAGTCACCGAGACTTTTCCACAGCCTCGCCCATATCGTCGTACTGATTCAGTCGTATCAATGCACGGTCCACAGTTCGACGATCTTGTCTCATCGGACGGACACGGTTCCGCCCGGTTTCGCCCACCGGATACTCTCCGACTCGTGGCCGACATCCAGATTCCCGCTGACATCAAGCCCGCCGACGGACGTTTCGGCGCGGGCCCCTCCAAGGTGCGCACCGAGGCGCTGGACGCCCTCGCCGCCACCGGTACGTCCCTGCTGGGCACCTCCCACCGCCAGGCGCCGGTCAAGAACCTGGTCGGTGAGGTGCGAGAGGGTATCTCCGAGCTGTTCTCGCTCCCCGAGGGCTACGAGGTCGTCCTCGGCAACGGCGGCTCCACCGCCTTCTGGGACATCGCCACCCACGGGTTGATCGAGAACAAGTCCCAGCACCTCAGCTTCGGCGAGTTCTCCTCCAAGTTCGCCAAGGCCGCCAAGCTCGCCCCCTGGCTGGCCGAGCCCACCGTCATCGCCACCGACCCCGGCACCCACCCCGAGCCGCAGGCCGAAGCCGGCGTCGACGTCTACGCCTTCACCCACAACGAGACCTCCACCGGTGTCGCCATGCCCATCAAGCGGGTGACCGGCGCCGACGAGGGCGCCCTCGTCCTCGTGGACGCGACGAGCGGCGCCGGCGGTCTCCCGGTCGACGTGTCCGAGACGGACGTCTACTACTTCGCCCCGCAGAAGTCCTTCGCCTCCGACGGCGGCCTGTGGATCGGCGTCTTCTCGCCGGCCGCCATCGAGCGCGCCGAGCGCGTCCACGCGAGCGGCCGCCATGTCCCGGAGTTCTTCAGCCTCCCCACGGCGATCGACAACTCCCGCAAGAACCAGACGTACAACACCCCGGCCCTCGCCACCCTGTTCCTGCTCAACGAGCAGCTGAAGTGGCTCAACGGCCAGGGCGGGCTGGCCTGGTCCACCGCTCGCACCAAGGACTCCTCGACCCGCCTGTACAGCTGGGCCGAGGAGAGCAAGTACGCCACCCCGTTCGTCACCGACCCGGCCAAGCGCTCGCAGGTCATCGGCACGATCGACTTCTCCGACGAGATCGACGCGGCCGCCGTCGCCAAGGTCCTGCGCGCCAACGGCATCGTCGACACCGAGCCCTACCGCAAGCTCGGCCGCAACCAGCTGCGTATCGCGATGTTCCCGGCGATCGACCCGGCGGACGTCGAGGCGCTGACGAAGTGCGTCGACTACGTGATCGAGAAGCTGTAGTCGTCTCGTCCACGACAACGAAGGGCGCCCGGTGACCACCACCGGGCGCCCTTCGTTTGCTCTTTCACACCCCTCCTCGGAGCATTGGCGTCGTTCGGCCGCGCCAACAATCCCCATGGGAGTGCACGCAGTGCACGTACGAGCCAGGGGAGGCGCCGCATGATGCGGAAATTGATGAACCGGCAGAAACACGCGGTCCGGGGACGATGGGTCGGCGTAGGCGTGGCAGCGCTGGTGGGCGGTCTGCTCCCGCCGATCCTGGGCGCTGACAGCGCTGCGGCTCAACCGCCCCAGCGGTTCACCTTCACGTCTCCGGGCCAGGTCACCTTCACGGTTCCCGGCAGCGCCCCGGGCCTCCTGAAAGTCCTGACCATCAGGGTCTGGGCGGCCGGGGCCGGCGGAGGCGG
>NZ_CM002285.1:5185903-5211554 GCF_000497445.1 Streptomyces roseochromogenus subsp. oscitans DS 12.976 | reverse complement strand
TCCCTAGTTCCCCCGCGGTTCCCCTGCACGACCACGGCGAAGAGAGCGGAAGACCGGCGCCTCGCGGACGTACCGCGAGGCGCCCCCCGCTGCCGGACCGTGCCGGACTTGAGGAGCGGGCCGTTCGGTGCCTCCATGGAGGCATGACCAGTACGCGTACGAGCCCCGCGCTCGCCCCGTTCGTCAGGCAGTACGCCGCCCTGCTCACCACCCACAAGCAGGACGGCACCGGCGTAGGCACACCCGTGAACATCGCGGTCGAGGGAGACCACGCCTACTTCCGCACCCCGGGAACCACCTGGAAGGTCAAGCGCCTGCGCAACAACCCCGAGGTGGAACTGGCCCCCTCCACGGTGCGCGGCGCCCCCACCGGCCCGGAGATCCACGCCCGGGCCCGGCTGCTGGAGCACGGCAGCCCCGAGGACCGGCACGCGGCGAAGCTGCTGCGGCACAAGTACCCCTTGATGCACGGTGTGCTGGTGCCCCTCTCGCACAGGCTGATGCGCGCGCCGACGCTGCACTACGAGGTACGGCCCCTGGAGGAGACACCGCCCGCAGGGAAGTGGGCGGAACCCGCCGACCAGTGACCCCTCAGCCCCGGCGCCGCAGCCGCCGCACCCCGAAGAGGGCGGCCGCCCCGGCCGCGACGATGACGGCACCGACCTTCAGCCCCCCACCGCCCAAAACACCCCCGAAGCCGTCAGAACCCCCGAAAAGTGCTGAGCCCCCGGAACCCGAACTCCCGCTCGCCGAGGGCGACTTGGACGCGGGCGGCAGACCGGGCGCGCCCTTCGCCACGACCTCGCTGTCGGCGCCCTCGCTGCTGTACAGCAGCTTGGTCCCGTCGACGGAATAGCTGACGCCCTCGCCCTGCCCCTGCAGGGGTACGTCGAGTTGGCCCGCGCGTTTGATGCGGCCGCCGTTCCAGTCGTAGTAGATCCCGCCGAAGTAGCCGCGCACGGCGAGCTGCCGGCCGTCCGGCGAGAAGGCCGCGTCCGTGGCCCAGAGGTCGACGGGGGCGATCGGCTTGAAGATGTTCGTGCCGGAGCCGGAGAGGGTGGCCGGGCCCTCGTACAGATGCCCGCCGTCCTCCTTCTTGTCGATGATGTAGACGCGCCCGGTCTTCGGGTGGACGATCAGCGACTCGGCGTCGCGCGGCCCGTTCGCGTACTTCACGACGTACTGCGTGGCGTTGACCGTCTGGTCCTTCAGTTCCTTCGGCTCGGGCAGCCGATAGATCCAGACGTACGGCCATTTACCGCCGAAGTTGTCGCCGATGTCACCCAGGTAGATCTCATTGTCCGGCCCGATGGAGATGGCCTCGACGTCGCGCGGGGACCCGATGCCGCGCAGGGTGAGCCGGGCGACGGTCTTCCCGGTCCGGCCGTCCACGGCGTAGATGTACGGACCGTCACCGCTGTCGTTGTGCGTCCAGTAGACGCCGGGGTGGAGACGGGAGGCGGCGAGCCCGCTGGACTCGGTGATCCGCGGGTCCTTGAGGGTGAATCCCTGGTCGCCGTCACCGTCGGCAGCGGAGGCGGGCAGCGCACAGGCGCCGGCAAGCAGCGTTGCGAGCACGGCGGCGCGGACGGCAGACGATCGACGCATGCCCCAAGCCTGCCATTCCCTCCGGGCGTTCGGCGGACGGCGGACGTGGTGGGCCTCACACCCCAAGTGCGCGGGTGATCGTCCATCATGAGCGGATGCTCAGATTCATGCCCGTAGGTGACTCCATGACGATCGGGAGCGCGGGCGAGCACACGTGGCGTTACCGGTTGTGGCGGCACCTGTGCGCGACGTACGGCGGCCCCTTCACCTTCGTCGGCCCGCGCGAGGAGCTGTACGACAAGTCGGCCGACGCGCCGGCGTCGTACGCGTACGCCGAACCCGACTTCCCCCGCAGGCACCTGGCGGGCTGGGGCGAGGGCTGGCTGCACATGGCCCCGCTGATCGGCGAGACGGTACGCGCCCACCGCCCGGACGTGCTGCTGGTCTCCCTCGGCCTGATCGACCTGGGCTTCTACACGAACGCCGAGCAGACGGCGGAGAACGTACGGGCGTTCGTCGCGGCCGCCCGGGAGGCCCGCCCGCGCATCCGCATGGTCCTGCTGCCGGTGATCCCGAACATCCGGGCCGAGGCGGACGCCTCCTTCGCCGCGCAGGTGGACCTCTTCAACGTCCTGCTCGCGAAGACGGCCGCCGACCTGGACGAACCCCGGTCACCGATCCTGCTGGCCTCGCCGCCGGAGTCGTACGACATCCACGTCGACACCTACGACGGCACGCATCCCAACGCGAGCGGGGAGCACCGGATCGCGGAGGCGTTCGCGGGGGCGATGTGGGAGGCGTGGGGGGTCGGACAGGTGTACGCGGCTGGAACGGATTGACCGATTTACGGCGTCTCCTGGTGACCGTGCGTATCGTTGAACTGCTCGGCTGTACTTGTCCATGGGGCAGCCGGGGAGGAGCGCCACGATGACCGTCCTTGAAGACAGGATCGCGATGGCCGAGAGCGACAACACGCATGAACTCGACGACCTGTTCGAGCGCCTCGAGAAGATGCCCGTCCCCGAGGGATACAAGGTCGAGATCGTCGAGGGGACTGTCTACATGTCACCGCAGCGGGACACCCACTGGCAGATCATCATGGACATCGTGGAGCAGCTGCGGACAAAGTACCCCCGGAACCGACTGAAGTCCGACGTCCGGATCGACTACCCGGGCCACCTCAACGGATTCGCGACGGACGTCACGCTCATGGCCGAGGGCGCCACCAAGTCCGAGGACGGCCACTGGCACTACGAGGACGTCGAGTTCGTTGCAGAGGTGATCTCCAAGAGTATCGCCGCGAACGATTACGGTCCCAAGAAGACTGCCTACGCGGTCGCCGAGGTCCCCGTCTACATCATCGCCGATCCCTATCAGGGCCGGTGCTACGTCTACACCGAACCCAAGGGCGGCGACTACGAGACCAGGACCCCGGTGGACTTCGGCACCGACATCGACCTGACCGGCACCGTCATCGACCTCACCCTCAAGACCGACGAGTTCCCCCGCGACTAGCCGTCGACCGAGTGCCAGTTGATGCCGTCGCCGGAGGGGATCGGTCGGGGTGTCCAGGTCAGGGCGTCCGGGGAGGTGGCGAGGTAGGCCAGGCCGGCGGTGACCGAGATGTAGGTCACCATCAGTTACCCCACACCAACACAGCGTCACCCATTTGGCGCACAGCGCTCGCTCCGGCACAGGGGTTCGGTTTCGATGGGAGTGAGCCCGGCTTGAGACCGGGGCTCCCCCCCAACCGAACGAAGGAGATGCAGCCATGGCCACAGGCAAGGTTCAGCAGTGGGACGAGGCCCAGGGCGAGGGCAAGATCAAGGAGGATCAGGCTGGCGCCCAGCTGGAGTTCTCTTCGCAAGACCTCGCACAGCCCACCGACCGCATGACTCTGCGCCGCGGGGACAAGGTCCAGTTCCGGGTCGACGAGCCCGGACACGCGGCCGACATCGAGAAGGCCTGAGCCTCGGCAGCACCGCACGGCAGGCACCACCCGCAAGCCAGCGGGTGTGTGCCTGCCGGCGTTCCCGTCACTTCACGGCCCCGGCCGCCAGGACCCGCCCCGCCACCTCCTCCAGCAACTTCCCCACCACGAACAGCCTCTCCTTCGTCGGCACCGACCTCCAGCCCAGCGGCCAGGTCACCCCGGTCAGCGCGGGCACACCGACGTAGGACAAGGTGCGGTTGCCTGCGGCGCCTTTGAGGCGTACGGCGTCGAAGTGGATACCTGCGTGGCGGAGGGCGTGACCGGAGTGGGGGATCCAGGCCGGGATCCAGGGGGTGGAGATTCTGTCGTTCATGCACGTGATGTTTACGGCCCCTCACATACTGTGACCAGGGCAATTCAACGTTGGTGCGGGGATGTGCAGTTGCGGGTCGCATCCCGTCAGGAGCGGCAGCAGCTCTACACGCGAAAGCCCCCGCCCACCGTCAGCTACGTACTCGAAGAGAGCATCCTCACACGCCCGTTGGGCGGCATCGACACGCTCAAGGAGCAACTGCGCCACATCCTCACGGTCAGAGAACTCCGGAACGTCGAGGTTCAGGTCATGCCACACGACCGTCAGGACCACGCCGGGCTCGCCGGCCGCATGAGCCTTCTGGAGACCGCTGATCGACACCGGTTCGCCTACGTCGAAGGCCACCGTGGCGGCTACTTCGTGAGCGAACAGCCCGACGTAGGTGACCTGTTCGGCAAATATGGCATTCTCCGAGCGCAGGCCCTCACCCCCGAGGAGTCCGCAACGCTGATCGAAAAGGTGGCACGGGAGCTATGACCACGGACCTCCACTGGAGCAAGAGCAGCTACAGCGACGGCGAGGGCGAATGCCTGGAGGTGGCCCTCACCCCCACCACCATCCACATCCGCGACTCAAAGACCCCGGCCCCCACCCTCAAAGTCACCCCCACCACCTGGACGGCGTTCGTCACAACCCTCGCGTCGCTTGCATAGAGCGCACTCCAAGCCGTTGGCTGGTGGACCATGAAGTACACGCAGCTTGGACGCACGGGACTCAAGGTCAGTCGGCTCGTCCTCGGGACGATGAACTTCGGGCCGCAGACCGACGAAGCCGACAGCCACGCCATCATGGACGCGGCGCTGGACGCCGGCATCAACTTCTTCGACACCGCCAACGTGTACGGGTGGGGTGAGAACAAGGGCCGGACCGAGAGCATCATCGGCAACTGGTTCGCCAAGGGAGGCGAGCGCCGCGACAAGGTCGTCCTCGCGACCAAGGTCTACGCCAACATGGCCGCCGACGGCCAGGCCGCCTGGCCCAACCACGACAAGCTCTCCGCGCTGAACATCCGCCGGGCCGTGGACGCCAGCCTGAAGCGGCTGCAGACCGACCACATCGATCTGTACCAGTTCCACCACATCGACCGGGACACTCCCTTCGAGGAGATCTGGCAGGCGATCGACGTACTGGTCCAGCAGGGCAAGATCCTCTACGCGGGGTCCAGCAACTTCCCCGGCTACAAGATCGCCCAGGCCAACGAGATCGCCGCCCGGCGCGGCGGCACCATCGGCCTGGTCAGCGAGCAGTGCCTGTACAACCTCGCCGAGCGGCGCGCCGAGATGGAGGTCATCCCGGCCGCGCAGGACTACGGCCTCGGTGTCATCCCGTGGTCGCCGCTGCACGGCGGTCTGCTCGGCGGGATCATCAAGAAGGAGGTCCAGGGTGGCCGCCGCGCCTCCGGCCGGGCCGCCGACACCCTGAAGGACCCCGCCGCCCGCGCCCAGGTCCAGGCCTACGAGGACCTGGTCGACAAGCACGGCCTGCAGCCCGGCGAGGTGGCCCTGGCCTGGCTGCTGACCCGCCCGGGTGTGACGGGTCCCATCGTCGGCCCGCGTACCGCCGAACAGCTGGAGTCGGCGCTCAGGGCCGTAGAGCTGGAGCTGAGCGAGGACCTGCTGAGCGGCCTGGACGAGGTCTTCCCGGGCCCGGGCCCGTCCCCGGAGGCCTTCGCCTGGTAACACCGGAGGGGCAGCCGACCCAGGGGCGCGGGGCCGCACTCGATATGCGGCCCCGCCGCGATGGGGGTCCCCCCGGGTTCGAGCGAAGCCGAGAACTTGGGGGAGCGACAAGCCACCGACGGCCCGCAGCCGCCGGACGGCCGCGCTCCCCCGCCCCTGAGGCGGCAAAGCCAGGCTCTACCTCACAGCCGCCGCCACGGCGACCACCACGAACATCAACACAAGCGCACCGGCCATGATCCGGTTCCGACTCTTCGGGTCCACGCAACCGAGCCTAACCAACCCCGCCAAACTCCCAGCGGTCGACCGCCTCGTACCGCGGCTGCTCCCCCGCCTCCCCCGACCTCGGCAGGTTGCTGCGCACCAGCACCAGCTCGCTCACCGTCCAGGTCGCGCTGGTGAACTCCCGGAGCAGCTCGACATACGGCCGTACGTCCACCGAGTCCCGCCCCCGCGCCACCGTCAGGTGGGCCTTGTACTGCCGGTGCTCCCCCATCCGTACGCCCGCCTTCCGCCCCGCCGACTCCGCCCGGTCGGCCAGCAGCCGTAGCGCCTGCACATCGCCGTAGGCGCCCGTCCACAGGGCCTTGCCGTGCCCGAACTGGCCGCCGCCGGAGAGGGCCAGGCCGAAGGGGGACGTGCGGCGGGCCGCGCGGGACAGTCGGTCCGACAGGTCCGGTACGAGGTCGTCGGCGACCTCGCCGTAGAAGGCCAGGGTGAAGTGCCAGCCCGGGCGGTTGGTCCAGCGCAGCCGCTCCGCGCGGGGCAGCCTCTTCAACTTGGCGATCTCGACGGCGAGTTCATGGACGACGCTCTCCGGAGGGAGCACCGCGGCGAAGAGTCTCATGCCTTCACCTTCGCAGACACCGGGGGGCCGGGTGTTCGCCCGGCGGGTCCGACCGCCCGGCGAGCACCCGGCGTGGGGTGAGGGTCAGCGCGCGGCGCGCAGGGTGCCGAGCAGCCCGTGCGCCTCGTCCTGGATTCCCGCGGCGAACCACACACTGTTCTCGCCGCCGGACCTGGCGGTGCCCCGTTGCAGCCCCCACAGGCCCTCGATCACGATCGGCTGCCCGTTGGGCTGGTCCAGGGCCCCTTCGAACCGGCCGGTTCGCAGGTCGAACACGTTGATGTGGCCGTCGCCGAAGTTACCGACGAGGAGGTCGCCGGCGAACTTCCCGAATCCCTTGGGCGCCACTTCCAGGCCCCAGGGCGAGTTGAGCACGCCCCGGCGCGCGAAGTGCTGGAGCAGCTTGCCCCTGGTGCTGAACACGTCGATGAAGCCATTGCCCGGTCCGGCGACGTCGTCGTGCTTTTCCGCGTTCTGGAGGGCGTAGGTGACGAAGATCCTGCCGTCGATGTTCTTGACGTCGAAGGGCGCGAAGCCCGCGGGGATGCTCGGGTCCTGGAACGCGCCGGCGGGCTGCCTCACCAGGGTGAAGTGGGTGTCGAAGGCGTCGATGCGCGCGTCCCGGAAGTTCGCGACGAGGATGCGCGACCGCCGCCGCTCACGCGCGTCGCCCTTGCCTCGCCGGTCGTCCTTCGTGTCCTTCTCCACGCAGTCCACGAGCGTCAGGCCCTTGAAGACGGCGTCGTCCTCCTGGGCGACCTGGACGCCGGTCGTCGGGAGCACCTGCGAGTTGAAGGCGAAGAGGCCGCCGTTCTCCCCGGCGAAGATGAAGCGCGCGGGGCCGGATCGTCCGGAGGCGGTGAAGCGGAAGTCGTCGGTGTCGTTGCGTACGACTCCGGTCGGGTCGGCGTTGGCGGGGAGCTGCACGACGGGCGAGAGGAAGGTGACCGGCCGGTCGTCCCGGGCGCCCGAGTACACCGTGGACGTACTGCTGCCGTTGTTGGAGACCCTGATCGCGCCGTTCGCCGTGCGCACCAGCCCCCAGGGGTTCACCAGGTTCGGGTCCTGCCGTTCCGCTCGGCCCTGCAGGTCGGAAACGAGATCGCGCTCCCGGAAGCCGTGGTCGAACCCTCGCGGCCCGCCCACGGCCCGGGACGGCGCGGCGACGGCGAGCGCACCGACCGTGCCCAGGGTCAGTGCGACCGCCGCCAGCAGCCGTACACGGGAGCGGGGTCTTCGGATCGATGCCGGTGATGCCGGTGATACCTGCGATGTCATGCGGATGCTCCTGTCCCATGCGTTCCGAATTGCCAGATAGACAAATAGGACGTATACGCAGGAGTCATCTCATAAGATGGCAATCGCACCGACGATCGACACGCAGGCACGCATCCCTGCGGGGACACGTCACACCACCGCGAGTCCTGTGCCCCTACGCCGCCGCGGCCAGCTCCTCCCGTTCTCCTTCTCCGCGCGGGACGAACCGGACCCGCGGGTGGCCGTGATGCCAGCCCACCGCCAGCCGCAGTCCGCCGATGCGGGTCAGGACCAGGCCGATCACGCCCGCCGCCGCGACCGACACGATGCCGCCGGCAGCGAAGCCGACCCGTGCGCCGTAGGTGTCGGTGATCCAGCCGACGATCGGCGCGCCCAGCGGCGTACCGCCCATGAACACCATCATGAACAGGGCCATCACCCGGCCGCGCATGGCCGGGTCGGTGGCCATCTGGACCGCGGTGTTCGCCGTGACGTTGACCGTGAGGCCGAAGATCCCGATCGGGACCATGAGCAGCGCGAACAGCCAGTACGACGGTGCCAGCGCGGCCACGGTCTCCAGCGCGCCGAAGGCCAGCGCGGCGGCGATCAGGATGCGCAGCCGGGCCGTGCCGCGCCGGGCGGCCAGCAGGGCACCGGCCAGGGAGCCCGCGGCCATCAGGGTGTTGAAGAGGCTGTAGCCGCCGGCACCGGCGTGGAAGACGTGCTCGGCGTAGGCCGAGAGCCACACCGGGAAGTTGAAGCCGAAGGTGCCGATGAAACCGACCAGGACGATGGGCCAGATCAGCTCCGGGCGGCCGGCCACATACCGCAGGCCTTCTCTCAGCTGGCCCTTGCCGCGCGGGGTGCGCCGGACGACGTGCAGCTCACGGGAGCGCATCAGGAGCAGGCCGGTGATGGGCGCCGCGAAGGACAGGCCGTTGGCGAGGAACGCCCAGCCGGTGCCCACGCCGGTGATCATCAGCCCGGCGACGGCGGGGCCGACCAGGCGGGCGGACTGGAAGTTCGCCGAGTTCAGGCTGACCGCGTTCTGCAGCTGCTCGGGGCCGACCATCTCGGAGACGAAGGACTGCCGGGCCGGGTTGTCGAGCACCGTGGCGAGGCCGACGGCGAACGCGGCGACGTAGACATGCCAGACCTGGACCTGGCCGGTGAGGGTCAGCGCGGCCAGCGCGAGACCGGCGACGGCCATCGAGGCCTGCGTGACCAGCAGGGTGGGGCGCTTGGGGAGGCGGTCGACCAGGACACCGCCGTAGAGACCGAAGAGGAGCATCGGCAGGAACTGCAGGGCCGTGGTGATGCCCACGGCGGCGGAGGAGCCGGTGAGGCTGAGGACGAGCCAGTCCTGGGCGATGCGCTGCATCCAGGTGCCGGTGTTGGAGACGACCTGGCCCAGGAAGAACAGGCGGTAGTTCCTGACCTTCAGCGAGCTGAACATCGAGGACTTGCGGGAAGCGGGGGTCGTAGGTGCGGTCGGTGCGGGGGCGGAAGGTGCTCCGGGTCCCGTACTCAAAGTGCGTTCGCCTCCTCGTTGCGGGGTTTACAGGTGTGCGAGCTTCTCCAGCACGGGGGCGGCGGCGCGCAGTGCGGCCCACTCGTCCTCGTCGAGGCCCTCGACCAGGCCGGCCAGGAAGGCGTTGCGCTTGCGGCGGCTCTGCTCGAGCATCGCCTCGGCCTGCTCGGTCTGGGTGACGACCTTCTGGCGCCGGTCCTCGGGGTGCGGCTCCAGCCGGACCAGCCCCTTGGCTTCGAGCAACGCGACGATGCGGGTCATCGACGGCGGCTGGACGTGCTCCTTGCGGGCGAGCTCGCCCGGCGTGGCCGAGCCGCAGCGGGAGAGGGTGCCGAGCACCGACATCTCGGTGGGGCTCAGCGACTCGTCGACCCGCTGGTGCTTGAGCCGACGGGACAGCCGCATCACAGCGGAGCGGAGGGAGTTCACGGCGGCAGCGTCGTCGCCATGGGTAAGGTCCGGCATGTTCTTTAGAGTAACTCATTACTCTCTCTAAGGACCACCGAAAACACGCCGTATGCCCGTGACCCTGGCCACTGAACCCGGATATCACTCATATGGGTGATCGATGCGCGGAACGTGACGCACCGGCCGGATAAGTACAGAGACCCTCGTGTCCATGGGGACCAGCGTGCTCAGCCTGCGCATGGACGGAGAGCTGCTCGAACGGCTCCGCCATCACGCGGCGAAAAGAGGAATGAGCGTGCAGGACTATGTGGTCCGCACGCTCATTCGGGACGACTTCGACCAGCGGTTCCAGACCGCCGTCGAGGAGACGGAAAAGTTCTACGGCGTCAACTGAGACCTCACGTCAGGCCCAGGGCCGGCATCAGGTAGTAGAAGGCGAAGACCGCCGAGACGAGGTACATCGGGACCGGGATCTCCCGGAACCGGCCGGCGGCCAGGCGCAGCACCGTGAAGGTGATGAAGCCCATGCCGATGCCGTTGGTGATCGAGTACGTGAACGGCATCATCAGCATCGTCACGAACGCCGGGATCGCGATGGTGTAGTCGGCCCAGTCGATCTCCTTGATCGAGTTCGACAGGATCAGGAAGCCGACCGCGATCAGCGCCGGGGTGGCCGCCTGGGACGGGACCATCGTGGCGACCGGGGTGAGGAACAGCGCCACGGCGAAGAGGCCACCCGTGACGACGTTCGCGAGGCCCGTCCGGGCTCCCTCGCCGACGCCGGCCGTGGACTCGACGAACGCGGTCGTGGCCGAGGAGGAGCTGGCACCGCCCGCCGCGACGGCGAGGCCGTCGACGAAGAGGACCCTGTTGATGCCCGGCATGTAGCCCTGGGCGTCGGTCAGCTTGGCCTCGTCGCTGACGCCCATGATCGTGCCCATCGCGTCGAAGAAGCACGACAGCAGGACCGTGAAGACGAAGAGGATGCCGGTCAGCAGGCCGACCTTGGAGAAGCCGCCGAACGGGCTGACGTGGCCGACCAGGCCGAAGTCGGGAGTGGAGACCGGGTTGCCCGGCCACTTCGGGACCGTCAGACCCCAGGACGGGACCGTGGTGACGGCGTTGATGATCAGCGCGAGGACGGTCATGCCGACGATCGAGATCAGGATCGCGCCCGGCGTCCTGCGGACGATCAGCACGAACGTGAGCAGCGCACCGAGGATGAATACGAGCACCGGCCAGCCGTGCAGATGACCGCCCACGCCGAGCTGCAGCGGGACGGTGGTGTCCGCCTTGTCCGGGATACGGGAGACGAAACCGGAGTCCACGAGACCGATCAGCATGATGAACAGGCCGATACCGATCGAGATCGCCTTGCGCAGTCCGAACGGCACGGCGTTCATCACGCGCTCGCGCAGACCCGTGGCGACCAGCAGCATGACCACGAAACCCGCCAGGACCACCATGCCCATGGCGTCCGGCCAGGACATCCGGGGCGCCAGCTGGAGCGCCACGACCGAGTTCACACCGAGGCCGGCGGCGAGCGCGATCGGGACGTTGCCGATGACACCCATCAGGAGCGTGGCGAACGCGGCCGTCAGCACGGTCGCCGTCACCAGCTGACCGTTGTTCAGGTGGTGCCCGTACATGTCCTTCGCGCTGCCGAGGATGATCGGGTTCAGCACGATGATGTACGCCATTGCGAAGAAGGTGGCGAAACCGCCGCGGATCTCGCGGGCGACGGAGCTGCCGCGCTCGGAGATCTTGAAGTAGCGGTCGAGCGCGCCCTGGGCCGGCGTGCCGCCCGGCATTTCGGGGGTGGGGACCTTGGCGGGGGCCGAGGTGGACATGCGGGACCTCATCACCAATGGGGTTCCCCCGAGCCCTGTTGGAGTTTCATACGAGCAGAAGCGGTCAAAGACAAACGGTTTCAGTATGAAGGTATGACTTGGAGATCGCTATCTCCGCGCGTAGAAAGCAGTGCCGCTTAAGCTTTGCGTCATGACCAAGTGGACCCCGAAACACGAGGCGCCGGAGCCCCTGGAGGGGCCCGTGGTCGCCACCATCACCGGCGGCACCATCGTGTGGTTCGTCCTCTTCCTCATCCAGCTCCCCTTCTACGGCTGGTTCGACGACCACGGCCACCTGTGGTGGCTGTGGACGTGCCTGGCCGGGGGCGGGCTGGGGCTGATCGGCATCTGGTACGTCCGCCGGCGGGACGCGGCGATCAAGAGGGCGGCGGCTTCGCAGGACACGCTTGCCGGCTGACCGAGTCGGGTGGGCGGGCAGGCAAATCCGCACGTACCGTCGAATGCATGACCCATATAGACGCGGGCGCGGAACTCGACCCCGTGCATCCGGTGGCCCTGCCGGCGACCAGGTCGGCCGGCCTGACCGGTGCTGAAGTAGCGGACCGCGTCAGTCGTGGCCAGGTCAACGACGTGCCCGTGCGCAGCAGTCGGTCGCTCGGGGAGATCGTCCGGGCGAACGTCTTCACCCGGTTCAACGCGATCATCGGCGTGCTCTGGGTGATCATGCTGTTCGTCGCGCCGATCCAGGACAGCCTGTTCGGCTTCGTGATCCTCGCCAACACCGGTATCGGCATCGTCCAGGAGTGGCGGGCCAAGCAGACCCTCGACTCACTCGCGGTCATCGGCGAGGCCCGGCCGACGGTGCGGCGGGACGGGGCCGCCGTCGAAGTCGCCACCAGTGAGATCGTGCTCGACGACCTCATCGAGATCGGGCCCGGGGACAAGATCGTCGTAGACGGTGTGTGCGCCGAGGCCGATGGACTGGAGATCGACGAGTCACTGCTGACCGGTGAGGCCGACCCGGTCGTCAAACGCCCCGGCGACCAGGTCATGTCCGGCAGCTTCGTGGTCGCGGGCGGCGGCGCCTTCCAGGCGGCCAAGGTCGGCCGCGAGGCCTATGCGGCCCAGCTCGCCGAGGAGGCCTCCCGCTTCACGCTGGTCCACTCCGAGTTGCGCACCGGCATCTCCACGATCCTCAAGTACGTCACCTGGATGATGGTCCCGGCGGCCGTGGGACTCGTCATCACCCAGCTCGTCGTCAAGAGCAACGGATTCAAGGACGCCGTGGCGCGGACCGTCGGCGGGATCGTGCCGATGGTCCCGGAGGGACTGGTGCTGCTCACCTCCGTCGCCTTCGCGATCGGCGTCATCCGGCTCGGCCGCAAACAGTGCCTGGTCCAGGAGCTGCCGGCGATCGAGGGGCTGGCCCGCGTCGACACCGTCTGCCTGGACAAGACCGGCACGCTCACCGAGGGCGGCATGGACGTCAGCGAGCTGCGGATGCTGGACGGGGCGGACGAGACGCACGTACGCAGGGTGCTCGGCGCGCTCGGCGAGTCCGATCCGCGCCCCAACGCCTCCCTCCAGGCGATCATCGACGCCTACCCGGACAGCGAGGACTGGCGCTGCGTCGAGTCGCTGCCCTTCTCCTCGGCCCGCAAGTACAGCGGGGCCGCGTTCAGCGAGGCCGACGGCGAGATCAGCACCTGGCTGCTCGGCGCCCCGGACGTCCTCCTCGCCGACCGCGACCCGGCCCTGGCCGAAACCGAGCGCCTCAACGAGCAGGGGCTGCGGGTCCTGCTGCTGGCCCGCGCGAGCCGCGACCTGGACGACGCCGAGCCCGCGCACGGCGCCCACCCCACCGCCCTCGTCGTTCTGGAGCAGCGGCTGCGGCCCGACGCGGCGGACACGCTGCGCTACTTCGCGGACCAGAACGTGCGCGCCAAGGTCATCTCCGGCGACAACGCGGTCTCGGTCGGTGCGGTCGCCGCCAAGCTGGGCCTCGAAGGTACGACGGTGGACGCACGGCGGCTGCCCGCCGACCCGGCCGGGATGGCGGAAGCGCTGGACGAAGGGACCGTCTTCGGGCGGGTCACCCCGCAGCAGAAGCGGGACATGGTCGGGGCGCTGCAGTCGCACGGGCACACGGTCGCGATGACCGGCGACGGCGTGAACGACGTGCTCGCGCTGAAGGACGCCGACATCGGGGTCGCCATGGGCTCCGGCTCGGAGGCGACACGGGCGGTGGCGCAGATCGTGCTGCTGAACAACAGCTTCGCGAGCCTGCCGTCGGTGGTCGGCGAGGGGCGCCGGGTGATCGGCAACATCACGCGCGTGGCGACGCTGTTCCTGGTGAAGACGGTCTACTCGGTGCTGCTGGCGGTGCTGGTGGTCTGCTGGCAGGTCGAATACCCCTTCCTGCCGAGGCACTTGACGCTTCTCTCCACCCTCACCATCGGCGTCCCCGCGTTCTTCCTGGCCCTCGCACCCAACAAGGAGCGGGCGAAACCTCACTTCGTGCGCAGAGTCATGCGGTACTCGATCCCGGGTGGCGTGGTGGCCGGAGTCGCGACCTTCGTGACGTATCTGATCGCCCGTCAGTACTACACCGGACCGGTCGGGTTGAGCGCGGAGACCAGCGCGGCCACCCTGACGCTCTTCCTGATCTCCATGTGGATCCTGGCGATCATCGCGCGGCCCTACACCTGGTGGCGGGTCCTGCTGGTGGCGTCGATGGGCCTGGCCTTTGTGTTCATCCTCGCCGTACCGGCGATGCAGGGCTTCTTCGCGCTGAAGCTGGTGGGGATGACGATGCCATGGACAGCCGTCGGCATCGCGGTGGTGGCGGCGGCCGCCCTGGAGTGGATCTGGCAGTGGGTCGACCGCCGTTTCCCGGACTAGCCGGTGACTACTTCACACCGACGTACACACCCGTGGCGCTGACCCCGGGCGTGGTCGAGATGCCCGCGTAGCTGTAGCGCCAGTAGCCGCTGTAGTTCGCGGTGGCCGTGGTCTTCAGGTTGCCGTACGAGTCGGTGGTCACCGTCTTGATCGTGGTGTACGTGCTGGTGCCCGCCTTGCGGAACTGGAGCTTGACGGACTGGCCGCCGACCGGGTTGTAGGTGTGCTTCTCCCAGTCGGCGCGGGTCAGCTTGCCCGAGACCGTGAAGGTCTTGCCCTTGTAGACGGACGTCGCGCTGACGGTGGTCGTCAGCTTGGAGTTGCGCTGGACCAGGGTGGTGCCGAGGCCGCTCTGGTCCTTGTAGCCGACCTTGCTCATGTCGGGGCTCTGCTGGTTCTGGCCGTTGAAGGCGACGGCCTCGGCGGCCACGCTCCAGCTGCCGGCCCAGGCGTTCATCAGGCCGCCGTCGGAGGGGGAGTTGGCCGGGTAGATGTTGACGGAGCCCTTGCAGGTGGCCGTCGTCGACGAGGTGGCGGTGCAGGTCGCCGGGTTGTCGCCGTACAGCTCGGGGGCGGTGTCGCTGTAGGTGCCGTGGTACAGGAAGGCGTCCGTGTAGAAGTCGCTCGCGGCGATGTTCACGTCGGCGCCGTGCGTCAGGGTGTACGAGTACGAGACGGTGACCTCGTTGGTGGTGCCCACCTTGATCGCCGAGGCGATCGAGACGTTGGAGAAGCTTGCATTCAGCGTGTACGGGGCGCCCGAGTCGGTTGCGGCCTGCGCGGCCGGGACTGCGAGGGCGGAGAGGGCCAGGGCGCCGGAGACGGCGGCCACGGTGGCACGTATGCGCATGTGCGTTTCCCCTGGAGGGAGAAGTGATCGTGGAGTCGGTTGACTCACGCGATCAGATCTGCGACCCCCGAGGCGGGTTGTACGGCAAGAGCGATTGCCGGCCATATTTGAGGCGGGCATTGCCTGTCCATGGTGCAAGCAATACCCGCCTCCTGCCGTCAGTCGAACCAGCGGTCCCGGGCCAGTTCCTCCGTCCGTGACGGGTCCTCCAGCAGAGCCGCCACCTCGAAGCGCCGCGGCCACTGACCCGCCGCCCACGCCAGCCCCGCCGCCACGCCCTCCAGCGTGGCCGCGTGCAGCACCCCGTCGTCGGTGAGCCGCCAGTCGATCTCCACGGCGTCGACAACGAGTTCCTCGTGCTCGACGTACGTCCCGGGCGTGCGCGGCCCGAGCAGCACCCGTACCGGCTCCGGCACCTCGTGCTCGGTCCCCTCGGAGTGCACCTCGCCGGTGACGGACTCACTGAGCCGCCGCACCTGGAACAGCTCCGCCAGCTCGGCCGCGCGAGCCGGACGGACCGGCAGCAGCGGCACTCCCGAGGTGAAGGGCAGCAGGTCCGGCGAGTCGACCACGACGGCCTCGCCCGCGTCCACGACCTCCACCCGCCCATCGACCACGGCCCGCAGCTCGTCCGGCAGGGTCACCTGCTCCGGATCCAGCTCCGCCAACGCCCCGTACAGTCCGTGCAGTTGGGCCGATGTGACCGGCCGCTCGGGGTCGGCCAGCCGGTCCAGCAGCTCGGCGGCGCCGCCGGGCTCGTCCAGCAGGGCCGCCACCGAGGTCCGTACGCCCAGGGCCCGCAGCACCTGCTCGTCCTCGAAGCCGGTCGCGTCGGCCTCGTCGTACAGACCGCGCAGCAGCGGGTCGCCGCCGGCCGCGAGGAGACCGGCGGGCCGGCGCCCGTCGAGCACCGGGTGCCCGCGCAGCCACCAGGCCGTATAAGGGCGTACGACCTCGTGGGTGCCGTCGGGCAGCAGGATCCGCACGGGCTGGGTGAGGGCGTCCCGCAGCGGCGGCTGCGCGAGCAGCGCGAGTGCCTGCGGCCACCGCTCGTCGTCCACCAGGTCCAGATCGCGGACGGCGATCAGCTCGGTGGCGACCGGCGGCACCGGGCTGTCCGGGAAGCGGTCGAGGAGGTCCTCGCTCCACACGTCGACGGCGTCCAGCAGCCCGGCGTCGTCGGGCTCGGCGAAGTCGCCCTCCCGGGGCTCCAGTTCGTCCGGGTCGAGGACGACGTCGGTGGCGCGGACGAGCGCGAAGTTCGCGAGCACGCCACAGGCGGCCAGCGGCTGCTCGCCCCACTTCTCGGCCAGGTCGTGGTCCACGGCGGCCAGTTCGTCCTCGCGGATCACCCGGGCGAAGGGGCTGCCGGGAAGGACCAGTTCACCCGCGGGGGCCAGTTCCCCGTCCTCGTCGGGCAGGGCCAGGGCGCCCAGCCAGGGCTCGTCACCGGGCTCCAGGCCCGCGTCCCGCACCAGCCCGAGGACCGTGCCGGCCAGCTCTTCGGCGTCCGGAGCGTCCTCCTCCCAGCCCCCGCTCGCGCCCTCCTCGTCCAGCGAGGCGGCGACGGCGGCCCGTACCTGCGGGGTGGTGAGCACCGCGCGCGGGGTGGCGGGCAGGGCGCCCAGCTTCTCCAGCAGCGGATGCACGGCGTCCTCGTGGGCGACCTTCAGCCCGAGCCGCCCGAGCATGTCCGCGTCGATATGGGCGGCGTCCGGGCTGGGCAGCAGCACCTGCCGGGGCCCGATGGTGGTCCGGCCGTCGGCGAGCGGCACGGGCAGCCCCGACAGCCGGTCCGGGTCGACCCCGGCGAGGCTGTCGTACAGCCGCCACCACCACTCGGGGTCCTTCTCCAGCCCGGCGAGCCGGTCGATGGCGTCGGCGAGCGGCAGCCGGGCGACCCCGAGGGTGCGCAGCTCGACCCGCCGCTCAAGACCGGCGGGCAGCAGCGTGGGCAGCACCTCGGCGAGCACCCGTACGGTGTCCGCCCCGGCGCCCTCCACGACCTCGGCGTCCCGGGGCCGGACGGCCTCCGGCAGCTCGTCCGCGCCGCCCGGCCCCTGAACGGCGGGCGGCAGGAAGGCGGTTCGCGGCAGCCGCTCCAGCACGGCCTGGCGCAGCGTCCCGTCCAGCGCGCCCTTGCCGAGCGGCCCGGGCACGAGGTCGATGATCCCCTCGGTCACCGGCCGCCAGCCGGCGAGCAGTTCGGCGTAGGCGTCGGCCGCGCGCTGCACCAGGAAGTCGGTGAGCGGGCCGGGGGCCGTGTGCCGGCGGGTGGTGTCGAGCGGGAAGGAGGCGATGAGCAGCGCGGGCACACCGAGGGGTTCGTCACTCGGGGTGGGCGCGTGCACGACGGCCGTGGTCCGCGGCCGCGCCGGACGCCCGTCCTCGTCCTCGGGTACGGCCCAGGTCACCGACCAGTGGGGTCGCAGCCGCTCCTCCACGGGCCGGTCGGCGAGCAGGTCGGGGGTGAGCGGCCCGTGCGCGGCGACGGTACGCCACCGCGTGGTCCCCTCCCGCGAGTCCTCCACGACGGTGACGGCACCGTCGGTACGGCGGCGAAGGGTGCGCGGCCCCTGGTCCCCCGCCTCCACGACGACCTCCTCCAGCCCCGGCAGGGCGAGGAGCAGTGCGTCGTCGACGGCGCGCAGCAGCCGCTCGGCGAGATCGGCGGCGGCCGTGTCGCGCAGCGGCAGGATCACGGCGGTGTCGTACGGGTCCGGCGCGGTGCCCTCGGCGGCGAACGGCAGCCGGAGCAGCGGCACATGGCCGTCCCGGCGCCGGACCTCGTCGCCCAGCCCCGGACTGTGCCGGGCGGTGTCGGCGGCCAGCTCCCGCGCCTCGGCGAGGGACCAGCGCACACCGCCGTGCCGCCCCACGATCGCGGGCTCGTCCGTCACCGCGAGTACGGCGGCGAACCCGACCCCGAACCGCCCGACGGCACCCTGGGTGACCTCGGTGTCCCGCTTGGCGGAGGCCCGCAGCGTGGACAGCGACTCGACGCCGGCCGCGTCCAGCGGGGCACCGGTGTTGGCGGCCACGAGCACGCCGTCGCGAAGGGTGAGCCGCAGCCGCCCCGGCACCCGTGCCCGCGCGGCGGCGTCGGCGGCGTTCTGGGCCAGCTCGACGACGAGCCGGTCCCGGTAGCCGCCGAGGACCAGGTCCTCCTCGGCGTTGGCGTCCTCACGGAACCGGGCGGGGCTGGTCGCCCAGGCGTCGAGCACACCGCGGCGCAGACGGGCGGTGCCGAAAGGGTCGGCGCCCTCGGCCGCCGGCCGCACGAACTTGCTCACGTTCACTCTCCTCGTCGACGTGAGCACGAAGGTACAGCGCCAGCGGGGCGGCCGGGGCACGGGTGCCGGGCGGCGTCTCCCGGTCAGCCGCCGAGCACGGGCAGGGTCAGGTCGCAGTCGACGGGCTGGGCGTGGGCCGGGTCGAGGGCGTTGCGGACGAGTTGGGCGGCGTTGGAGTCGTACGCCATCGCGACGTGTTCGGAGAGGTCCCGAGGGCAGATGTCCTGGATCGTGATGTTCTTGACGGTCGCACCCGGTCCCGCCTTCAGGAACTGGTTCGTGTAGGGGGTGGCGACCTCGTCGTACCGGGTGGCGATGACGGTGTAGTCGACCCCGGGCTGGGTGTCCCCGTCCCGGTCCAGCGTCGTGTTCACTTCGGAGCCGACCAGCTGGTCCTTGACCGCCTGGCCGACGAGGAGGCCCACGGGATCACTGAGCCCCAGCTTGGTGACCAGTGTGCCGACGCCGTCGGCGGTCGTGCCGTGGTTGGACGGCGCCAGGCCGATGAGGCTGTGCACCTTGTTCCGCTCCGGGTGCGCGGGATCCGTGCCGCCATCGAACCGCAGATACCAGCGGGGCGTGGGACCGCCGCCCTGGGAATGCCCGACGAGGTCGACCTGGCGGGCACCGGTGGCCTTGAGCACGCGGTCGACGTACTCGGCGATCTGCTGTGCGGACACCGGGATGTGTGCGGTGGCCTTGATCGGGTTGCCGGGCGTCCCGCCGTAGTCGGGAGCGAAGACGCAGTAGCCCAGCTGCTTCAGGTACGGGGACATCAAGCCCCAGTTCTCGTAGGCGTTCGCGAAGGTCCCGTGCAGCAGTACGACCGGGCGCGGATGCTCACGCGTGGGCTTGCAGCTCCAGTCGTCGGCCCCGGCCGGCGGCGCGTCCGGGTGGAGGAGTCCGCCGACCCCCGCCAGGGGCAGGTCGAGGATCCGCCCCTGTGGTGACGGAGGCGCGGGTCTGCCGGATGCGGCCGCCGTGCCCTGGAACCCCACGGTCAGTGCCAGGCCCGCAAGCCCCGCACAGACCTTGGCCCACGTGGTGCGCCGCCGGTTCGACCGCTTCCGGGAGACATTCCGATCCGCCATTGGGCCGCTCCTCGCCTCAAGGTCGGCCGTGCGCCGACGCGGCGATGATCGAGGAGCGGGGTCCCTGCGGGGCTCAACGACTGGGCGTGGGCCCCCTTATGGAGCAGCGCGGTTCATCCGTCCAGCCTGTTTATCTGTTTCAGTGCCCGGCGGCGTAGCCGAGGAACTCCGTCCAGGCGCCGGGGGCGACGCGGAGACGGGGGCCGTCGGTTTGCTTGGAGTCGCGGATGTGGATGGTGGCGGGGGTATTGGCGACCTCGACGCAGTCGTTCGGGTTGTTGCTGTCGCTGTAGCTGCTCTTGAACCACACCAGCCCGGATGCGTCTCTGGCAGAGGCCTCGCGGATCATGTTTCTCCCAGCATTCGATCGATGAAGGCCAGTGACTCCCGTGCGGTCAGAGCCTCGGCCCGGATGATGCCATAGCGCAGTTCGAGGATCCGAAGCTGCCTCGGCTCGTCTACAGGGCGCCCGTTGAACTCGTCGTCCATACGCCCAACCGCCGTGCCGTCCGCGAACTTCAGCACCTGAACCCGTCCTCCCATTCCAGGGTGGTCCCAGCGGTCCATCGGCATCACCTGAATTTCGACGTTCCGCAACTGCGCCACCTCCAGGAGGTGTTCGAGCTGCTTTCGAAGCACCATCTTGCCTCCGACCGGGCGCCTCAGCGTCGTCTCTTCCAGGACGAAGCTCAGCTCGGGGGCCGGTGAGCGCTCGTAGATCGCCTTCCGGGCCATACGCGCAGCAACCGCCTGCTCCAGTTGATCCTCCGGCGATACGGGCCGCCGCGTCCGCAGCAGCGCCCACGCGTACTCCTCGGTCTGCAGCAGCCCGTGCAGGTTGTGGTTGCCGTACGAGAGCAGCTCAACCGCCTTCGCCTCCAGCCCCGCCAGCGCCCGAACCCTCTTCGGATACCGGACCTTCTCCACGTCCTCCTTCATCGCGGCGATCAACCCGCCCGCCTTCAAGACCCTGTCGGCCTTGTCCAGGTACTCGGGCCGAGGGATCCGCTTGCCGCCCTCCACCTTGTAGACCAGGTCCTCGCCGTACCCGACGGCCTTGCCGAAGTCGGCCGCGCTCATCCCCAGCGCCTCGCGCCTCAGCTTCAACTGCCGCCCCACCGTGGCGATGACGGCAACTCCCCATTCGTCATCCGGGTCGACCTCCCAGCCCGGCTCCTCTTCCTCGCTCACACCGCGCCCCCTTCCTGACAGCCCGGACACGACCGGACAGCGCTGGACAGTGACCGTACGCAACCACCTCGTCACTATTCACAGGTAGCAGTCCCAGCCACTCTGAGTGATGTGAACCAGCAAATCTCCACCCCCATCCCGAACTTCACCGCGCAGCTGTCCGCCACGCCACGCGGAGCCCGCCTCGCCCGTCTGCTCGCCACGGAACAACTCCGCACCTGGGGCTTCCCGTTGGACCCGGCGGAGCTGATCGTCGCCGAACTGGCGGCCAACGCCGCCACACACGGCCGGGTGGCGGGACGGGATTTCCGGCTGACCCTCTACGCCGTCGCCGACACCCTCCGTATCGAGGTGACCGACACGAGGGGTGACCGGCTCCCCCGGACCGGACGACCCGATTCTGACGCCGACTCAGGGCGCGGGCTGCTCCTCGTCGAGGCGCTGGCCGACCGCTGGGGCACCGCGCCCGGGCGGACGCCGCGCAAGACGGTGTGGGCCGAGGTCGCTCTGCCACCGCGACGCGGAAACCCGTGCTGCGGTCCAAGGGGCGCTCTTTCCCAAAGGACCACGAGGGAGAAAGCACCTCAGAAAAGCGACGGCCCCCGGCCGGGAGTAGCGATCCCGATCGAGGGCCTGACCACCTAGGAAGAACACAGCTTCCCGATGGATGCCCAGAACCCTAGCGCGCCCGCGCACGCCCAGTCCCGCGTTGTCGCCAACAACCACCCGAACCGGCGGTGTGAATCCGGCGTCGGCGGCCTGATCCACGACAACGCCCGCCACACCTCCCACTTCACGGTGGTCGGCAACCACTTGGCCCAGCACCCGAAGCTGTCGGGACTCGCCATCGGGCTCGGCGTGTACATCCAGTCACTCCCGGCCGGGGCCCGAGTGGACATCAAGACCCTCACTGCCCGCTTCCCCGAGGGCGCGACCCGTATCGCGGCGGCCCTGCGGGAGCTGGAGACGTACGGCTATCTGCGCCGAGAGCGCCAACGCGTTCCCGGCGGCCGTATCGTCACCCGCACGATCTCCTGCAATCAGCCGGGCCGCCGTACCGACAACCACGTGCCCAAGCCCGCGCGGCCGAAGAAGGCGCCCCCCAAGGCGCTCCCGCCCTTACCGCGCCCGGCCTGCCCCTCCCCCGCCCTGATCCAGCAGGCCACGGACCTCCTCGCGGACCTCCGCCGCCACGACTCCCGCCTCCTGCTCTCGGCCCGCGACACGGCCCACCTGGCGCCCGGCGTCGCCGCCTGGCTGGAACGCGACGTGACGCCCACGGCCGTACGACACGCCCTGACCACGGGCCTGCCGGATGAGCCCCTGTGCCGCCCGGCGGCCCTGCTGGCCCACCGCCTGACGGAGCAACTGCCTCCTCCGCCCCCGTTGCGTACCCCGGCACCTCCGCCGACGGTCCGGCACCCCCTCCGGAACTGCGAAGGCTGTGACCGCGCCTTCCGCTCACCCGAGCCCGGCCGGTGCCTCGACTACCGATCCGGTCTCCCGGAGGCCGCCTAGCATGAACGTGACGATCCTTGCCCCTGGGCACAGACGACGAGGAGCGAGCGCCATGACCATCGCCCCGGACAACGCACGGCAGGGCAGCTCCCACCTGTACCGGACCCTGCGGGACTTCGTTCAGTCCATGGACGACGCCCTGCCCGGGAAGTTCGAGATCACCAAGGAAGGGATCGTTCACGACATGATGTCGCCGGGAGGGCCCCATGAGGTCACGGCGGCACACGTCAGCCGCCGTCTGGAACGGATCATGCCGGACGAGCTGCTGGCTCACACCGGTACACCCGATGTGGAAGACGAGCCAGAAGGCATCATGCGCCATCCCGACGTGATGGTGATCGCGTGGACCGACCTCGACGTCGAGGGCTCCATCGACCCTCACGCGCTCATCGCCGCCATCGAAGTGGTCTCCAAGTCCAACCCCGACAACGACTGGGTCACCAAGATGCGCGACTACCCCCTCATGGGTATCCCCGTCTACGCGGTCTTCGACCCACGCACCGGCACCGGTGCCGTCCTCACCGACATCCACTCCACCCCCGGCGGTCCGCGCTACGCGACGCGCAAGGACTTCGTCTACGGCGAGGACGTCACGATCGGCGACTGGACGATCTCCACGGACAACCTGCCGCTCTACAAGGACCAGAAGGACCAGAGCGGCACGCAATCCGAGCGTTGACAGTCGCCGGTCGCTGTGGAGTGGCCGACTACGAGTGACCCAGTTCCGCCGTTTCGTCGTCGCCGGTCTCCGGGACCGAGCCCGCGCCGCGGGCGGGGCGGAGGGGGAAGGGGTCGACCCGCGTCTCGTCGATGACCGGCGCGGCCGGCTGCGGGGGCTTCGGCATGACCGCGGCCTCCGAGTGGCCGCCGCAGCCGTAGGCCAGGGAGACCACACGGCCGTCGGCCGGGGAGAACTCGTTGGCGCAGACGCCGAAGGCCTGGCCGAGGGAGCCGCCGATGGGGTTCAGGAAGCCACAGGTCAGACAGGTCGCCGGGGCGGCCTGGGCCATCGCGGTCCGGGCGCCGTACGACTCCTCCCAGCGGTCCGCCGCGACATGGAGGCCGTAGCGGGAGAGGACTCGGGCGCGGCGCATGCCCAGTTCCTCGGCGACCGCCGCGATCGAACCCCGGGTGGGGACCGTGGGCTGGGCGGCCGGGGTGCCGGGGGTGACGTCGGCGTCCTCCGCCTCCGCCAGTTCCGCCATCTCGTGCGAGACCGCCGAGCTCGGCAGCGGCTCCTCCTCGCCGGTGTAGCCGGGCTCCAGGCGCAGGTCCTCCTGGTCGGTGGGGAGCAGATCGCCGGGGCCGAGGTCGCCGGGGCGCAGCCGTTCGCTCCATGGGACCCACTCGGGGGCGAGCAGGGCGTCGGGGCCGGGGAGGAGGACCACCTCGTCGAGCGTGACGATCTTGGCGCGGGAGGCGCGGGCCACGGTCACCGCCCAGCGCCAGCCGCGGTAGCCCGGCTCCTTGCACTCGAAGAAGTGCGTCACAACGCGGTCGCCCTCGGACACCAGGCCGGCGTGTTCGCCGACCACGCCGGGCGCGGCGGCCTCCTCGGCGGCACCGCGGGCGAGATCGACCGCCTCGGCGCACAGACGGTCGGGGGTGCGGCTTCGCGTTGTCGCTGCGCTCACAGGTATCGCTTCTCTCCTACGCCGTCTCGTCGAGTGCGGCTGCCTGAAGGCGGTGAAGCGGACGGAGCGGACCTTGGGGCCGCATCGACGTCTGCTCCCGATCGCGCTCGGGCGCACCTCTGCCATCCATTCTGCGTTATGGCTGAGATACGCACGCTACACCGAACGAGATTCGTCGCCGCCACGCGGCATTCTCTCGCACCCGCGCACCCATGACGTACGTGCCGTACCGCACTATCCACCGCCTTCTCGGGGCACTATGAAGCACGTGGTGACCGCGGACAGGCGTGGTGTTCGGGGTGGCGGTGCGAGCCGGGTCGGCGGCGCGGTCCGCTCCGTCGGGCGTGCCCTGCACTTTCCCGTCACCGGAGCCGCGCGGGGCATCCGCAAGGCCACGCACGCGCATGGCGCGGGCGAGTCGGGGCTGGGCAAGCTGATCGAGCTGCACGCGGTGAACGGCGCCGGCGATGTCATGATCACCGTGGCGCTCGCCTCCACGGTGTTCTTCTCGGTGCCGACGGCTGAGGCCCGTGGCCGGGTCGCGCTGTACCTCGCCATCACGATGGCGCCCTTCACCGTCCTCGCCCCGGTCATCGGGCCCCTCCTGGACCGGCTGCCGCACGGGCGGCGCGCCGCGATGGCCGGGGCCATGCTGGCCCGTGCACTGCTCGCGCTCGTGATCTCGGGCGCCGTGGCGAGCGGCAGCCTGGAGCTGTATCCCGCCGCGCTGGGAGTGCTGGTCGCGTCGAAGGCGTACGGGGTGGTCCGCAGTGCGGTCGTACCGCGGCTGCTGCCGCCCCGGTTCTCGCTGGTGAAGGCCAACTCGCGGGTCACCCTGGCCGGGCTGCTGGCCACCGGTGTCGCCGCGCCGGTGGCGGCGGGGCTGCACAAGGCCGGCGATCCCTGGCCGCTGTACGGCGCTTTCGTGATCTTCGTCGGGGGAACGCTCCTGTCCTTCTCGCTGCCGCCCAAGGTGGATTCGGCCAAGGGCGAGGACAGGGCGCTGCTCGCGGCCGACGAGCGGCATCTGCACGGGCCGCAGCGCCGGAAGGAGCAGGTGAGACGGCCGGGGCTGCGGACCGTGGGGCCCGCCGTCACCCATGCGCTCGGCGCCAACTCGGCCCTGCGCTGTCTGTCCGGCTTCCTGATCTTCTTCCTGGCCTTCCTGCTGCGCGAGCATCCGCTGACCGGGGAGAGCGCGGCGGTCTCGCTCGGGATAGTGGGTGTCGCCGCGGGGGTGGGCAACGCGCTGGGCACGGCGGTCGGGGCCTGGCTGAGATCACGCGCCCCGGAGATCATCATCGTGACGGTCGTCGCGGTGGTGCTCGGTACGGCGATCGTCGCCGCCCTGTTCTTCGGGGCGTTCCTGGTGGCCTGTCTGGCCGCCGTCGCCGGGTTCGCCCAGGCGCTGGCCAAGCTGGCGCTGGACGCGCTGATCCAGCGGGACGTGCCGGAGCTGGTGCGCACCTCGGCGTTCGCCCGCTCGGAGACGCTGCTGCAGATGGCGTGGGTGTTCGGCGGCGCCGTCGGCATCGTGTTGCCGCTCGACGGGACCGTCGGCCTGCTGATCGGCGCGGCGTTCGTAGCCGTCGGCTGGCTGACCACGCTGAAGGGCCTGCTCGCCTCGGCCCGCCACGGCAGCCGCCCCCACCCTCGCGTGGCTTGACGGCCCTGCCGGACCCAACAGTCCCGGCGTCCCGGCGTCCCGACCGACCCCGGCATCCCGGCCGACCCGGCCGACCCCGGCGTCCTGGCCGACCCGGCCGACCTCCGCGTCCACACCAAC